>JBAXUS010000008.1:0-72400 GCA_037129555.1 Planctomycetota bacterium
GAAGAAGAAGGATGCGGGGGCGGGGTTGTTTTAACCCCGTCCGAATTCCTAAATCTCAAAGTTTATGAGTTTTCTGAAGGAAATTGATCCAATCCTGAACTGCTTTACCGGCTTTCTTTCGATACTTTTCTTCTTCCGCGAAAAGTTTTTTCGCCTTTTCATTGGCCTTTTTATCAGCTTCCATCATCGCGAGCGTTCCAGCCGAAGGTTTGAATTGTGATTCAAATGCGGCCTGCGCTGCATTGCTCCCTACGATTTTCTCAAGTTGCTTTTGTGTTTTCTGAAAATCGGCACCAATCAGTTTTGCAAGTTCGTCATCACTCTTTGCCATGTGAAATCCTTTTTTAAAGCGTTGTACTAAAATGTAGCGGACGAAATAAAAATTGCATGGATAATTTTTATCAATCATTATGGCAAGGAAAACCATGACCGCCAACAACGTTCGCCAACAACATCTCGACGCCCTGCGCCTCGATCTAAATTCGTGGAAGAATATCGACTCGCTGCACCGTGACGGGAAGTGAAGTTGCCGGGATGGTAAGGGATAAGGGGAATCGACATGGACTCGCGAACATACAAAGTGGGGCGTTCCAACATCACGTTGATCTTTGGAGACATCACGTCGTCGAAAGCCGAAGTCCTGGTGAGTTCGGACGATTATTACCTTTCCATGGGTGGCGGGGTTTCCAAAGCTATTCGCCACGCAGGCGGCAGCCGTATCGCTGAAGATGCGTCGAAGTTGGTGCCTGCCAAAGCGGGGGATGTTGCGGTTTCGTCGGCGGGAGATTTGGCCGCGAAATATATTTTTCACGCGATCACGATTGGAAAGGATGACTGCGATTTGTCGCGGGAGATCATCGTCCGGCAAACGACTCGGCGGTGTTTGGAGTTGTTGGTTGCGTTGAATTGCCGTTCAATCGCGTTCCCGGCGATTGGGGCGGGTGTCGCAGGGATTGATTACAAAGTAGTCGCGTCCGAAATGGCCGCCACGTTGGTGACGTTCCTGTTGGATGCTACGACGCCGTTCAACATTGAGCTGTATCTTTACGATCGAAACAGCGTGATGAGTAACGACGACTTCTTCATGTTCTTCGAAGCCTTCGCCGCCAGCACACTCGGGATTACGTCATCAAAGGCCGGACAGAACGCCGTGCTGGAGCCGCCTCAAGAAGTATCCCGCGCCATTGATCCCAAACGCGCGGCGGACGCGGAACGCCGCCACCAAATCTACACGATGCTGCGCTCTCTGGACGCCCGCCGCGGTGTGCTGGAGGCGGCGGTCGTGAAGGGTTTGATGGAGAATCTTCCTGAAGAAGCCGGGCACTTGACGACGCTGCGCGTTCAGCTCGGCGAGATTCAAGCGCTTCGTACGAGTTATCAAGCGGAACTCGCGGTCACGGAAGCGCAGGCCGAAACCGTGCCGTCCAATTCCGTGTTCCTCAGTTCGACTTATCTTGATTTGAAGCCGCATCGCCAGGCCGTCCGAAGTGTCATCGACAAGTTGAACTGCAAGTACGTCGGCATGGAAGATTTTGTTCCCACGGCGCAAGCGCCCGCGAGCCACATTCGGCAAAAGGTGTTGGAGTCGAAAGTGTATCTCGGCGTATTCGGAATGCGGTATGGTTACGTGGACAGCAGTACCGGGTTCTCGATGACCGAGTTGGAGTATCGCCAGGCCATCGCCAGCAAGAAGGACATTTGCATCTTCGTGATGGACAAGAACGCGCCCATCACGGTCGATATGATCGAAGAGAACCCCGAGGCTTTCGCCAAGTTACGGGACTTCAAAAACCGAGTGCTCAGTTCGCACATCTGCGGCTTCTTCACAGACCCCGCCGATCTGTCGCAAAAAGTCGAGACGGCGTTAAAAAAGACGCTTAAGGTGGCGTAGAAAAAGGAGCAACACTTGACCGCTGTCAACGTCCGTCCACAACGGTTCGACGCCCTGCGCCTGGACCTGATCGGTTCCTGCATTGCGGGAAAATTTGCAAGCGAAACGGTGAGGTGTTTTAATTTTTTGGAAAGTCTTTTTCCACACGGACCGAAAACGATAAAGTGTATTTCGGTGGATTGAGACACGACATGAGCATGACGTATCCTGAAGCCTTGATAAATCCCGCTGCGCTCGTATGGGTCCGAACGCAAGGTGGCTACACGCCCGAAGAAATGGCGACCAAAGCCAGTGTTTCGCCCGAACGCTACGAACAATGGGAGCACGGCGAGGAACGTCCATCGCTTCGGCAGCTGTTTGAATTGGCCGGCAAATGCCATTGGCCGCTTTCAATGTTCTATATGAACAAGATGCCGCCCGGTGAACCGGCGCTGCCCGATTTTCGACGCCTGCCCGAGACGGCTAAAGGCGAACTGTCTTCCCATGCTCGATTGGAACTTCGCCTCGCTCGGGAGCGCCGCGCCGCTGTTCTGGAACTGCTGCCCCAGACTGAAGGCCCGCCGGACATGAAGCGCTGGGAATTCGTTGGCAGTGCCACACGCAACACGCCCATTCCCGAATTGGCCGCGAAAGCGCGCCAAATTCTGGGCGTCACGCTCGCGACGCAATCCGGTTGGACGACCGAGTATCAGGCGCTCAATGGCTGGAAACAGGCGTTTGAAGATGCCGGGATTTTCGTATTCCAGTGTTCGCTCGACATCGAAGAATTCCGCGCGGCGGCGATGGTGGAGAAGCCGTACCCGGTGGTGCTGGTGAACACGAAAGATGCGCCGCTGGGCCGGGTGTTTTCGTTGCTGCATGAATTGGGGCACATCTTTCTTGGACAGAGCAATATCTCTTCGGTGTGGGACGGGGGTGGCAACGACGAGGTTTACTGCAACCGCTTTGCCGCCGAAACACTGATGCCCGGAACCGTGTTGGCCCAAGATCGCCGAATCACATCGTTGAAAGGGCAAGAAGCGAGCTTTGACGACGTGCATGGAGTCGCCCGGCGGTATTGGGTGAGCGCCCATGCGGCCGCGCTTCGGATGAAAGATTTCGGGATTCGCACCGACACGGTTCTTCGGAAGCTGATCGCGCAAGCGACCGCCGCGCGAAACACGCCGCGCGAGAGCGAAGGCGGACCCACGTATTACGTTACGCAAGCGTCGCATCTCGGAACGCTCTTGATCCGCTCGACGTTGCGCGGGATGGACGAAAACGTTATTACGATCATGGAGGCGTCAAAAATCCTGGGAGTGAAGGCGAAGAACCTGGAGAAACTGCGCGAACATGCCTATTGAGCCTCCCACGCGCTATAACTTTGATGCCAACGCGTGGGTGGGATTCGCATGGCGCGAATTCCCGAGGGATGTCTTCGTCAGCCTGTGGCAACGCATTGAAGACGGCATTGATGAAGGCCGAATTTTTACGGTCGATTTCGTGTTCATGGAGATTCAGCGCCAAGACGACGAGCTGTCAAAATGGATGAAAGAAAAGCGCGAGAGCACGCCGGAATTTGTGATCGCATCAGATGCCGAAATTCAAATCGCTGGTGCCGATTTGATCAACACATACGCATTAAAACAGGACGCCGATCCCTTTGTGGTCGCGGCGGCCAAGAAGTACGGTTTGACGGTGGTGACGAACGAAAAGCGACGCGACTATCCGCGCGAAAAGCCGCCCAAGATGCCCAACCTGTGTCAATTTCTGAACGTGCCGTGCATAACGCCGTTGGCGATGATCAAAGCTGAAGGTTGGAAATTCTAAGCAACGCCGCCGAATCCGGTGCAGCATTGCATGAGGGGAAAATATGTCCTCCGTTACGGTACGCCAACAACTGCTCGACGCGTTGCGCCTCGACTTGATCGGCCCCACAAACGACGGCCCGCTTGCGTCCGAGACACTGCCGAAGACGCGCCCGGAGAGTTGGTATCTGACGGGTTTTCTCGTGCCGACCGACGCGGGCGACGACCAGAAATACGATGCCGAATCCGACGACACCGCCGACGCCGGCGGCGAGCCGGGGAACGGCGACGACGCCACCACGCCCGAACCGGCCTCCGCTCGCCGCGCATTTCTGCCGTCGTCAATGGGCATGAGCTTGCTGGCCAGCGCGGGCAAGCAGACGTGGAACGTGACGGTTCGTTGGGGCGACTATAAGAAGGGCCTCGACGACAAATGGACCCGCACCCCGCGCACCGAAACACTGCCCGTACCGTTGCCGCAGACCGCCACCAGCAAGCCGAAATCGATCCTCGTGCCGAACAGCGGCGGGTTGAAGCTGGTGCTGTCGGTGAAGCCGGTCAACACCGACGACATGCCTGGCGGGTTGCTGGCCAAAGGCACGCGCGCGGTATCGATCTTTCTGGTGAACGAACGCACGCCCAAGCCCGATGAACTGCGCGACGAAGCATTTGCGTTTCAAGCGGAACTCGAAGTGAAGACGACTGAAGCGCTGATCCCGCGCCCCAACCCGCGCGGCTTGAATTCCGATGATCGCGACGAACGCGTGAACGACCTGCTGTACCGCAACGATTTCGAATATGCCGTGGGGCATGGCGTTTCGACGCAAGCGCATTGCGGCCCGGACGCGAAATGCTGCACGGTCAAAACGGAGTGGATACCGGACGCATCGGTAGAGCATGTCGCGGCGTCGAAGATCGACGGCGTGGAATTGAAAATGGAAGTTCTGGCCACGTTGAAAGACGGAACTGACGCGCAGCAGAAAATCGGCACACTGGCCAGCCAATATAAGACGTGGATCGAAGCGCAATACAATGCCGCAACGATGCACTTGCAGCAGCGACAGGATGTGGTCGATGATCTCATCAACCGCGCGAAAGTGGCCGCGCGCCGTATCGATGAAGGCGTCAAGCTGCTCGGTGAACCGCAGGCGCTCGAAGCGTTCCGGATGGCGAACAAATGTATGGCGATGCAGGCGCGCCAGCGTTTCGGACCACAGGCCGGCAAGAAGGCCGAAGACGTTGATCCGCCCGCGTGGCGTCCGTTTCAGTTGGCGTTTTTGCTGATGAATCTGCCCAGCATCGCCAACCCGCTGCACGACGATCGCAGCACCGTGGATTTGCTCTTCTTCCCGACCGGCGGCGGAAAGACCGAAGCGTATTTGGGACTGGCGGCGTTCACGCTGATTTTGCGGCGGCTGAAGAATCCCGGCATCGCGTCGGCGGGCTTGAGTGTCTTGATGCGCTACACGCTGCGTCTGCTGACGCTCGACCAGCTCGGCCGCGCGGCGACGTTGATCTGCGCGCTGGAATTGGAGCGACAGAAGGATGTCGAGAAGCTCGGCGAATGGCCTTTTGAAATCGGGCTGTGGGTGGGGCAGGCCGCGACGCCGAATCGCATGGGCAAGAAGGGCGACAACAATTCGTACTCCGCGCGTTCGCGCACGATCGCGTTTCAAAACGACGACCGCAAACCCGCGCCGATCCCGCTGGAAAACTGTCCGTGGTGTGGCACGAAATTCAAGAACCAGTCGTTCCAATTGATCCCGAATCCCGAGCAGCCCACCGATCTGCGCGTGCGTTGCGCGAATCGAAAATGTGAATTCACCGGCAACCGCAACCTGCCGATCCTGGCGGTGGACGAACCGATCTACCGGCGCTTGCCGTGCTTCCTGATCGCGACCGTCGATAAATTCGCAGCAATGCCGTGGACGGGCGAAGTGGGCGGATTCTTCGGCAAAGTTGAACGCAACGACAAACACGGTTTCTACGGCCCATGTCAGACCAGTTACGGCACGCCGTTGCCCGGACCGCTGGCCCCGCCGGATTTGGTCATTCAGGACGAATTGCATCTGATCTCCGGGCCGATGGGCACGATGGTCGGACTGTACGAAACGGCTCTGGACGCGTTGTGTGAACAGGTGATCGGCGGCAAGAAAGTACGCCCGAAAATCGTGGCGTCCACAGCCACGGTGCGTCGCGCGGAGACTCAAATCAAGGCGCTGTTTAATCGAGGCGTGGTGGACATTTTCCCGCCGCCCTGCCCGGATCGCCGCAACACGTTTTTCGCGCGGACGCATTCGACCGCCGAGAGCAACGCGCGGTTATACGTGGGCGTCGCAGCTCAAGGCCGAAGCCCCAAGCGCGTCATGTTGCGCACGTTCTTGGCGCTGATGGGCGCGGCTCAGAAAGCGTATGAGGCGAACGGCGGCAACAAGAACGACAAGAATTCCGCCGATCCCTACATGACGCTGCTGGGCTACTACAACAGCTTGCGCGAACTGGGTGGCAGCCGCCGGATCGTCGAAGACGAAGTGAGCACGAGTTTGACGGGCTTCGCCAACCGCAAACGCGTCGGCGAGACGGTGGGCAGCTTCGCGAACCGGCGCATTGATTACGAAGTGATGGAACTGACCTCGCGCGTGAGCACCGATAAAGTATCCGACGCCAAGCGTCGCCTTGCGCTTCCGTTCTTCGAAAAAGATCGCGTGGACGTGGCGCTGGCAACGAACATGATTTCGGTGGGCTTGGACATCACGCGCCTGGGACTGATGGTGGTGTACGGGCAACCGAAAACGAGCGCCGAATACATTCAGGCGACGAGCCGCGTCGGCCGCGACAAGGAAAAGCCGGGGCTGGTGGTGACGATCTTGAACATCCACAAGCCGCGCGACCGCTCGCATTACGAGCGCTTCGACGCGTATCACCAATCGTTCTACCGCAGCGTGGAAGCGACGAGCGTGACGCCGTTCTCGCCGCGCGCGTTGGATCGCGGATTGGCCGCGGTGACGGTGGCGCTGGCGCGCCTGGGCCACAGGCCGATGACGGCTCCGAAGGGCGCGGGGGCGATTTTGAGCGAGCGCGGCAATCTGGATTTCGTGGTGGACGAATTGATGCGACGCGCGGAAGCCAATGAAAAGCCGGACTTGAAAGGATTGAAGGAACGCGTTCGTGATCGAGCGTCCAAGTTGCTCGACGATTGGGAGAAGATCGCGCATGAACTCCAGCAGAGCAACGCGCAGTTGCAGTATCAAGAGGAGGCGGGCAGCGCGCAACGGTTGCTGTACGACTTCCTCGATACGGAATTAAAAAAGAAGCCAGCGATTTATCAGGAGTTCCGCGCCAACCGTTCCATGCGCGACGTGGAACCGAGCGTGAACTTGTGGCTGCGCACGCTGGACAACATTGAGATCGAAACGGAGGCCGGGGAATGAGCAAGAAACCGCACGGCCAATTACGCCAAAGCCAGGTCATCACGACATTCGGGCCGGGGGCGCTGGTCGATCTTCCCGACTATTCAGTGATGATCGGCGGGCTGGACAACTGGTCCGTCGCCGGCCGCGAAGAGATACACGAGGCGCGCCTGATCGCGAAGATCAAAGATTATTTTGAACGGCAGAAGACGCCCGTCGCCAACATCAAACTGTTCTCTCCGCCCCGTGACGTGGACGATGGCCATGATGATCTCACGGGGATCACCGGGTGGCAGTTTCCCGAGTGGTTCATCACACAGGACGTTGAAGACGAGGACAAAGCCAGCACGACGCGTTCCCGCTTGCTGGTGCATCGCAAGGCGCTGACGCGCGGGAAATTCATCGACGACAAAAGGCGCAAGCGTCTCGTAGTGCCGGTCCGGTTTGTGCGGGCATGTCGTAAGGGCCATATCGGCGACATCAACTGGCGCGATTTTGTCCACAAAAGCAACACGAATTGCACGCGGCAATTGTGGATGGACGAGCGCGGCACGAGCGGCGATTTGTCGGAAATCATCGTGCGCTGCGAATGCGGTAAAGAACGACCGATGGTAGAAGCGTCAAAACTAGAACTAAAGGCTCTCGGCAATTGCGACGGCTCTCGTCCCTGGCTCGGACCGTACACGAAAGAAGCCTGCGGCGAACCCAGCCGATTGCTGCTGCGAACGGCCAGCAACTCTTACTTCCCGCAAGTGATCAGCGTGATTTCGCTGCCGGACCGAAAGGAAGCGATCGTTAAGGCCGTCAGCCGCGTCTGGGAAAATCTGGAGCCGGTGGACACGCTTGACGAATTGAAATACGAGCGCAAGAAGGCGAGCGTCAAAGCGGCTCTGGATGGCTTCAGCGACGACGAAGTGCTCACGGAAATCAAAGATCGCAAAGCGCCGACCGGCTTCGACGTTCAGATGAAGTCGATCAAGCTCGCTGAATTGGAAACGCTTCAATCCTGCAAGGACGAACTGGGTGAAGACAAGCCGGAAGGCAACTTCTTCGCTCGGAATCTGCCTATCGACAAATGGCAGTCCAAGCCGTCGATGAAGGGCGTGGAGCGCGTCGTGCTTCTGCATCGGATGCGCGAGGTCAAGGCGCAGGTGGGTTTCACGCGCTTCGAATCCGCTTCACCCGACAAAGACGGCGAATTGAGCATCGACGTAGCACGCGCAGCATTGGCGCGCGAAATACAATGGCTCCCCGCGATGGAAAATCGGGGCGAGGGCGTGTTCATCGGATTCAAAAAGAGCGCCATTGAAGAATGGGAGCGGCGGGAAGCCGTCGTGCTCCGTGGCAAGAAGCTCTACGACGGTTTCGAAAATTGGAAGCACGAGCATCAAGGCACGAAGGCGATATTTCCGGGATTGCCGTACATCATGCTGCATTCCCTGTCGCACTTGCTGCTGACAGCTGTCTCGTTGGAATGCGGCTATCCCGCCAGTTCGATTCGTGAGCGCGTGTATGCGAACAGTTCAGGTTACGGCATTTTGCTGCATACTGGAACGCAAGACGCCGAAGGTACGCTGGGTGGGCTGATTGAGGTGGGGCGCCGAATCGGTGAGCACATGCAGGCCGCGCTGGAATTGGGACGTTTGTGCTCGAACGATCCGGTATGCGCCCAACATGAACCGGCGAGCCTCCAGGAAAAGCGGTTTCTGGCGGGCGCGGCGTGTCACGGCTGCGTACTGATCGCCGAAACATCGTGCGAGCAATTCAACGGCTATCTGGACAGGGCGTTGGTGCTGCCGACGTTATCCAATGTCGGGGCGGAATTCTTCGCGGTGGACTGCTGATGCTGGAAATACTGACACGACTTTCGGGCAGCGAATTGCGCGCCGTTGCGCAGGGCTTGCGTTCAGGCCGCTTATGCCCGCCGTTTTCATCTTTGGCGATGCAATCGTATTGCTCCGCGCCAGTGTGCGCTGATTTGGTTTCGTTCTTGAAGAAGCTCGCGGGCGAAGGCATGAAGCCGGAACACATGGCGCTGATCTTCGACGCGGCTATTCAAACGCGCGGGCCTGCCGGAACGGACACGAATGTCGAACTGGTGTGGACGGGACATAACGCTAAGGGCGCTTCGGATCGGGACACCGGCGTCGTAGTCAGAGAGCTGTTCACGACCGCACAACGGGATGTATTGATCGCCTGCTTTGCCGTGTACCAGGGCGAAGCGTTGTTTCAGATTCTGGCCGAGCGGATGGACAATAATCCCAACCTTCGGGTACGCATGTTTTTGAATATCGCGCGGGGCTGGAACGACACTTCCGACAGCAGCCAGATCGTTTGCCGCTACGCCGCCGATTTCAAAACGAAGCACTGGTCTGGAAAACGGCTGCCGGAGATTTATTACGATCCGCGCGCGTTGTCGGTGGACACGAAGCAGCGCGCCAACCTTCACGCGAAGTCCATCGTGATCGACGGCCACACGTCCTTCGTGTCGTCGGCGAATTTCACCGAGGCGGCACAGCTTCGCAACATCGAACTGGGCGTGGTCATTCGTTCGGAGCCGATCGCGGGAAAGATCAGCGGGTATTTTGAGGCCATGTTGTCGGCGGGGGCGTTGTTGCCGTTGAGAATGAATTGATGCCGGGGCGATACGCGCTAGGCGGTACCAACACGATCATCGCCAAGCTGCGGGCAATTGGCCGGGCCGCGAGGAAGTAACATTCTGTCTCTGCAATGCGATGCAGTCTTCAGGCGCAAGGTTCGGCACGTAGAGGAGACCGAAGATGGAAATCCCCCCAAAAGTTCTTCAAGCCTTGCGCGACAAGCTCAAAGACAAAGCGTCGGGGCTCGTCGGCAAATGGCACGTTGGTAAATTGGTGGACAAGTTCTTTCGCTCACGGCCAGCGAAGCGCGGTGAACTCGCAGCGTTGGCGGGGGCGCTGCCCAAAGGCGTTCCAGCCAGTAAGGAGACGCTTCACGGCTGTCGGACACTCTTTTGTAAATGGGATTTGAAAGAAGTTAAATCGTTTCAAAGCAGAGGTTTGCCGTGGAACCGCATGTTTCAACTGTTGCCAACAAAGCCATTGTTGAAGCGCGTTCCCAAATCGAAGCTGCCGGAATTTCAGAAGCAGCTCAGCGAATTGACGGCGGACAAAAGTCCAGGCAAGGAATGGACTCGGAAGTGCAAGGAGTTCAAACAGCGCCTGGAAGGCGAAGTGACGGCGATTCCTCCCAAAAAAAGAATCAGCGAGAAAGGGCGCGTGGCCGTTGATCGGCTCGGCGTTGCAGCGGAGGCGTGGGAGGATATGCGTGGTGTAATCCCGGAAGCGTTCAAGGATCAGTATGATGCGGTTTCAAGCGAAATGGCGCGGCTCAAAGCGTTCATGGAGACGTTGAATGCCAAAATGCTGAGCCCAGAAAAACTTGAGTCGTACGAGGATTGCTGAAATGCGCGCGAAATGCGATTGGCTCCGGTGTATTTTCGTTCGAGATAGCTTGGTGGCCGGCTCACATTCAACAAAACCTTTTTAAGAGGGCGCTCGTGCGATGAGCGAGTATTCCGCGCCGGGACCGGCCCACGGATTTAAGTCTTTTCCGCCTTCTGCTCCGGTTCCTGTTATAGATGATCCGTTGGGGAAGGTGAAGAAGCTGATCGATGAAGTGCAGAACGATAACGCCGTAACCGCGGACTTTAAAGCCAGTTTCTTGCGGCAACCGCTTTATGGCATTCCCGACAGCCTGACTGATGCCATTGTGAAACTGACCGAACGCCTCAAATCCGATTCCAAATCTAAATCCAAGCAACCGCTCAAAACAGAACTGACTTATGAGCGGAAACTCGCGGCCCTGTGCGAATATACATTGGGCGTGGGCTTCCAGAGCGGGAGGCAGATTCTACATTCACATGCTGTCCGAGAATGGGGACGGCCAATGTTAAGGCCATCACCTATTGATTCAGCGTTTACGATTAAAGAATTGAAAAAACGGCGAAATACTGTTTTGGATTTGCTGACGTCATACTTGGGTTGGCTTATCACAGAGCCCGCATTCCAAAATGAACTGAAAGCGCTGAAAGCAAATCGACTCTCATATCTACCGCTGCCGACGCTTGATTTTCTTCAAAAAAACAGAGGCAAAACGTTAGTCGATCTCGATCCGTTGGCCGGATTCTGCAAGCGCTGGTGTTTAAGCCATCTTGAAACGTGGGACTTGCCCGCTCCGGTAGACATGCACTATTCCTATATGTCAGAGCCGGAAAAAACGTTCGGTTGCATGGGTAAGATAATTTTCGTCCCGCAGACGATTCGATTTAAAAAGGAAGACAATATCGCTGATTGGATCAACGACGCGTTTGACGCTTCGCCGGCCTATCTCAAGGGCTGGACCGACGTGTTCCCACCAAAGCGAAAAGCGAACAAACGCCAGGTGGGGCCGAAGGATTTTTATAATGTTTTTACACTCGCCCACCTGACGCGGATTCTGGAAGGTCGATACCCGGAATTTGGAAAAGGCTGCATGGACCACGCTTTAGGAATGTATTTGCAGGATTTTGCCGGTAAGGTCACGGATAGACTGCATTTTCCAGGAAAATGGACCGTGCACAAGCTGCGCACCACGCTCGGGACGAACAACCGTTTGAAGCCTTTCTAAAACAAGCGCAAGATTCGGTTATCATTGAATGAGATTGGGACAAGAAAGCATTCCACTGTCCCGTATCGCGATCTGCCCGAAATCGTAAAGTTAAGGTGTTGCATCGGTGGCCGGCGACACTTTACTTCGAAAAGACGTTTTCTCGAAACATCGCCTCGTCATTGGTGCTGGCTTGGAAGCCTGACACTACAGTGAGTGACATTACTCGATCGCACGGGGCAGACACCACATCCACGTTGACCGTCGTCACGCCACGCTCAAAGCCGCTGGCGGTGGACGTTCACGAAGCCGCGGAAATGCTGCGCATATCCGTAAAGACGGTTCGCCGCGAAATTCATTCAGGAAATTTACCGGCTTTACGGATCGGACGCTACCTCCGCGTGCGTGTGGTCGCTTTGGAGAATTATCTGCGCGAGCGAGAAAGACTCGGCCCCGCCGTGAATGGAGATTTGAAATCATGAGAGCAATACGAGTGAAGTCCGGCAGAACTGGACGGACGGGCTTTCGTTTTCGTTACACCGATCCGCTTGATGGGCATCGGCGGAACAAGACGATCTGGTTGAACGATCAGCGCAAAGCCGAGAAGGGAATGCAGGAGTTTCTGGATGGGCGAGAAAAGAGGAAGCTGGGTCTTCCCGACAACAGCGGCTGGCAGATGCCATACGCCGAAATGGTGGAACGGTTTTTGAACGAGGCACCGCTTTCGTCGGAGCCGCGTAAACAATGGCTGACGCAGGTGCTGGAGCGGAATCCGTTAGGCCTCAACATCGGGGCGGATTTCGCCAACATCGGCAAGCTGACGTCGGACTGCATGAAAGTCGCGAAGAAGCGCACTCCGCACTACGCCGTGTTTTCCGTGCAAGCGCCGTTGAAGCAGGTCAGCCGATGGGCGGCTATGACGGGCTTGCTTCCGTACGATCCGTTGCAAGCATGGAAACAGTTGCCCTGGCCCGGCCACAAGCAGCGTCGCGCGTTCGAGCCCGAAGAGGTCCGCGCGATTTTTACGGCGGCGGGCGATTTTGACGAGCTGTTCGCGCACGAGTATTCCTCGCCCGTCGTGTTCAAGGCACTGTTGTTGACTGGCAATCGGCCCGGTGCCGTTGTGCAGGCGACGATCGGCGATCTGCGGAATGGACGAATCGTTCTCCCCCCGCCACAAGGAAAGAAACGCAACGGGATGGCGACGCTACCGCCTGCGTTTCTGACCGAACTGCAGGCGTACGTGAAAGCCCGCGGGGACGTGTCGACGGATTTGCCTCTTCTGGTCTCTCATCACGGGGAAGCGGTGTCACGGATCAACTTGGGCAAGTATTTCAACCGGTGCATGGCGCTGGCGTTCACCCGTCTGGTGTGGCCGAAAGGCAACGCGCTCACGGCGATGGTCGATCCGGTCGAAGTCGCCCACCTTATCTTTTCCGGTCGGCAGCGTGGCTTCGATGGTGCTCCGCCGCGCGATCCGAAGAAACTGGCCAAGCGTGCCGAGAAGGTCCGGGCCGTCAACGAGCTCGCGAAGCTGGTAAGCCCCGAAGTTGCTCGGCTGATGGAGGGGCGCGACATGTACGCGCTGCGGAAGACGCACATTTCCTGGGCGAGGCGGCTAGTCAACTTCGACTCAGTGCGTGTCCAGGTAGGGCGAGCGCCCCGCGACACGGACGAACGGCATTACGTCGACATGGTGGATGCCAAACTTTCGTCTCAAGCCGTGTGGGACGTGTTGACGGGCGCGCGGCTGCTGACGGGAGAATTTGTGGAGAAGCAACGCAGCGCGAATGTGATTCCACTGGCGGCCGGCGCGGAGAACATGGCCATTCCCGTAGGGGCGGATGCAGGGGTGGTATACAATGTGGCTTCAATTCAAAAACAAAACGAAAAAGGCGCTGTTGCGCAGCGCCAAGAATCGTTACAAGTTGTTGATGGTAAGGGAGATGGAACGAGAGCGGGTGAAGGGGTTCGAACCCTCGACTTCGACCTTGGCAAGGTCGCGCTCTACCACTGAGCTACACCCGCGTTGCTATTACGTCACGAATTCTACACATCTTTCTTTACCTGTCAAGCAAAATCGGTCGATAAACAGTAGCAAAGTGGGCTCTTTTATGCTAAATTTCGTGTTCCCCGCTCACTTTCCGGGCATCCTGGCGCTTTTGTGTTCGATTCTTTGGGTTTTTTATGGCTATGCCGACCGATGATGCGGACAATGACAATCTCGACGCCATCGTCGCTCCTTCGTTTGGCGACGACCTGTCGGACGATTCGTCCGCCGGTGCGCTCCCAACGGCTGAGACCATTTATGACCCGATTCCTCCTCTTCGTGTCGTGCGCGCTCGCCTTATAAAGGTGGGCGAGGACGGGATTGCTGAGGCGGATGCTGATTCTGAAAAAAATTCAGTCCTGCTCGAAGATCCTGATGGATTCGCGTCTCAGACCGCTGTGCTCAGTACGTGGGCCTATATGCTCGCGCTGCTCTTTAATGGTCGGCGTAACGCGATCCAAGCCTCTGACGCGTTTCGAGAAAAGTACAACCACGCGATCCAGCCTGAACAAGCGCTCGTTCTGCAAAACGAACTCGAACTCGCCATGTTTCTTAATAGTGCGTCCTTCGAAACGAAGGTGACGCAGCGGATGAAACGGTATCTCGACATGAGTTCGTGGACGGCGGCGCATGCCGGTTCTGCGTATCCGTCGGTGCCTGATGAGTTTAAGACAACTGTCGAAGGATTTTTTACTGCCGAAGATGGTCCTGGAATGTTGAGCGCCACGGTGACACCGCCGACGGATACCGTCCGGGCTGTGATCGTTCCGCATATCGATTTGCGTGTCGGTGGTGCAACGTATGCTCATGCCTACAAAGAGTTAATCGAATCGAGTCAGGCTGAAGTCATTTTCGTACTGGGCGTCACGCATCAAGCTACGGGCGATCAGTTGTTCAGTGTTTCTCAGAAAGATTTTGAAACGCCTTTGGGTATTTTGCGGAACGCGCGCGAGATTTCGAAGCGACTGCATATCGCGTCGAAAAGCGATGACATGGCTGCCGAAATGGCTCATCGCGGCGAGCATTCGATCGAATTCCAAGCGGCGTTGATTCAAGCACTTCTAGCCGAACGTGGCAACCGGCGCGTTGAAATCGTGCCGATTTTGTGCGGATCGTCGGATACGTTCTTGGCTCGGGACCAAAATCCATTCGTGGACGACGAATTTACGCGATTTGTGGCGGCTTTACGGAGCGAGTTGGAGAACTCGAAACGCACGTGGTGCATCTTATGCAGTGTGGATTTAAGCCATGTCGGACCGGAATTTGGGCACAGCAGCATGATCGACGAACGGTTGCTGAAACCCATTGAGCGCATGGATTTGAAGATGCTGAAGCTGATCGAAAAGCTTGACGCTGAAGGCTTCTATTCCGAAATCGCTCGGACTCAAAACTCGCGGCATGTTGATGCTGTGACGGCGGTTCTGACGATGTTGAGCGCCTGCCGGTGGATGTTGAAGCCAGGAAGATTGCTTCATTATGATCAAATGATGAAGGCTAACTCGCATAGCGCCGTCTCTTATGCAGCGATGGCGTTTGACCAGGCTGGCGAGACCATCGCGTAGCTGTAATTTTTCACGTCAAGCAGGACTACAATCGCCTTTGAAATATCGGCGAATCCTAGTATTATGTTCTTTTGAAGGTGACGTTCAGCCAGTAATAAGGGTAAATGAGCATTCAACATGCGGTTTGAGTGTTCATGTTTAAAACGGAGGAGCTGTTTCGAAGTTCGGATAAACGTAACGTGCAGTTTAAAAATTGGATTGGACGCTGGGTGCTGAGCACGTGGTGTCGGGGAAAGTGGCGCTGGGCCACCTCCCGACGCCCTGTGCTTGGCACTCCGCGCTTTTAAGGAGAAGGCGGCATGCGAGAAATAATTCGGGAACGCCTCAAAGCGATCGGGGACCGGGTCTCCGAAGCGAACCTGATGGAATTGACGGAGATGGTCTGGAGCACCGATAAGCAAGCCTCAATTTCGTCATATCATGCGACCTATCGCCACGTGTCGGCGAAGCTTCGCGAATGGAACATCCGCGCTCGTCCGTTCGAAGCGCCCGCTGACGGAAAGAGCGTCTTCGGCGATTGGAAGATGTCCACGGGCTGGGAGTGTACGTCTGCCCTGTTGGAAGTCATCGACCCGTTCGAACTGCGCCACAAGATTCTGGCGGAACGCAAAAAACGCACGCAAGCCATCGTTTCGTATTCAGGTTCAACGACCTCTGGCGGCGTCACGGCTGTCGCCATCCGCATCCGCGATCAAGCTGAATTCGACTCCAAAAAATCGCAGATCAAAGGCAAGCTGGTCTACACGATCATGGAACCGCGCTCGGTCAAAATGATCATGTTGCACGCGGGTGCTGTCGGGTTGATTTCGAGCTGGTCACCTGCCGAACGCTACTTGCCCGACGCGACGGCATCGATTGAAAGTTGGAGCAACAACGTCGGCTACGGCGGTTTCCACGAAGGCGATGCCGCCTTCCCAGCGATGATGGTCAGTCCTGAAATGGGCGTCGAATTGGACGTACTCTTTGATCGCGGCGCGGTGCGTTTGCGCATGGTCATCGACGCGAAATTCGAACCCGAAGCAGCATTGCCGGTCACGTGCGGTTACATCGATGCGACGATGCAGGAAGAGATCGTCGCGGTCTGTTCGACGCAGCGCCAGGGCGCGAACGCGTGCGGTACTGGAGCGGCTGTCGCGCTCGAAGCCATGCGCGCCATTCACGAAGGTGCGACGGCTGGAGACATTCCGCCGTTGAAGCGCGCGATCCGTGCGTTGTTGACCACGCGTGGCAGCGGCACGATCGGTTTCGCCGCGCGCAATCCCGGCATTCTGCGCCGCGCCGTCGCCGCGTTGAATCTCGATTCCGTCGGCCGTTATCAGGAACAGGCCAGCGCGTCGCTCAAGCGCTACTTCTGTCCGGATGCCGTGCCGTCAATCACGGACACGCTACTCAGCGTTCTGTTGCAGGAACATTTCGGAAGCGCACTGCCGTACGCGCGTATGGATTCAGGCCCCTATGGATTTGTCGATAACGGTTACAACGATCCGTTGATCGGCGTCCCGACTCCGGCGATTCGCGGGACCGATCGCCTGTCTGGAACGTCGGCGGATTCGGCGGATTTGATTTCGACGAAAGCGCTGAAAGCGTTCGCGACGATTGCCGGCGCGTACATGCATATCCTCTCGACCTGCACGCAAAAAGAAGCGTGTTGGCTGGCGCACGAAACGGTGCGGCGCTACGGTACGCGAATCGAAAACGCCGCTGCCGATTGCGCGAGTGTCTTGCATCTCGCCGCATCGGAAGATGCGAAAAAAGCGGCGATGGCGAAGGCGTTCGACCGCATGGAATACATTAAGGAAATCTCCGAGAAGGCTGTGATGTCGGCGAAGAATTTCATGCTCCGCGACGAACGCGCGTCCGGGCATTTGATTCTGATGAAGTACTGCCGCCATTTGCGCCGCTTGGTCGATCTCGAAAAACGCCGCTTGAAGGAACTGGCGGATTGCGACGCGGGCGAACTCGTCCCGGTGAAAGTCGATGCGGATTTGGCGGGCATTCGTCCCTACAAAAAATTCATCGGCACGCCGACGTACGAAGCCATCCCTGCGGATCAACGCCACGACGACCACGGCCCGATCCCGAACCCGCGCGAAGACGGCATGCTCCACGCCGCGACGTTCTGGGCGAGTGGACACAACACGTTCGAAGACATCGCGCGTTCGATCACGCATGAATTCGAAAAGGAACCGTGCGCGAACTTGTGGCGCCATTTCCGCTTCATGGAAAAGCACGGCATGATGCTGTTGTTGAAGCCGGGCGAAGCCGTGCCGAAGCCGCCGAAACCCGCGAGCCTCGACAAGGGCCATGCAGACGCGGAAGCGCCTGTTGAAGAAGCTCCGTTCGAAGTCGCGCCGGTCGAGGAAGTAGCGGCAGAAGAAACCGCCGCTGAGTAATGAACCCTAACAGCCATTTGTCATTAGTTATTAGTCATGTGTCATGTGTCATTTGTTGAGCGCCGCGCGGCACTGCAAAAATGACTAATAACTAATGACAAATGACAAATGGTCTTTTCTTTACGGAAAGCCCAATGCCTTTCTCCCCCGAAAATCCTCACATCTCCGCCGCCTTTATTCTAAGCGGTGTCTTCAGCCAGTTCGGCGACCCGCTCGATTTCCTAGCACGGTCGTTTGGCATCAACGCGAAAGCCGACCGTCAGCAACTGGCCGAGAGCCTCGCGGATCGCGGCGGCATGGGCATGCCCCGAGCCGAAGCGCGCGGCTCGGATAAGGCTACGCATTTTCGCATCGAGATCGTCGGGAAGTGCGAAGGCAAAATGGTCGCGCAATGCAAGATGTCCTTGCGCGCGCCGCTGATGACGCTCCGCGAAATGGAAGAATGCGCGCTGGCCATGACGATGGGTCATTCGCGCGTCGTCATGGGTGTGCAAATCACACGCGGAAAACGTCCCGAAACCATCGCCGGCCTCGACCGCGAAAAATCCGAAACATTCCTGCGCCTGTATCCGCAAAACGTTTTCAACACCGCGTTCTTCAAAGACCACGTCGCCGTGATGAAGAAGGACAAGAAAGTGAAGCTGCTCGAAGTCGAAAACGCGGTGATGGTGGAACTGATCAAGCCGTGGATGTACTACGACATGCCGATCCCAAAACGCAGCGGGACGATGGCGGAGAATCTGCTGCCGTTTACGAAAACGAATGATGGGGAGTAGAAAAGAAGTACGCGATCACTCGCTCGGCGTCCCCGTATTCTCCGACCGCTTCTCCAACAGTCGTCCGAACGTCACCGCGCTGTCGCCAAATTTCCCGCGCAACCGGTCAATCGCCACAGCCGCGCGTTCTTTTTTCTGATGATCCTCGTCCGAAAAAAGGCTCTTCTCTGCGTTCTCCGCCCGAACCAAATGCGTCGCCGTTACACCCAGCAACCGCACGCCGCGTCCGGAAAGTTGTACTCGATCACGCAACATCGTCCGAGCCGCGTGATACAACGGCTCAGACAAATCCGTCGGCTCTTCAAACATCAGCGCGCGCGAAATTCGCGTGAAGTCGCCGAACTTTACCTTCAACGTCACGCCGCCACATTTCAAATGCTCCGAACGCAAACGGCTCGCGACTTCATCACTGAACGCCAACAACTCGCGCTCCATCGCGTCGAGTGCGAACAGGTCCTTCGCGAACGTATTCTCGCGCCCGAGCGTCTTCGACATCCCGCCGACTTCGACTTCGCCGACATCAATGCCTTGAGCCAGCGACAGTAATCTCGACGCGCTTTCAAGCCCTATCCGACGCGCCAGCCATTCCGGATCGAGCGCCAAAAGATCGGAGATTTTCACGATCCCCAATTCAGTCAACCGCTCACCCGTTTTCGTCCCAACACCCCACAACCGCGACACCGGCAGCGGATTCAATATCGCCGCAGCATGGTCACGCCCCGGAGGAATCACGACGAATCCGTTCGGCTTCCGCAGATCGCTCGCCACTTTCGCCAAGAATTTATTTTCAGCCACACCGACCGACGCAACCAATCCAGTCTCCGAAAAAACCTCGTTCTTGATCCGCCGACCGATACTCTCAGCGCTCCCGAAAAGTTTCAGCGAACCGCCGACATCGAGATACGCTTCATCCAGTGAGACCGTCTGAATCTGATCCGTGTAGCGCTCAAACACCGCGACCACTTCGCGCGATTTCTCAGCATATCGATCCATCCGCGGCACCCGCCACAACGCGCTGGGACACAACCGCGCCGCCTGAGAACTCGGCATCGCAGAATGCACACCAAACGCCCGCGCTTCGTAACTCGCCGTACACACTACTCCGCGCGAATCCGGTCGCCCGCCCACAATCAACGGCTTCCCCTTCAACTCCGGAAAGTCCAGAATCTCCACCGCTGCGTAGAACTGATCGAGATCGATATGAATGATCGAGGACACAAACGTTCCGTTCGTAGGAAATGACGGCGTGAATTAAAGCGCCGTTGCCGTTAAACGACATATGAAAAATCACAAATAACTAATGACAAATAGTGCTGTTTTAAAAGCGAAGACGAGACGTCAAACAGAATCACATAAAGTCCGAACACCATACTTCCGATACCATTAATAGGGGTGAGTCAAGATAAATTCAATGCGGTTGCCCTAAATCGCATCGCATTTCTCCGGGGGGAGAACATAATGTTGCAGGGTATGATTCGCGCAGCGATGGCCGCGCTCGTGTTCGCTATCGCAATTCTCGTTTACATCAATTATTTCCATCGCTCGGATTCGGGGTTGACCGATCATTCCGAATTGGCCACCGCGCCAGAAGTCCCGAAAGTCCCGTCGAATCCCGACGCGGTTTCAGCCGCACAAAATGCAATCACGAATCAAGACGCGTCGAGCGATGCCGGGACGAAACTCCAACGCGCTGAAATCCTCGACAACGGAGGCGAATTGGCCGACGTGGTCGACTTACCGCCAGCGCCCCGCATGCGACCGTCGAACCTGACAGCTCCCGCGCAAGCCGCTGCTCCCAAAGCGACCGGAAAGCGAACGCATATCGTCCAACCCGGCGAATCGCTGTGGTCGATCAGTAAGAAATATTTGGGCAACGGTGAATTGAATGCCAAGATCGCTGACTGCAACGGTCTGACATCAAAGGATCGCATCCGCGCCGGTCAAGTGCTCGTGATTCCCGATGGCTCGCAACCCGCAGTCGCTCAAACACCCGTTCGCCCGGCACCGTTAGTCCGTGCGCCCGTTGAAGCCGCACATTCGGCTGAAGACTTGGCCGACGACGACGACGCCCGCCGTGTCACGCGAACATCACGAAACAATGACCACGGCTCGCCGTCCATCATGAGCACGACAGTTCCGAACAAGTATTAAAAAGTAGAGCCGAATTTTATTCGGCTTTTTTGTGCCGAGACTAACAGAGCCGAATCGAAATTCGGCTCTACATTTTTAACAGCTGTCATTTCGGTTTTGAGTTCATTGCGCCGTACAATCCCTTCTTGCGAATATACGCCTCGACATCGCTGCGCAAATACCCGGGAAGTTTTTGATCCGACGCAAGCAGCTCTCGGATTAGAGTCGAACTGATGTCCACCCGCTGAACTTTCGCGACGCCTGCCTTCAATTTCTTGACTGCGCGCTCGCCCAATTCACTCCCCAACCGCTTCCACAACGACAACAAAATCTGCGCCTCACGCCGTTCAGCAATGGCGAAATTAATCAGCGACAACAGTTCCTTGATCTCATACCATTGCGGCAAATCGGCAAGACTATCCGAGCCAATCAGGAAAAATATCTCCGCATCCGGGCCATACGCGGCGCGAACCTGCCGTGCGGTTTCGACCGTGTAGCTCACACCGCCGCGCGTGATTTCGAAATCGCTGACTTCCAATCCGCGCATGTTGTGAACGGCGAGCCGACACATTTCAAGCCGGTCTTCAGCGGACGCATGCGCCCCACCCGCGCGTTTATGCGGAGCCATCGCGGCGGGAAGCAGGATCACTTTTTCGAGTTTTAATTCGGCCATGATCTGCTGGGCGATCGACAGATGCCCAACATGAATCGGATCGAACGACCCGCCGAAAAGGCCGAAGCGTTTGAGCGGCCCGAAGGGCAGGGCGGGGGTGGGATCAATGCTCATGAGTGTACTACCTATCCGACACTTCAACATTGAGGGTGGGTGCCACGGAGCAGAGTACTGCTCCATGGCACCCTTTGAATTTACGCCAGGAACGAACAGACATATTCACCGATGCCGCTGTCCACAGCGATTTCAAAATACGATTTTCCCGGAACGTTGAACTCGGTGCCGGCTTCGTACGTTGTCCATTCAGTCGCGCCCGCCAATTTCACGCGGCAAGCTCCGCCGACAATCTGCATCAATTCCGGCGCGCCTGTGTCGAATTTGTACGTGCCCTTGTTGATCAGGCCGATTGTTTTCTTCGTACCATCAGCGAACAAAATCGTGTGGCTGATCACGCCGCCGTCGAAGTACACGTTCGCTTTGCACACCACGCTGACGTTATCAAATTGCTTGGGACTGCTCATGGCTTCTCCTGACGTTTTAGTTTAAGTATCAGTAGAGCCGAATTCCGATTCGGCTTTTGTATTGGGATGCACTGAGCCGAAACGGAATTCGGCTCTACATCTTACGCTTCCGCTTTTTTCGCGATGCGGACGAGCCATTCATTTGCGATGGCGGATTGTAAGTTCTGCGATTCGGAAATCGCGTCTTCGGTGAACGTGTGCTCTTCGTCTTCACCGATGTATTCGTCGCGGTCGTTGATCATCACGCCACCGGGCTTCATGCAGCGGTAGGTCAACGGGCCATTGTCGTCGGGGCTGAATTTTTCAACGGAAACGACTTCGACCTTCTCAGCCTTCTTAAATTTAAAACTGCTGTTGAGGATGCCGACTTTCTGCAAATTCGCCAGCCCCTGTTTGAACGGAGCCTGCTCAAATTTGACGTATTCTTCAGCGCCTTCCAAAGGCCAGGACGAGTAGTCCACATGGATTTCGTTCGAATCGATAAATTCGACCAGCGCCGCAACTTTTGCCGTCACGACTTTGACTTGAATCGGCTCCAATTCCTCCACGCGATAATCCTTCAGCCACTTCGACTCCAGCGTTTTGAGCTCGGTGTGTGCGTCGTTCTTGTCTGTTTTCTTCTTCTTGGCCATTGCTGCATCCTGCTTTATAAAAGATTGAAACGTGAGCGTGGGATCTCACCAAATAAAAGAGCCGGAAGCCCCCGCCTCCGGTCACTCTCTTATACGCGATCCAGACGCTTTTTCCAGTCGTCAATAGTGAAAACACAGATCGCATTCGCAACGCGTTTGAATGTTCCACGTGACACGAGCACACTTCTCGATTACACTGACTCAAATGGGAACTACTAAAATTGCACCGCGCTCTGTGCCAATCCGGCATAAGACGAAAAAATTACCGTCCTCGCCGATTTCCGCAGCACACCGCGAAAACACTCCGGGCCTCGTCCAGACGAACTATCCGACCGTGGCACTCGTCGGTCGTCCGAACGTGGGCAAATCCAGCATCTTCAACGCGCTGTTGAAGCGAGAGATTTCGATCACCGACGCTCGCGCCGGGACCACACGCGACCGCGTGCTTCATCCGATTGAATTGTGCGGCAAGCCGTGCGATTTGATGGACACCGGCGGCATCGGCATCGTGGACGCCGCCATGCTCTCGGCGGAAATCGATTCGCAGATTCAGAAAGCAATTCACGCCGCGACGATTCTCGTTCACGTCGTGGATGCGCAGGATGGATTGACTCCACTGGACCGCGAAGTCTCGGCGCGCTTGAGGAAACTCAATCGCCCGATGCTGATCGCGGCGAATAAAATCGAAGGCAAGGAAGCGAAGTTGCTCGTCTCGGAATTCGGCGAACTGGGCATTCAGCCCATCATCCCGGTTTCGGCGCTGCATCGTCAGGGACTCGACGATCTCGAAGAAGCCATCGCAGCCGTCATGCCGTTGTGCGACGAGCGCGGCGATCAATGGGAAGACATGCCGCGCATCGCGGTCGTTGGTCGGCGCAATGTTGGGAAGAGCAGTTTCTGCAACGCGCTCGCGAAAGAAGAACGTACGATTGTCTCCTCGATTCCTGGCACTACGCGCGATTCCGTTGACGTGCTGCTCGAAAAAGACAGCCAGCAATTTGTACTCGTGGACACCGCTGGAATGCGGCGTATGAAAGAGCCTGAAGGCCCCGTCGAATTCTTTTCGCAAGTCCGTACCGAACGCGCGTTGAGCCGCTGCGATGTGGTGATTTTGATGATCGCGTCGAAAGAAGGCATCAGCACCACGGATCGAAAATTGTGCGATCAAATCACCGACGAATGCAAACCGGTGTTGATCGTGGTCAACAAGTGGGACGAAAGCAAAGGCGTTGAGACGGGAACGTATTTGAAGTACATCGAAGAGCGCTTGCCCGCGCTGCGCAATTCCCCGGTCGCGTTCACGTCCGCGATCACAGGTGCTCGCTGCTGGCAGGCGATTGATGTCGCGCTGGATTTGTATCGCCAGAGCAGCATGTTGGTTCCGACGCCGATCTTGAACAAGGCGATTGAACGCGCTGAATTTGAACACGAACCGCCGGCGAATAAAGGTTTCAAGCCGCGCTTGTTGTACGGCGTTCAAGTCGCGGTGCGCCCGCCGACTGTCGTGATCAACTGCCGTCATCCCGACAAGATCGATAAAAAGTACAACCGGTATTTGCAGAACCGACTGCGCGAAATTCTCGGCATCGATGAAATCCCGATCAAGATTTTCTTGCGCGAAGCCCCGCGTTAAAGTTGACATTTCCCTCTCCCTGCGGGGAGAGGGCCGACACAGGTACTCCTGTGCGGGGTGAGGGGGAAAACGTTGATTAATCCCAGCACTCCACTTTCAAAAGAACTCACTCATAAAATTGCCAAACAAAAAAGGGACCGCTAAGCGGTCCCTTTTTCACAACATAGGATTGTTGAGACTCGTTTACTTCTGCACTGCCGGGACAGCCGCCGCCGTTTGATAAGGGCGGGCCTGACCGTTTGCCTGAGCCAACTGATCCTTCTGCACTTTCAAGTTGTTCGGAAGAATCACGATTTCAACGCGGCGATTCTTGGAGCGATCAGCAGCGGTGCGTTCCGGCGTCACGAGCGGCTGGCGGTCGCCGTAGCCGGCCGTGTACATCTTGCCGGACGAAATTCCACCACGCTTGGCGAGGAAGTCGTACACCGCAGCGGCGCGGGCCTGGGAGAGTGCCATGTTGTCCGGGTAGCGATCTTTGCTGTGGACGACCGGCGTGCTGTCCGTGTGGCCTTCAATGCGGATCGAGTTGTTCGGGAACTGCTGCTTGATCATCTGTGCATAGCGCATCAGCGAATCAGAGCTACCAGCTTTCAATTCAGCGCGACCAGCTTCGAACAACACGGAGCCTGCAACTTGAATGTGAATGCTGCCGTCTTTGCTGCGGGACAAGCCACCCGTTTCGCCGCGATCATGATTGATTGGCTGGCCGGGCTGTTGGACCACAACTGTACTCGGGCCACCGCGATTAAGTCCCTTGACGAGGCCTTCAAGGTTGGCAACTTCGGACTGCATCGCGGCCATGCGCTGATTTGATTCGTTCGTGACTTGTGTCAATTGCACGATCTTTTGTGCGCTGTGTGTCGCGAGCTGATCGTTCTGCGCGGCGAGTTGGCGATTGAGTTCCGCATTGCGGAGCGCCTGTTCTGCGGCAAGTTTATTCTGCTGATCGCCCGCTGCGCGTTCGGATTCCGCTGCCGCAATAGCTGCTTCCTGGCGACGAATCGTGTCGTCTTTCGCGGCAATCGCGACGTCTTTTTTGGAAGTGCAACCGGCCGCCAGAAGGATCGCCCCCGCAGCCAGCGCGCTTTGTGACGCTGTCTTAATCCAGCTCATCTGATTTCCCCCTTAGCCGGGACCCCCCGCGTTCACGCGGACCGATCCAGCCCTGAATGATGATTCCAACACTCAAGCGTTCCCCACGAACGCGTATTGCTGTTGGTTTTAAATTGATCGGAAGGTGTGCGCGTGATCTAAAGGAGTAATTGGAAATAATTCAGGCAAGAGGCTTCAATAAACAATATCGGACGAAGCGGCGAACGGACTTGAGCGAAATAGCGCCGGGATCTTCCGATAATGTTTTCGCCCCACCGCACGCCACAGCGCGCCGCAAGAGGTGTTCGTCGCTCGATTCTAATAGCATACCCCACACCGCGCCCGCTGTGGCCGCGTCGCCGCATCCGGTCGTCGAAACAATCGTATGCGTGAAGTGAGTGGCGTCGATCTGTCCATGAAAAATGCCCTGGGACGAGACAAGCAATGCGCCTTCAGCTCCGAGCGTGATCAGCACTTTTTGAGGCGCGTTTTTCGTTGATAAAAAATCGAGTATCCGGATGCGATGCGCGGGGTTGTTCATTTGAAACGTAGTATCGAGTTCAAGCAATTCACCGAGTTCAAGCGCGTTGCCTTTGAGCAGCGAGATGCTCGAACGTGCGGCGACTGTGAGAGCGGGGCCGTTGGTGTCCGCGACAATCGCGGATATTCCGCGTTCGTGAGCGATACGGAAAACAGATTTCAGAAACGCGATTGTCGTTCCTTTAGGTGCGGAGCCGCAGACCGCGACGAGGTCGCCCGGGCGCACAGTCTTTTCCCAGAACGCGAGAAATGCGCGGGACTCGGCCGGGGTGGGGGCCGGCATGGATTCTTTGATGTGAGTCTCGCGCCCGTCGGCTTCGAGATACGTTTGAGCGAATCGTGTTGGGACGGCGCGCGGACAAATGAGGCAGTCGATGGCGTTGAGTTCACGCAGTTTTGTTTTAAAAAATGAAGCCTCATTTTCACCGGTCCACGCCGCGGCGATGATGCGATGTTCGGAGCCGCATAAGGACCCGAGCACGCGCGCGGTGTTGACTCCTTTGCCCGCGGGCAGCGTGAGTTCTGAACGCCCATCAAACGTTCCGCCCGGGCGCATCGTCTGGATTTTGACAACGCGGTCGATGGCGGGATGAAGCGTCAACGTGACGACGCGAGTAGGCGATTTCATGAAGGGCGCTCCGAAAGAATTTCAGTGAATAACTGCGCGTACTCAGCGGCCATGCGGTCTGCCGAAAAACGTTTTAAAGCCGTTTCGCGCGCCGCAGATCCCAGCGATTTTGCTCGCGCGGAATCGGTGAGCAACTCCATGATTTTCGCCGCGAGTTGCTCATGGTTTCCGCGTTCAAACAAGAGACCGTTCTGGCCATCATCAATCATGTCCGGCAAGCTGTCCACGGCGCTTGCGATCACAGGCAATCCTGCGGCCATGGCTTCGAGCACCGAGAGCGGCAAACCTTCCCACGCAGATGATTGAACGTAGATGTCCGCGTGATCCAAAAATGCCGGGACGTCGGAACAGAATCCGACGAACGAAACGCGCTCAAGTTTTAACTCCGCGCAGAGCGATTTTAAACGCGATTCTTCAGGCCCGTTCCCGGCGATTTCGAGTGTTGCGCTAGGATTCAATTCGCTCACACTTTTCCACGCACGCAACAACGTCGGATAGTCTTTTTGCAGATTCAAACGACCCACCGAAACGACGCGCGGCGCGGTTGATAACGGTGGCGTATTTCCGGTGTTCAATTCAGCGTAACGACGTAGGTCGTTTCCATTTTCAATGACCTTGAAAAACGAGTCGGGCAGCCCGGTCTTTTGCGCTTGGAATTGAGCGACGGATCGGGCGACGCAGATTTCATACGCCGCGTATTTCGCAGTGAGTTTATCGAACCAGAATTGCCACGGACGGAAGCGCCTTTCGGCGACTTGAATCGCACTTAAAATTCGGACATGTTTGAGCACATCGCTTGGAAGTTTTGCAGCCGCGATTCGGGTGGCGATGTTGGCGTGATACAGTTGAGAACAAACGATCAACGAGCCGGAGAGATTCTTAGACAAAATATGCTGTGCGATGGCGCGTCCACACGCGTACGAACGCCGCCGCGATAGATGCAGGCCGCTGACTGGAATGCCTGCGTTTTTCAATTCGACTCCGATGGCCGCGTTTTCGTCTTCCAAACACAAAACGCTCGTGGGAAATCCGAGCGCGGGCAAACGCTTGGCGAGTTCGGCGACGACACGTTCCGCGCCGCTCGGATGGAGGACCGGAAGGACGAAAAGAACGTCAGCGATTTTCGGGGTCGCGCTCATCGTGTGTGCTCCGGCGCGGCGCTGCGTTTATCGAGCAAAACCAACGTTGCACTGAAGACGAAACACAAGCAACTTCCCAGCGCGATTCCGCACGCCGCCGCTCTGGGACCGTAGGTTGGAACGAGCGCGGCGGAGAGCGATACTCCAATCAACGCCGAGGCGACATGGCAGAGCGCGAACGCGCGCAATCGTCCGAGACAAATGAGCGCGGATGCGAAGGGGATCGTGGCAAGAATGGGCGCGAGCCGCCACGTGTCGATGTACAGAATCGCCGGGGCGGAATCGGCGAGGTTTTTGAACAGGCTGCGCACGATGGCACTGGTCACGACGGGGTACGAGAGCGAGACGAAAATCCCGGCGACAAAGCACGGGATCGCGGTCTGCCAGACGCGGCGACGGAAGGCCGGCCCTTCGTGTGCATGCAGCGCCAAACGCGCGTGCAAAATTGCGGCCGGCGCGGCGATGAAGCTCGCCGCTGCGGTTGTGAATTGGCTCGACAAATAGAGTCCGCCACTTTCGGCATCATCGCCGAACGTATGCAAAATCGGCAAGCCAGAGTTGAACAGCAACTGTTGCGCGAGCACGGCAACGGCCATTGGTGCGGACTCTCGCCATAGGTTGAACGCTTCTCGTACGGGCGCGGGCCAGTGCGGAATTCCGACGTTGCGACGGACCCAAAATTGTTCGAGCGCAAGTTCCGGGAGGATGCACAGCAGATGCAATTCAAGCACCGTTTGCGGATGAAAATGCTCGGGAAAGAAACGCGAGACGGCCAGCACGAGGCCGAGATAAATCGAGTGGCGGATAAAGGCGAAGAACTGCCACGTGGCGGTTTTTCCGCGCGCGTCAAAGATGGACGGCATCGTGCACGCGAGGCAAGCGCCATCGACGGATCCGAGAAAAATCATGAAGCGTTCATCGGCGTCCGGCCATCCCAGCGCGACGAGCGTCCCGGCGAAAATTGCTGTGAACGCGGCGAGCTGTTTTTGTCTCAACACAATTCCCAACAACGACCGCGCATCGTCGGCGCTGCTGCGCGCGTATTTAAACGTGAGCAGAGGGTCCATGCCCCAGAGAATAAATTGCGCGGAGAAAACGCTGAAGGACATCGCGAGACCGAATTGACCGTAGCCGGCTTTGCCGAGTCGCTGTGAGACGATCTGCATCGCTCCAAGCAGCAGGCCCTGGCATCCCAGCAACAGCAGCGTGGACGCGCTCATTTTTTTGAGAACGTTTTTCAGCATTCAGCGGCTCATTTCCTGGCTCGTTCGGATTCAACCGGTCAATTCTGCGATTTCATTTTGCGGCGCGGCGGTTGGCTCGTAAACTTAATTGCATGAGCGATTTTAAACCCGGTGACACAGTTCTTCATGCACTCTTTGGCAACGGCGTCGTAGCCGCGATCGCAGGCTCCGGCCCGGACGCGCGGATCACCGTCGATTTTGCGCCCAGCGTCGGCCGCAAGAAACTGCTGGCATCGGTCGCCCATTTAGAACCCGCTGATTCAAATCCTTCGTCGTCATCGGGCCCCGCCGCATCAGCTTGGTTCGAAGTGCTGGAAGCCACACTTCGTCCGCGCCGGGGACGCCGCGTGGATGGCATTCACACCGGCGACTTGATTCTGACGGAGACCGGCAAGCCCGAATTTTGGATCGCGGTACGCGAGCGGCTGCGTTCGCGCGGACAGATTCCAAAAGTCATCGATGATCCCAACGGTCGCGTCTCGGTTTCGTCAACGGGCTTGATGACGTTGGATGTCCGCGTGCAGCACGATTCGATGAATGACGCGCGTTCGGCGGTCGCCGCGCGCGCGATTTTCGATGAACTCTTCGAGCGTGTCCTGCGCGATTTTGAAGCACCGTCATTCGTGTCGCGCTCGGGCATTCAGTATCCGCTGGCTGAAGAGGATCTCGTTTATATCGAAGAAGCAGAGCTTGGAAATTTGCCTGAGCGCTCGTCGAGGATGCGTCCGAAACGGGTCACGCCGAAAGGGGTCATTACCTCGCTTCCGAAACGCCGCGACGATTATTGAACGCACCACAATTATTTGTACATGTGGTAGACCATCACATACACGATGATGCCGGTGACGCAGACGTAGACCCACATCGGAAACGTAATTTTCGCGATGGCTTTGTGTTTCTCCCAGCGCTCTTTGAAGGCGTGAGTGAACGTGATGGGGGCGAGGACTGCGACGACAATCGCGAGGACGACATGCGTGAGCAGAATCGTTCCGTAAATATACGCGATGGTGCCTGTGCCTTTGAATTTGACGTGCCCGGCGGTGAAGTGATACGTGAGATACGACACGAGAAAAATCACCGTCGTGACGCCTGCGGAAAGCATGAATTTCTTGTGTGTCTCTTTATCGCCGCGTTTGATGGCCGCGTAGCCGAACATGAGCAGTACGAATGAAATCGCGTTGAGTGTTGCGTTGATCGTCGGATGAAGTGGGAAATCCATTATTTTATTTCCTTCCCTGAAACGGGCGGCAGCGTTCGCAATTTGCGAATGGATGCCGCGAGCAATTTAATCGCTTCGGGACTCGGGCCGTCATTGCCAATCCCGTCGAAGCGCGCTCGAATGTAGCCTTGCGCATCCACGACCACGATCTTTGATGAATGAATAATCGGATCGTCTTTTGAGTCCGGTTGCTCTTTGACGACCAGTTTGAAATCGTCGCGCGTTATGCGGAACATCTCGCTTTTGGGACCGGTTAAAAATTTCCAACGCGGACTGACGGCCTCTTGCTTTTGGATGTATTTTTTGAGGACTTCCGGTGTGTCGTTATCCGGGTCCATCGAAAATGAAATCAATTTGACGTTCGGCAAATCCTTGATTTCTTTGTCCAGATTGGCGAGCTGAAGCGTGATCACCGGGCACGTCCCGGCGCAATGAGTGAAGATGAACGTCGCGACCCACACGTCGCCAAGGAGGTCTTTCGCTTCGACCGTCTTCCCATCTTGATCGGTGAATTTAAAGTCGCTGACTCGACCGAGAACAGCAAGGTCTTCGGGCCTGGGCGCGTCACTTTTCGACGGCATGACGATTGAAGAATTACCGCTCAAATCGATGTCGACGGTCCGCGTTTTTTTCCAAAACGCAAATCCGACCAATGCGGCGACGGCGATGACGAGCAATGCCCACGCGGCTTTTTGTCCGAGCGAAAGAGGTGTCCCGTTGCTGGGATGACTCATTGCAAATCTCCTGTGGTTCGGGTTCCGGAGATGGCGACGGACCCGGCAACGGTCGCGAGTGCGAATGCGATGGAGATGCCGAGCGAGAGTTGAAAATTTGGAAGTTCCCATGGCGGATTTGCGCCGTAAATGGTGTGCCGCAGTCCGGCGAGTCCGTAGTAAAGCGGGTTGGCGTGCATGGTGGCGCTAAGCCACGCGGGTGCGCCTTGCGCCGGGAAGAACGCGCCGGAAAGCATCAGCATCGGCATCAGAAACAGCATCATGATCGCATGAAATCCCTGCGTCGAATCCATGCGCCACGCGATGATGAAGCCGAGGCCACACAGCGCGAACGCAATCAGCACCATCATTCCGCACGAGGCGAGGAGGGCCATCGGTGTCATGGGAATGATGAAGAAATATCCGGCGATCAAAAAGATAAGTGCTTGAAAAAACGCGAGCGCTGTCCCGCCGAGCAGCTTGCCGAGGACCATGCTCAATCGCGGCGAAGGAGCAACGAGGACGGATTGCAAAAATCCTTCGCGACGATCTTCAATGATCGAGATCGTCGAAAAAATCGCAGTGAACATCAGGATCATGGCGATGGTGCCGGGGAACAAATATTCGAAGTAATGCGTGTCCGAACCGGAAGGCGCTTTGAACGACCCATTCAAGGCTGAGCCGAACAAAACGAAGATCACAATCGGTTGCAGCAGTGCGCTGGCGACGCGATTGCGCTGTCTCAGAAATCGCACCAATTCGCGCTTGGCCAGTGTGAGCGCAGGGCCTAAAATTCCGGGAGCCGGAGGCGCTTCAAACGCCGCACTCGGACGTGTTACAATCGGTTCGCCCATTTAGTTCGTACCTCTTTGTCGTGCCATTAGTCGGTGCCGTTTTCGCGTAAATTCGCGAAAATTCGCGGTTAAAAAAGCCGTTCGCCGTTCAGCTCTTCTTCCCGCGCTTCTTGTCCTTCGCGGTCGTATCCGGTTCGGATTCGACCCAGAATTTGTGGCCGGTCTTTTTGATGAACACGTCGTCGAGCGTGGGTTTTGAGATGGTCATCGAATCGATCAATCCCGGGAACGCGCCGCCGAGTTTCGCGACCCATTCGTGACCCTTGGGTGTTTCGACGCGCACCGTTCCGTCCACCAATTCAACAGCGAGCGAAAACTGTTCCACGATGCTGCGCTGTAGGTCGGCCGGCTGGGGCGATTGAATCGAGATCACGTCGCCGCCGATGGTCGCTCGCAATTCGTCAGGCGGGCCCATCGCGACGAGTTTTCCTGAGTTCAAAATTGCGATGCGTGAGCACTGCGCGGCTTCTTCCATGTAATGCGTGGTCAGCAAACTGGTGACGCCTTCGGACGCGGAAAGTTCACGCAGATACTGCCACATGTCGCGCCGCGCGCCGGGGTCGAGGCCGGTGGAGGGCTCATCGAGGAGTAACAATTTCGGGCCGTGCAACAGGCCTTTCGCGAGTTCGACGCGGCGACGCATTCCGCCTGAAAAGGCTTCGACGTATTCGTGTGCGCGGTCGGAGAGCTTGACGCGATCAAGAAGGTATGTGATGCGATCTTTTAAAACGGAACCGCTGAGGCCGTAGAGGCGACCCTGGTGGTCGAGATTTTCGTAGGCGGTCAGTTTTTTATCGAGGCTGGGCGATTGAAAAACGACACCGATCCGGCGCTGAACTTCGCGCGGTTGGGTGAGGAGATCGAATCCGAAAATGGTGACCTTGCCGGACGTGGGGCGGATCAGAGTAGAAAGGATGCGGAAGGTGGTGGTTTTGCCGCCGCCATTGGGTCCGAGCAATCCGAAAATTTCACCCGCTCCGGCGGTAAAACTCAGATTGTCCAATGCGAGCCGCTCGCCATATTTATGCGAGAGGCTTTCGACGCTGACAACAGGTGTGCTCTGCATTGATTCTTTCTTTAATAAAGTTACTTCGCTTCGTGGTGCTCTTTGACGGCGGGCGTCGTCGTCAATTTGTCGTCGTTGTGGTACTGGCCATACGCGATGTCGGGCATGAGAGCGGCAACAAGAACCATCACGAGCGCGAACGGAGCCAGCGCGATGGCCACAATCGGGCGCTTTTCATATTTCAAGTGCATGAAGTAGAACATGACAAGCGAAGCTTTGAAACCCGCGATGGCGAAAGCCAGCGAGACATTGGCGGCTTTGCTTTTCAAGTCGATGAACGAAGCGCCAATCGTGATCCCAGTAAAGACCACCAGTGTTCCGAAAACGATGAAATAGGGCACGGGCGGGTGTTCATGGTGTTCGGCTGCATGTGAATCGGACATGGTGAAAACTCCAGTTTTAAAGTGCTTCGTAAATCTCAAAGAGCCGCGCACGTCGGTACGCGGCACGATGGTGACGTGCCTATAAACTTAAATCAAGTACAACAGCGGGAACAAGAAGATCCAGACCAAGTCGACGAAATGCCAGTAGAGGCCGACCATTTCGGTTTCGGCGGAGACGTCTTTTTTACCGGCGTAATACCAGAGGCCCAACATCGGGATGATTCCGGCCAGAATGTGGACGCCGTGGATCGCTGTCAAGGTCCAGTAGAAGGCGAAGAATAAATCGTGGTTCGGTAGCAGACCGTGTTTGATTTTCAGCGAGTATTCATAAGATTTCAAAATCAAGAAGAGCAAGCCCATCGCGGAAGTGACGAGCAGGAGCAGGCGCTGCTTGGCGGTTTCTTTTTTCTGTCCAGCCAAGACTGCGAGAGCCATGGTCAAGCTGCTTGAAATCAGGAGCGCAGTGTTGAATGCCGCGAAGCCGACGCTGTCGTGCAGCAGTTTCTGGCTGGCTTCAAAATTTTCCGGATGGCCGATGCGCAGTGTCATGTACGCGCCGAGCAAGCCAGCGAAAAACATGACTTCCGAACACAGGAAAAGCCACATGGCGAGTTTGCCAAGCCCTGTGCCTTCCATGGCCGGTTCGCAGACATCGTGTTCCCAAGAATGCGCGTGTGAATCGCTCATTACATCACTCCAGTCGGTTCTAATTGACACTGTCAAACATCATCAACGACAACAGCAACGGCAGATAAATTACCGAAGCCAAAAACACTTTACGCGCAGCGGCATCGTTGCGCTTGATCAAGAACAAAATTCCACTGCTTAAGAAAAACAATCCGAGCACCAACGCGCCCACGAGGTAGACCGGCCCGGCCATGTGAAACTTGTAGGGCAACATGCTGAGCGGCAACAACGAGAGTGCGTGAACGAAAATTTGCAAGCCGGTCGAGATACCATCGGGATCATCGTTGGGAAGCATGCGCAGACCGGCTTTTGAATACTCGGCGCGATAGAGCCACGCGATGGCGAGGAAGTGCGGCAACTGCCAAATGAAGAGAATGGCGAAGAGCGTGTAAGCGGGCCAGTCGAGTTGTCCGCGCGCGGCGTAGTAACCGATCAAGGGCGGCAGCGCTCCGGGCAACGCGCCGACGAGCGTGTTCAACGAACTGACGCGTTTCAATGGTGTGTAGACGAAGACATAGAGGACGAGCGTCAATGCGGCGATGACGGCGGACCATTCGTTGACGCGGATGACGAGGTACGCCATCCCGGCGATGGAGATCAGGACGCCGAACCAGAGCACTTCGTTGTAGCTCAAACGACCCGTTGGAAGCGGTCGGTTTTCAGTGCGGTGCATGAGTTTGTCGGCGGAGATTTCGATGCACTGATTGAGCGCACCGGAACCGAATGCGACGAGTGTGGTACCGAACAGGACTTCGGCGAGCATGAGGAAATTGAGTCCGCGCAATGATCCGAAATAGAAGCCGACCATTGTCGTCAGCAACACGAGCAGCGACAAACGCGGCTTGGCAATCATGGCGTAGTCGCTGAAGCGGCTGTTCGCTTTCGTTGTAGAAGCCGGTGTCGTATCTACCGGTTCGTTGTGCAACGGTGCGACTTTCGCAATACTCATGCGGGCACCTCGTTTAAAGGTGCGGCCACAGGTTCTGCGATAGGCGTGACGAAGCGGTGGGTACGTACGAAGAGGACAGCGCTACAGAGGAAGATCAAGGCACCGACAGCGACGTGTGCGGTAGCCGTCCAAACGCGCGCGGGTTGCGGGAAGCTCGCGTAGAGGCTCGCGTTTTCGTGGTCCGTCAAAGCTAGAATTTTCAACAAGGCTGCGGCCATGCCCAGAAGCAATTGGACGCCCAGAAGCATCATCATGAATTTGACGGGCTTCAGGATTTCGATCTGGTGTCTGTGTTCGCGGAAGACGCGCATGATGACACGGGCCAGGAAATACGAGACGGCGATCGCACCGATGAAATGGGCCAGCAAATGCGAATAGAAGACCCACTCGCGGCCTTCTAAAAATGCTTTGGCTTGATCGTCGTGACGCAGGGCGGCTCCGAGGATCAATTGAACGAAGATCATAATGAGATTGGCTCGGGCGAGGTTGCGGACGGACGGCTGATTTTTTTCCGTCAGCGATGCTGTTGAACCCATCCAACTTGGCGAAAGAATCGCGGCCATTGAAGCCATCATCGCGAGGAACGACTGTCCGAGTGCTGCGTGAGGAACCGAGGTCTGCGGGTGCGCGAACATGCGGACAGTCAAATACCCAATCACCGCTTGAGCGATAACGGAGAGGAGCAATAGCCATGAAAAATTGCGGACAGATGAACGTTTTTCGAAGAACTGAATAGCGATGACGAGAAGGAGCGTTCCGCCGCCCAGAACTCCAACGAGCATGCGGTGAAAAAATTCCCACTTCAGATTTGGCGTCTTGTACCAATCCTTGATCCAATGGAAAATGAAGGGTTCAGGAATGGACAATCCCGCTTCGTGACTTTTGACTGTTCCGCCGATGACGACGACGAGAAATGTCCAGCAGGTCAAGAAGAGTGCGAGACGATGCAGCCACGGATTGTAAACCAGCGCGGAGGATGGTGACTTGGGTTCGGTATTCATTTTTGGACCATCCTCCTTTCGACGAATTACGTATTGTTAAATTTGACTGGTGCTATGCGGATCAACGTTTACCCCTAACCCCGCGGGCCGAAAAGCAGGCTCGTCGGCCCTCTCCCTCAAAGGGAGAGGGGGAACGGCGGCTACTCGCCAGCTGCGGGAGCTGCTGCGCCGAGGTTTTTGCTTTGGGGCAGCCAGTCTTCCTTGACTTCGGGCGAATTGTATTCATACGGAGGGCGGTAGACGGTCGGGAGCGCGCCTACGAAATTGCCGTGTCCGGGGGGCGTAGGTGTGTCGGTCCATTCGAGCGAATTGGCCTGCCAGGGATTATCGACGGCTTTCGGACCCCAGAAAATTGACGTGATGAAGTTATAGAAGAAGAAGAGTTGCGAGAAGCCGAGGCAGATCGCGCAGATCGTGATCATACGATTCAAGGGCATCATCTGCCAGAGCGTTGGCTGTTCTTCGAGCGAGGCGTAACGGCGCGCCTGGCCGCCGAGACCGACGATGTGCATGGGTCCGAAGACGCCGTTCATGAAGATGAACGTCAGGATGCAGTGAATGCGTCCGAGCGTTTCGTTCATCATGCGTCCGAACATTTTTGGGAACCAGAAGAAGATGCCGCCGAAGACGGCCATCACGGTGCCGCAGAACACGACGTAGTGAATGTGCGCGACGATGAAATACGTATCGTGGATGTACATGTCAACCGGCGTCGTGGCCATGAAGATACCGGAGAGACCACCGATGATGAACATGGAGACGAACGCCAGAGCGAACAACATCGGCGTGTTGATGATGATGCTGCCGCGCCAGAGCGTTCCGAGCCAGTTGAAGACTTTGACGGCGGACGGAAGAGCGATGAACATCGTCGAGACCATGAACGTCATACCGAGCGCGGGGTTCATTCCGGACTGGAACATATGATGCGCCCAGACCACGAAGCCCAAACCGGCGATGGAGCTCATGGAGTAAATCATCGGCTTGTAACCGAAGATCGGTTTGCGGGAATTGACGGCGAGAATGTCGGAGACCATACCCATCGCCGGGAGCACCATCAAGTACACGGCGGGATGAGAATAGAACCAGAACAAATGCTGCCAGAGCAACACCTGGCCGCCGCCTGCTGCGTACATTTCTTTGTCTGACGGGTGCAAGTAGCCGGGATTGAAGAACGACGTACCGAGTGCGCGATCCATCAACTGCATGATCAGGGTGCCGGTCAAAACGGGTGTCGAGAAGAGTGCGAGAATGGCGGTGATGAACAGCGACCAGACGGTCAGCGGCATGCGCATCATGGTCATGCCAGGCGCGCGCATCTTGATGATCGTGACGACGTAATTCAATGATCCGAAGACGGACGAGAAGCCGATGATGATGACGCCCAACAACCACATGTTTTGACCGTTCCAAAACGACGCTTGAGCGCCTGCGGTCTGGAATGATTCTTGAAGTGACAACGGGGGATAAGCCGTCCAGCCGTTGCCTGATGCGCCGCCTTTGACGAAGAAGCTGGCGATGACGATGACGGCGGCTGGTGGAACGAGCCAATACGACAGCGCGTTCAACCAAGGGAACGCCATGTCGCGCGCACCGATTTGGAGCGGAATAAGGTAATTGCCAAAGGCACCGCTGAGCAGCGGAATGATGACGAAGAAGATCATCACGGAGGCGTGCATCGTGAAGAGCATGTTGTAGGAACGACCGTCAACCGGTCCATAAATGGGCACTGACGAACCGGGCCACGCGAGTTGCCAGCGGACACCGAGGGCGAGCAAGCCACCCAGGATGAAGTAGGTTAATCCGGTGAACAAAAATTGCTTTCCGATCATCTTATGATCGGTGGACCAACCGTACGTGAAGAACAGGTGCTTCAGCTTTCCGAAAAGGCCTTGCGGAGCGCTGCCGTGTCCGTCTCCATGGTGTTCAAGCGTTGACATATGTTTCTATCCTCATGCTCAAAAATGTCGTCTGTCGGGTGTACCTCCGGCGTTTCGCCGGCGCGTTTTATGGACAGGCCGGAGAGTATCCGGCGGTACAAGATTTCAATGTATAGTGATTACTTGTGTGCGTCTTTTTTTCCGTCGTCCTTCTTAGCGGCACCGTGCTCTTCGTGGTGTACAGTCGGTACCAGGGCTGAGCGTTTGTTGTACGTGCCGTCGGCATCATCTTCTTTTGATTTGCCATAAATGCGTTGCTGCGTTTCAGGATTGACTTGCCAATACTTGGCGAAGATCGGTTGTTCTTCTTGAGCGATATCGCCGTTGGCGTCTTTGACTACTTTAGCGCGTTCTCCGGCTCGCCACGCGTCGTATTCAGCCTGTTCAAGTACTTTCACACGTCCCCACATTTGGTAATGCTGGATACCACATAATTCTGCGCAGACGATCGGGTAATCCCAGACTTTATTGACCAACGGTGTTTCGTACACTTTTTCGCCAGACGGTTTTTCAACCATCTTCCCGGGATGGCGAAGCATCATTTCTGGTCGAGTTTCACGCATTTCAGCAGTGGTCTTGCTGGCATCGAACCAGCAGCGAATCATCATGCCGGGGACGACGTCCTGCTTCAGACGCATGTAGGGCAAGAAGAAAGAGTGAATCACATCCTTGGACGTCATTTCAACGATAATCGTCTTGCCTTTAGGAACAGTGAGTACGCGATCCGTCGTGAATGTGCCCGGCACGCCGTATTTGTAGGACTTTTTGCCGTCTTTATCTGTCACAATTTCAGGATAGCGAAAGTACCAGGAGAACTGTTCGGCAAACAGTTGAACGTGGACATACTCTTCAATATTCGGATTGGCCTTGTGATCGGGAAAGCCGTCGGCGCTCTTAATCGTGTTCCACGTGCGGGCTTGGACTAAGGCGATGAAGATGAGCGTCACGGCAGGCGTGATCGTCCAGACCATTTCAAGCGTATGACTGCCGTGTGTGTAGAAGCTCTTTCGATCATCCTGCTTGCGGTAGATGATCACGAAAACGAGCAGCAGGGCTTCGGTGATCAGGAATACGACGCCTGTCAGTGCCAGGATGAAATAGAAGAGATTGTCAATGCTGGCGGAGTAGGAACTGACGCCTTCAGGGAGCCACCAGCCTTCCCACTGTTCTTTGGCGGACGCTGCGGAACAGCCGAAGACGGTTGCTGCCAAGGCCAATGTCGCGAGTATTTTTTTGAATCGAAAAATCATTCCTGACCTCGTTTTGCTATGCGTGCGTCCGAAAGGCGATGCCTTCAAACAATCGACTGTTGCATTTTCTCACTGGTCCAGCTGCAACAACAATTTGGTCCTGCAACTACTATAAAAGTTGTGGTGCAGACTCAAGCCTGCACCACTTTAAGGCAATGACTTACGGCTTCATCTTGTAGGTGAAGCTTGCGTCAGCGGCTTTGCCCGCTTCGACTTTGACTTTCACTGGCGCGGAGGCTATCACCTTCTTAGTGGCCTGCAATTCCTGCCATGTCGTCACGGTGTATTCGCCGGGCGGAAGTTTGATTTCGAACGTACCGTCGGCTTTCGTGACAGCAAAGAAAGGGTGATCGAAGACGCAGACGTAAGCCTTCATCCAACCGTGCACGTCGCATTTGATGACGATGCCCATTTCAGCGGTACCAAAAACTGGCTTTGTGGGACTGATACCTTTGCTCGTTTGAGAGAAATTGAATTCGGTGTTTTCCTTCGGAACGCCGTGAACGTTATGAGCCACGGGATCGGAGCTTTCAATTTCGAGCGTCTGATCGACTTTCATCGCCAAGACGTGCGGGATGTATTGGCAGCCGAGTTGGTTGACATGCTCGTTGGCCATCTTGAGGGAGTCGAAATTGTATTCCTTGTAACCTTCCGAGACGAAGACGACGACATTGGCGACTTTACCATCGTCACTGACGACCAAGTCTTCCTTCTTCAAACCCTTGTCGCCGTGATGCATTTTGCACTGTTCTTCGGAGACCGGAATTAAGGACATCTTTTGCGGCTTGCCTTCGAATGTTACGACGCCTTTGACGCTGCCGGTGGCCATAGTTGCATCATACGCTTTGCCGCCACCGGTGCTCGGACCGGCTTTCTTGGTCACGGGGCCTGTTTTGTCATCGCTCTTAGCGACAGCGACTTTCGGTTCGGGATCGCGGTCGTTCTTCACGGCATCCGTGGACGAGCCACCGCCGCAGCCGGTCAGGGAAAAAGTTAGGACTGCGATGGCGCAGAGTCCGAGAATTGATACGGCTGAAAGCAACTTTCTAGACATGGAAGCACTCCTCATAATATGTAATCGAAAACAACCCACTCGCGCACTGTGAGCGAACACAGAAACACACGGGGCAACGAGAAACAGGTTTCGATGGGCGAATGTTATACAATCGCTTCAAACGTCTGTCAACCGTTTCTCGGTCCCAAACCAAAAACTTGGACTTTTTAGCGCCGAAAATCCATACGTCCCGGGACAACTACGGCAATCAATACGCGCGTCGGGTTATACTCGTTTGTTTCCAATGCACTCACTTTGCTACCCAACGCACCATTAAAAACCTTATTGTTACTAGTGCGCAACTGGTTGACCAACACGATTCATAATTCGAAGATTTTTAAAAGCCGATACGGAGTGAAGAACGTTGGGATCAAGACCGATAGCATCATAACAGATTGAGAATCCAAAGGTCGATTGTGGCGCCTTCAAATTTAGAAATGAGCCCAAGGACAAGATGTGATTTGCATGGGATTTGGAGTCAACATTGAAACGGAACGGTCCAAATTTTGCGAGCCGAATAAATACGGAAGTGAAACGGCGCGCAATGGACTTCGAGGGAGTTCGAGGTGTGTCGGGGCGTAACACGGGAGGATTGAGACGGTGTCAAACGAGCTGGATTTCGAAATTGTTTTAAAAATTTAGCTTGAAAATGACACTTTTGGTTGACCTCCGAGCTGTAAAAGAGTAGATTGTTTCGTGAAAATAACACTACCGATTTTGGCGGGCGATTTCGTTGCGCGACGACGCGTGATGACGAAGGGAAGCGTATTTTATGGCAGAATCAGACGACAAGAAACTTACTGTCGAAGAGCAGGTTGCGCGGATTAAGGCGGCGAAAGAAGCCGCGAAGCGCGATGCTGCTGACAAGGCTGCGAAAGCGGCTGGAGCTGTGGCTCCCGTTGTTGCAGCGGCGCCTGTGGCTGCGGTCGAGGCTGTAGCACCGGTTGCAGTTGTCGCACCCATCGTTGCGGCGGTCGCTCCTGTTGTTGCGGTTTCGCCTGTTGCGCCAGTCGCCGCACCTGCGCCGGGCTCGGTCGAAGAAAAGGTAGCTCAGATCAAGGCTGCCAAAGCCGCTGCGGCTGCGAAAACGGCGGGTGGTGGTGCTGCGCCTGTGGCGGCGGTTTCTACGACTCCGCCAGCGCCGGGATCGGTTGAAGAAAAAGTAGCTCAGATTAAAGCTGCGAAAGCTGCTGCGGCTGCGAAGGCGGCGGGTGTTGCTGCGCCGGTTGCGGCTGCGGTTGTTGCGGTGGCGTCGAAGACGACGGACCCGGGAACGCCTGAAGCGATTGCTCGTGCTGCGGCTGCGCATGAGAAGGCTCAAGGCGCAACGGGGATTAATGCGACTGGAGCGCCTGCGAACCGGCCGGCGGTTCAGTTGCTTGCAGCGGCTGCCAAGAAGCCTGCGACTGCAACGACAGCTGCGAAAAAGAATGATCCGGAATTGCCTTTGCCTCCGCCTCCGCAGTTGCAGGAGCGCCGCGCGTTTCTCGGGTTTGTGACGACGGGTACGCTGGCTTGGACGATGTTCTGGGGCTGGATGGCGGCGGTGGGTGGATTGTTCACGCGCTTCATGTTCCCGAATGTGTTGTATGAATCGGATCCGAAGTTTAGCGCGGGCCGACGCAATGATTTTCCTGAATCGCCCAAAGTGTATGAAAAATACAAGCAGGATCAGGCCGTGTGGATTGTGCGATTGACGGAAGAAGGCCAGGATCGCCTTGTTGCGTTGTCCACGGTCTGTACGCATTTGGGTTGCACACCGAACTGGTTGGAAGTCGAACAGAAATACAAATGCCCGTGCCACGGTTCTGGGTACTACATGGATGGTGTGAACTTCGAAGGCCCGACGCCGCGTCCGCTTGAACGCTTCAAAATCTATGTAGATGCGACGGGGAACATCATCGTCGATAAGGCGAAGAAGTATCGCCAGGATTTGCAGCAGTGGAACGAAAATCAGTCGTTCATTACAATGGGCTAAAGCCGATTTCGCGAGCGAGAGATGAGTGAAGTGGGCTCGCGAATTTCCTTTGAAATAGACATTAACAGTTAAGCTTCGATCATTTAAGCGAGAGTCATTTATGGCAAAGAAAACTTCAGGCAGATCAGAATACAGTCTGCACATCGGCTTCGGCATCGGCAGCGTCCTGCTGTTGATCACGACGGCCTATGTTTTTTATCAGGATCATTTCGGGCGCGAGTTTCCAGCGTATCAGGAAATGTATCGCCAGTTTGATTTGAAGCAGCAGGCTGAATCGCGCAAAAAGGCGAACGCTGAGTTGGGTGAGGCTGAGTACGTTGCCAAAGCCAAGGAGTATCAGGAAACGATCAAGAAGAACAAAACGGCGGTTGATGCGCAGAAGCCTGCGATCGAAAAGCTCCGGGGCGAAGCCGCAGGATTCGGCAATCTATTGGCTGCCGTCACGATCAGCTTGAACGCGATGAAAGCGAACTATGACGAATTGAAGTCGCAGGTCGATAGCGGGGTCCAGAAGGACCGCAGCACGTTGGAAAAACTGGACAAGGAAATCAGCCAGAAGGCTGCCGATCAGTATAAGCTGAAAGAGCAACGGGATCAAAAGGCCGGGGAAGCCGCAGCGCTCGAAGAAGGACTTGCCAAAGCGAAGCGCGAAGAAGACGCACTGTTTGCGGACTTGAATGATTACCGCTCGAAGATGGCGAAGATCAAAGGCGACCCGCTGATCAATACGATGTTGGATTTGCCGGGCGTCGATTTCGTGGCACCGCGTGACAAGATCGAACAGGTGATTTTGAATAACTTGAAGTGGAGTGTGTTCTTCGCGGATGCGTCGCGCGTGGACCGCTGCGTGTCATGTCACAAGGGTATTGACAATCCCGATCCGGCGTACGCAGAATTGGGTAAGGAAACGGTCACGGTTGACAAGGGTGTTGAAACCGTCGTTGTATTTGAAAAAGAGAAGAAAGTGTTGAAGTCGCATCCGCGATTGGACTTGTTTGTCGGTGCGAATTCGAAGCATCCATATAAGAAATTTGGTTGCACGATTTGTCACGGTGGACAACCGCTGGCGACGAAGTTCAGCGCTGCCGCGCACAGTCCGAAAGACAAGAACCAGGAGAATTACTGGGCCGCCCAATACGACTGGCAACGCAACGAATACTGGGACGCCAAGATGCTTCCGTTGCAGCACGTTGAAGCGAGCTGCGCGAAGTGCCATAAGAACGTCGATGAAGTGCCTGAAGCGGCGAAGCTGAACGAAGGACGCCACTTGTTCCGCGATCGCGGATGCGTGAATTGCCATTTCGGAACGTCCGGCACATCCGACATGAGTTGGGTCGGTCGCGTCGGTCCGGATTTGCGCCGCGTCGGTGAAAAGGTTGCAGACATCAATTGGGCGCGAGCGTGGATTGAAAATCCGTGGGACTTCCGCCCGAGCACCAAGATGCCGCGCTTCTTAGGTTTGGAAAATCACAAAGACAAAGCGTACGAAATTCAGGTAAACGGTAAGGTTCATGCGCGAGATGCCGTTGAAGCCGAAGCGATCACGAATTATTTGTTCCTGGCAAGTAAGCTGCGCGAAACGCCTCCGCCAGTTCCGAAAGATGGCAACGTCGAAGAAGGCCGCAAGTTGTACGCAGCTGTCGGTTGCGTGGGCTGTCATCAGACGAAAGAAGCGGGCGAAAAAGACAATTATACATTCAATCAGCACGGACCGGATTTGAGCCGAGTCGGGGACAAAGTCCGTTCGGGCTGGTTGTATCAGTGGGTCAAAAATCCGCGCCATTATTGGGCCGAAACGAAGATGCCCAATCTCCGTTTGACAGACGAAGAAGCGGCGAATTTGACGAGCTATATCATGTCCACGATGAAGTCGGCGAAGGGTGGCACGAAAGCGCTCGAGCCTCATCCGTCTGACGCGTTCGACAAGATCGTGGTCGAAAAACTGGCGAGCATTCTGCCTGAAGAAGAAATTCGAAACCGGTTGAAGACACCGCTCGCGATGGTTGAAAAGTCGTTGAAGTTGAAGGTGAAATACGCAACGAAGGTAGATAACAAGGGTGAATCGAAGCGTTACGACACGGGCGACGGCGAATGGACCGAAGGTCAGATCGAAAAGCTGAAGGAATTGATCTCAAAGGAAAAGGATCCGGAACGCGCGGCGAAGGCGTTCTACACCGGCGAAACGTTGATTCAACACCATGGGTGTTATAGTTGCCACAACATTCAAGGCTGGACCTATGCGCCGTTGACCTGCGTGAATTTGTCGGGTGAAGCTGACAAGGATTTGGACAAGTTTGATTTCGGCAAAGCCGGGCACGATCACTCAATTTCCGAAACGAAATGGGATTGGTTCTTTGCCAAGATTTCCCGTCCTCGCGTGTTCGACCGCGATAAGGAAGACTTGATCAAGCCGTTCGATCGCTTGCGCATGCCGTGGTTTGGATACACGTCCAAGAACAATGAAGAAGTGGCTGCAGAAGCACATAAAGAAGGTGCGAAAGCGGGTGAGAAGCATACAGAAGGACACTCGTCCACATTCAAGAAATATGCACCGGAAAACAACGAAGACATTAGTTCAACGCAGGTGCTAGGCAAGCATGAAGTTACGCGTTTGGTCACGTACTTGATGAGCTTGACGAATGAAGTCATTCCAGCCGAAATGATCCACCAGCCGACGCCGAAGGAAGCCGCTCTGGACAAGGGCAAGCGCGTGGTTCGCGAATTGAACTGCACGGGTTGTCACATGGCGAGTGTGGGTTCGGCAGTCACGAATGATGGTAAAACGACAATGCCGCTGGCTGCGTTTGCGGCACTGTCCACGCCGAAGTCGCGCGCGTTTTTGAAGACGCCGGGCAACGGAATTTATTCGGATGATGACCTCGTTTCGCTCGATTACACGTCCGGTGATACGACAATGAAGGGCTTCTTGAACATCGAACGCGGCTCGTTCTTGAGTGAAGCGACAGTGCCGATTCTTCTTGAAGAATTTAAAGTCCGCACAAGCCCGTTGCTTGAATGGGAGAAGTTGAGTTTCAAATTCGAAAAGAAGGCTAAGGGTGACAGCTGGAAGTTGTATGGCGATTTGGTAACGGAAGCGGAATACATTAAGCTGACGGAGTTGCTCTACGAAGAAAAGCTGGATGAAAAGGGTAAGCGCGACTACTCGGAAGTGAAATCGAGTTATGCGATATTGGCGAAGCAATTCGTTGATGTCAAAGCCTATGAACGCATGGCTGGAACGGACGCGTTGAAGTTGACGAATCTGAAGAAAGACGAACTTCGTGCCGTCCGAAAATACTATGATCCTGTTGTGTTGAATGTTCGATTGACGCGTGGCGAAGGTCGACTCATGAATCACATCATGAACGTTGAGCGCGATATGTATAAGACTGAAAACGTGTCACAGCAACATGCTCCGCCAAGCTTGGGTTTCGAAGGCGGCAAGGTTCAGCCGGATTGGTTGTATCAATTCCTCCACAACGTGAAGACGTTGCGTGTGGGGTTGAATGTTCGCATGCCAAGCTTCTGGACCGACGGACCGTATTCAAGTTTCAAGACGATTTATCCTGCGGGCCGGTTGTCAGCGGTGGACCCGAACAAACGCGATAAGGGTGCTGGTGGCGAACCGTTGCCTGGACCTGATGCGACGAAGTTTACGGATGTTCAGGACGACGCGCAGCAGATCGTTGATTTCTTTGTGGCCGATTCGGGCGACAAGCCTTACGGAAATCAGCCGGTGATGCTGGATGCGGATCAGAAGAAATTGTATGAACTCGGGAAGCGCTATGTGACCGAATTCCCGGCGGACGACAACAATAAGAGTTTGGTCGGTATTGGATGCGTGACGTGTCATTCGATTGGTAATTACACGCAGCCCGTGCCGAAGTACGCTCCGAATTTGGTGAATGTCAAACGACGCTTGAAGGGTGATTGGATGCGTCGGTTCCTGACGTTCCCGCCGTCGCTGTATCCGTGGACCAACATGCCGAACAACTTCATCAATTGGGGGGAGTACAACCACGATTTGAAGGATTTGACGCGTGGTATTGCGGAAGAGCCGAAACTGAAGGATCAGGCGCAGAAGATGGAAGCGGTTCGATTCTTCCTGCAACACACGGGAGATGGTGAATTCGGTTCGGACGTGAAGTCTGCCCCGCCGGTTCCGCCCTCGGCGCCCAAGAAGTAGCGAACGAGTTGTAAAAGTAGAGCTGAAATCTGTTCAGCTCATTCCGGATCGGTGCTCAATTGAGCCGAACGGATTTCGGCTCTACTTGAAAAATGCAGGAAAAAGTTGGAATAGGATTTGATTTTGTACAAGCGCTGAGTATAGTGCTTGCTCGCTTCGCGGTCCGGGTGACTCCGGTCCGCTTCTTTTTTCATGTGTCGGCACGGTCTGAATAAGGGCGTGTCGAAACGAGGAGTTAGTAGAAATGCCCAAGCTGAAGACACACAAAGGCTTGTCCAAACGGGTGAAGGTCACCAAGAGCGGCAAGGTCAGACGAATGCAGGCGTTCCATCGGCATTTGATGACTGGCAAGGGTGGTGCTCGTCGCCGCCATGGCAAACGCCCAGTGATCATGCATGGCGCCGAGTCACGCCGCATGCTGCGCCTGTTGGGACTGCGATAAATTGTTTGCGTCGGCAAGTAGCCGATGCTCATTCACTATAGGCTCGACAGGGACGCGCAACTCCCTGCGGCTTTTTACAAGAAGCTTGCCGTCTGATTCGCGATCCTGATTTTTTGGGCGTCGCAGTCATGGACCGGAAGTTTCGACATTAGGAGGAATAAGATGCGCACTAAAACGAGTACATCCCGAAAGAAGTACACGCGCAAAGTATTTAAGCGCGCCAAAGGCTTCGTCATGGGCCGCAACAAAATGTTCCGCACAGCGGTTGAAACCGTTGAACGTGCCGAAGCATTTGCGACCCGCGATCGCCGCACCAAAAAGCGCACGTTCCGCGCACTGTGGATCATCCGCATTGGTGCCGCCGCTGAAAAGCTCGGCCTCAACTATTCGAAGTTCATGAATGGTCTCAAGAAGGCTGGCATCACGCTGAATCGCAAGATTCTCGCTGACATGGCCGTGCGCGACGAAAAGAGCTTTGAAACGCTCTTCAATCAAGCCAAAGCCGCGCTGGCCTAAATTCAGAGTAGGAATTTTGTTGCAGAATCGTTTCGGCGCACCCATTTGGGTGCGCCGCTTCAATTCTGGCGATGTTGACTTCTTCGAGCGTTTTGCTAAGCTACTTCTTATTCGTGTGCTCGGTATACGAGGAGGTGCGAAATGGATGAGAACAAAATTCTGACGATTTGCGAGGAATCTGAACACGCTGAGACTGAGGTACTGCCAGAACTGAAGGTCATGGCAATCGCTTCACTTGCTCCGGAACCCTATATTGTTGTCAAGCCATTCCACATTTCTGTGGAACCAAACTATGACGAATTCGTCGCACGGTTTGACGAAGCGAATATCGGTGCCACTGGTGGAACTATCGAGGAAGCAATTTCGAATCTAAAGGAATCAATTCTTGACGAATTCGATATGTTGGAATTCATTCCTGACACAAAGCTGGGTGCAGGAATGAGACAGACGAAGAACGTGCTTTTAAAGGCACTGAAGAGGTGCGCGTGAAAGATGAGTAAAATCACAACCAGCGACGCGCTTCAAATCGAAAAAAAGCTAAAGGCAACTATCATAACCAATCGGAAGGCACACGATAGGGCTTGCATCTTTCACAATGGTTATATGATCGCCAGTTTTGGAATACGCCGTGGCAGTGGTGATCACGGACATGGTCACGTTCCATCGGGAATTCGCTTGGGACCACATGATACTAAACGATTGGCAGAATGCACTATTTCCCGCGAAGAATGGATAAAACGGTTGAATGACGAAGGTCTGATACCCGCCCCCTAACTTTTTACATTTCGCCCCTCAAACCAGAAGATTTAACATGTCGCTTCTCGACGAACTCAATCAACTCCGCACCGACGCGCTGGCTGCGTTTGCTGCGGCTGCTGACGCCAAGGCGCTGGAAGATGCGCGCATCAAATTTATTGGTGCGAATGGCCGGGCGAAGGCGTTGCTCGGGCAGCTGGGCAAGGCACCGCCGGACATCAAGCCTCAAGCGGGCAAGCTTGGGAATCAGATTAAGAACGAGCTTGAAGCCGCGTATGAAAGCGCCAAGGCCGCGATGGGCGGGGCGGCGGCAGAGGCGGGATCAGCGTTTGATATCAACGAACCGCTGCCCGTTGATGCTCGGCACAGTTTGGGCCGTCGGCATCCGATGACGCGGACGATTGACAGCCTCGTTGACATCTTTCATGCGCTCGGATTTGAAGTCGTCGAAGGTCCCGAAATTGAGGACCAGCGGCATAATTTCGACGACCTCAACATTCCCGCCGATCATCCCGCGCGCGACAGTTTCGACACGTTCTTTTTGTCCGGAAACAAGCAGGCGTTGCTGCGCAGCCAGACGTCGACGGTGCAAGTGCGCATGATGGAAACGCGGACGCCGCCGCTGCGCGTGGTTGCGCCGGGGCGCGTGTATCGGCCGGATCCGATTGATGCGACGCACCACAGCACGTTCCATCAAATTGAAGGACTGTACGTCGATAAAAATGTGTCGATGGCGGACCTCAAAGGAACGCTGAAATTGTTCGTCGGCGGGTTGTTCGGCGAAGATACGAAAGTCCGTTTCCGACCGAGTTTCTTTCCGTTTACGGAGCCGAGCGCGGAGTTGGATTGCACCTGCCCGGCGTGTGGCGGGACGGCGTGTCCGGTGTGTAAGCAGACGGGTTGGGTCGAAATGGGCGGCTGCGGGATGGTCGATCCAGCGGTATTTGAAGCGATCAATGCGGCGCGCGGGGACAACGCGTACGACCCGGCGGTGTGGTCCGGATTTGCGTTTGGATTCGGCATCGAAAGGCTTGCGATGCGGCGACACGGAATCACCGACATCCGCCGCTTCCTTGAAAATGACATGCGATTCTTGAGGCAATTATGAAGCTACCGCTGGCCTGGCTGTTGGATTGTTTGCCTGCAACGTTGCGCGGAAAAGAATTCACCGCCGCACTGCACCGCGCGTGTCAGCGCTGGGATTTGGAACCCGCTGGACGCAATCGCGACACGCTTGGAAAATTGATGACGTTTGCCGGGTTCAACTGCGACGGCGTTCACGGTGACGGCGAGCGCATTGTCCTGGAATTGGACGTGCTGTCGAACCGCCCCGACTGCCAGTGCGTGCTGGGACTGGCGCGTGAGATCGCGTCAATTCTTCAGGTGTCGCTGCAACTTCCTGCGTGTGATTTGAACGGGCTGGAAGGCGGCGAAGTAGCCTCCACTCTCGCGAAAGTGCGTGTCGAAGAACCGGAATTATGCCCGCGTTATACGGCTCGCATCATTCGTGGCGTCAAAGTCGGGCCATCGCCGAAGTGGCTGCAAGAACGTCTGGAATCGATGGGCTTGCAGTCGCACAACAACATTGTTGACGTGACGAATTTCGTGCTCTTCGAAATGAACCAGCCGCTGCATGCGTTTGATTTGAACGGCTTGGCCGGGCGCGAAATTATTGTTCGGCGCGCGAAAGATAAAGAAGCGTTTGATCCGCTGTATGGGACGGTACCGGCGCTGACGTCGGAGACGCTGGTGATCGCGGACGCTGAAAAGCCGCGCGCGATTGCAGGCGTGCTCGGCGGAAAAGGCTCGGAAGTGACGGCGGGGACGACGGACATTTTGTTGGAGTCCGCGTATTTTCATCCGGCCAATACGAGGCGGACGGTGCGCCGATTGAAGGTGATGGACGGACGCGGGACGGATTCGAGTTACCGCTTTGAGCGCGGGATTGATGTTGAGTCGGTGGATCGTGCGAGTGCCCGAGCGGCGCGTTTGATCGTTGAGACTGCTGGCGGAACGATTGCCCCAGGATTGATTGATGTGTGGGCGAAGCGCCCGACGGACAAGCACGTCACGATTCGTTCGGCTGAGATCAAGCGCGTCTTTGGCGCTGAGATTCCGAAGGCTGCGACGGAGAAGATTCTTACATCGATTGGTTGCGATGTTGATTGTGCAACGGACGCGGCGATCAAAGTGAAAGTGCCGTCGTGGCGGCGCGGGGATTTGGATCGCGAGATTGACGTGATCGAAGAAATCGCGCGGTTGTATGGATTCAATTTTGTACCGGAAACGACGGCGATGAGCGCTCGCGTGGCACCGCGTTCGCCGCGTGAAATTGTGTCGGAGAAGTTGCGGACGCAGTTCACATCGCTGGGCTATTTCGAAGCAGTCACGGACAGTTTGGTCGATCCGCGTTGGGCATCACCGGCGGTCTGGACGAAAGACAAACCGCTGCCGCTTGATAAAAGCAGTGTCTTGCGCGAGGATCATTCGGCGCTGCGCAACAGCGTGCTGTCGTCGTTGCTCGCTGTACGGAAACACAATCAGGATCAGCGTACAGGCGAGGTGCGGATGTTTGAATTGGGCACCGTGTTTCTGTCGTCAGGTCAATCGCATCCGGACGAGAAGCGTGTGTTCGGCGCGATGGATGACCGTGGATTCCAGGCGCTCGCGGATACGTTGAACCGGATCGGCGCGGCGTTGGAATTGGATGGCGCGCATTTGAAATTGTCGCGTCCGTTGGCGAGCGCTCCGGATTTTTTGCATCCCGACGAATCGTGCCGCGTGATGCGTGTGCGTGAATTGCACGGGCATGAGCGCGCTGAGGATATGATCGGTTGGATGGGGACGTTGTCACCGGCGACGATGAAGGCGTTCGATTTAAAGAAGCCGCTGGCGGTGTGCGAATTGGATGTGATGGCGCTGGCGAATTTGCCGAGCGCGCCGTTGCGTTACAGACCGCTCCCGGCGTTCCCGGAAGTGTCGCGCGACGTGGCGATGGTGGTGGACGAGTCCGTGGCGTGGAGCGAGATCGAATCCTTCGCGCGGACGTGGCAGGCTCACGATGCGTTGCGCGATCCGCACGAAACGCCGCGTTTCTTGAGCGTGTTCACTGGCAAGCAAGTGGGCGCGGGGAAGAAGTCGGTGGCGTTCTCGCTGATCTATCGCGCGCCGGATCGGACGTTGACGGACGACGAGGTGAATGCGTCGCACCAGAAATTCCAGACGGAGATTCTGGCGAAGTTCAAGGCGGTGTTGCGAGCTTAAAAATGAAAGGCGATGTTATGAAACCGGACGATGAACTGTTTCAAAGACTCAAAAGTGAACTTCGCGTTGGGATGAAGCAGCAACTTGCCTCGTTGAGTTCTGAAACGCGCCGGACCAAGAGTGCTGAAATTCTCGCGCGTTTGGTCAACATGAAAGAGTACAAAAAATCAAAAACAGTCTTGGCGTACGCATCGTTCGGCACGGAAGTGGAAACCGACGGATTGCTGCAACGTATTTTAGACGATAAAAAGCGCTTGGTACTACCCCGCTTGAATCCGTTCGACAAGACCCTCGTTCTGCATCACGTGACGGATTTGGCGAATGATCTGATACCGAATAATTACGGGATTAGGGAACCACACCCGACACTGCCTGTCGTCAACCAGAAGGACATTCAACTGGTTGCCGTGCCGGGATTGGCATTTGACGATTTAGGAAACCGGCTGGGGCGCGGGCTGGGTTGCTATGACAGGCTCATCGCGAACGCTGCCAAGAAAAATCGATTCGTCGGGCTCGCCTTTGATATTCAAATCGTGGGGGAATTGGAAATCGCCTCGGAACCCAATGACATGCCGGTTGACTATATTGTCACTGAATCCATGATCATTGATTCAGGTGAGGAGCTCGATCATTTCTACGCGGAAAATAAAGACGTTGTCGATGAAGTCGAAAGGATGCTTGAGTCCGGCGAATTAGACGAAGACGAATTCGAATAACGCGTCGTATTCACTTGATCGTCGCTTTTCCCGGATCGCTTTTTTCCCACGCCGTGTACCATAAATCCGCTGTCAATTTCGCTCCGAGTCGCGCTCGGGCGAGGACGAATTCTTTCGCCTTTTCAGGCTCTTTGTCGAAGCCTCCGGCCTCATCCAATTCGTAGCATTTTTCGACGTGCGTGTGCGATTCGTTGATGGTTTCTTCGATGAGAATCCAGATGCTGCGGCGTCGTCCGGCCTTTTGTTTTTCGGCGAGCATCTCGGGCGTGAAGCCGTTTTTTTCGGGATAGGAATCGAGGCGGGCGTGGATTCCTTTTTGGATCACCGTGCCATTTGCGCCGGGCTTGCCGTCGTAGTTCACGGTCGAGTGCAGCGGCATGGCGAGGTCGCCGCAGTAATGCGCGAGCCAGCCGGCGTAGACGATCGCGCGGTGTTTCGCGCCTGCTGATTCCGGATAAATGCGGACCTGCCGAAACGCGAGCGCGAGGCGTTCGTAGCCCTCCTCCAAGGCGTACGGCAGCGTCCCGCCTTTGGCCATGTCGATGTTCTTTGATGCGTAATGTTTGAGCGCGTCGAAGCGGTGGCGGGGCAGCGGCTTGCCTTCGAAATGTTCGAGGTCGATGAAATGTTCGGGCGCCTCGCTGGCTTTCAAACGCGGGGCGGTGGCGCTTTTCCATTCGTCGGGTTCGACGCACATTTCACAGAGTTCGTCCGTCGCGTTGCGGAAGAACTCGGGCATGTCGTCGGGTAGCATTTTGACGGCTGCGGCGGTGCAGGCTTTGTGCCCGCCGCTCCACCACGCGCGGGCGGGGCGTTGGGCGAGCAGAATGCCCGTCGCTGCGAGCGATAGGGCCAGTATGGCGAAGACGAGCGGACGGCGTAAGGATGCGAGGCGTGGCATGGCAATGCTTCTCCAGTTCGGTTGAACGGACAACCTACCACATGCCGCTGCACAGGCCAATGCAGCAGCACAATCTTTAACGCATCTTCACGCGTCCTCCACGAAACGCTACGGCTTCGTGGGAGATGCAGGATTTGCCGGTGTCGCTGGGGCCGTCGGAGCAGCAGGCTTGGGCGCGGATGCGGCTGGCGCTGCAGGCTTGGCGGCCGCAGGTGCCGGCTTCGGCTTGTCGGCCGGCTTGTGATCCAGCACGGCCTGTTTCGGCGCGAGGATCAGTCCGACGCGTTTGCCTTCGCGGAAAGGAGGGCGTTCGACTTTGGCGCAATCGGCCATCTGCGTGACGACGCCTTTGAGAATCTGTTCGCCGAGGCTCTGATGCGCGATTTCGCGGCCTTTGTAAATCATCGTGAACTGGACGCGGTGTCCTTCTTCGATGAATTCTTTGGCGTGTTCGACTTTGATCCCCAAATCGTGCGGTCCGATTTTGAAGCTCAAGCGAACTTCTTTGAGATCGTGTGCATGGGCCTTCTTGCGGGCCTTCTGTTCTTTCTTCTGCTCGTGATAAATGTGCTTGCCGTAGTCCATGATGCGGCAGACCGGCGGCTCGGCTTTCGGTGCGACCTCGACGAGATCGAGTTCAACTTCCAGCGCTTTGGCGCGCCCTTGGTCACCGGTCATGACGCCCAGTTGATCACCTGTTGCACCAATGACGCGAACCGTCTTGGCCTTGATCTCGTGGTTGATGCGAAGTCTCTCTGTGATGGCCATTCTCCTTTACGACATGGGTTCTAAAATCCAGGCTCGACGCTTCAGTTCCGTTGAATACGCCGACCCTGCGACAGTGTTTAACGGCATTTGTCATTTGGTATTTGTCATTTTTGGGATCCGCACTAATTGCGATTCTTTAAATGACACATTGCAGATGACAACTAACATACGACAATTGAACTACGCTTTCGAACATCACTGACTTTACTGCACAATCGAATCTTCGAAAGAAAGAGGGTCAATACCTCATACAAAACACCGTTTCAACCATTTCCATTCCACAACATGCACATGTGCACGGTGTCCACCCGTCACGACACACAACCTATTGTGTCCACCTACCCCCAACCCAACTCAAATCACTTCATTTCCGTTCCACAACAATCACATCGTGCTCTTCTTTGCGCCATCTGCGGTTAAATCGCCTTTAAAACCCAACCGCCTCCCACTCATTACCCGTTCCTACACATTCACCTTGCGCATTACGAATGTGTATACATAAGGAAATTCCACAATCTGGACCCAAAGCCTCCTTATATACAACGATTTACATCCCTACTTTTCAACCAAAATCTCGAATAATCGGTGCGACCCATTTCACAGGAAGGTCCTACTCTGCTATCCATTTTGTAAAGCGAAGTACACAGCGACTCCGCAAAACACAGCGAAAAAGAACCAAAGTTTAAGAACAAAACTACTTTGAATGGATTCAAAGTAATTCGCCGTTGGGCCAAACACCGCGTACTGATCTGTTTTCGTACTCGCTGTCACATCCCGTTTAAAACTATTCTTCCGTGGAAAGAAAATCTTAAAAGTCAAAAACCCCACTGCGATGGCGGTGACCATTGCAATGAAGACATGCGCCTCCCAACTTCGCAACAAATGAAAAACAGTCCCCATTGAATCCATTCCTCCAGATTCGTAACTTCAGCATCAACCGTCATGTGGTATTTACCATTTTCGAGATTCGCACCAATGACGAGTCGTTAAATGACAAATCACAAATGACAAATACCAAATGACAAATGCTTTACGCCCGATCAAAAATCTCCGACTTCGCCTTCGCCACAAATTCGGCCAGCGACATCACGCCCAAATCTTTTCGTCCGCGTCCACGCACTGCGACGGTTCCGGCTGCGGCTTCGCGATCGCCGATGACCAGCAGGTACGGAACCTTCCCTTCTTCTGAGTCCTTTACGCGCTGCTTGATGTTTCCGGTCGGACTAATATCCGCTTCGACGCGAATATTTTCGGCCTTCAATGCGGCGACGGCGTGCCATGCGGCGGTTTGCGATGCTTCTGAAATGTTCGCGACTCGGACTTGAACAGGCGACAACCACAGCGGGAACGCGCCGGCGAAGTGTTCGATCAAAATGCCGGTGAAACGTTCGAAGCTGCCGAACGGTGCGCGGTGGATCATCACCGGACGGTGGCGGTTGTTGTCCTGGCCGATGTATTCGAGCTTGAAGCGTTCGGGCAAATTGTAATCGAGCTGCACTGTGCCGAGCTGCCAGTTTCGGCCGATGCAATCCTTGACCATGAAGTCGAGCTTCGGGCCGTAGAATGCCGCGCCGCCCTGCACTTCAGTGTGCGGCAGATTCATCTCTTTCGCGACGCGTCGCAACGTGTCTTCAGCCTTCGTCCAATTCGCCGGATCGCCAACATACTTGTCGCTCTTTGGATCGCGCAGACTGACTTCGACGTGATAATCGTTCAAGCCGAGCGACTTGAAGATCGTCGTGACGAGTTCGACGGTGCTGACCAATTCGGCTTCGACTTGATCGTGCGTACAGAACAAATGCGCGTCGTCTTGCGTCAAGCAGCGCACGCGCGTCATGCCGTTCAATTCGCCGGATTGCTCGTAGCGGTACACGGTCCCGAATTCGGCGAGGCGGATCGGAAGGTCGCGGTAGCTGCGTTGTTCGGCGGCATAAATCTGGCAATGATGCGGGCAGTTCATCGGTTTCAACAAGTACTCTTCGTTCGGATCGATCTCGCTCTTGATCGTCGGATACTGGCTGTCCTTGTAGTACGGAAAATGCCCGGACATTTTGTAGAGATCGATGTGTCCAATGTGCGGTGTGAAGACCGGCGAGTAGCCGCGCTTGGTCAACTGGCCCTGCATCAAATTCTGCAACTCCGTGCGGATGATGCCGCCCTTTGGCATCCACAAAATAAGGCCCTGACCGACCAGCGGGCTCATCGTGAACAGGCCCATCTGTTTGCCGATGACACGGTGGTCGCGCTTCTTCGCTTCTTCGATGCGATTGAAGTGTTCGTCCATGTCCTTCTTCGTCGGGAAGGCGGTGCCGTAGATACGCTGAAGCTGCTTGTTCTTTTCGTCGCCCCGGAAATACGCTCCGGCAACGGCAGTCAATTTGAACGCGCCGATGCGGCCGGTGGACGGGACGTGCGGTCCCATGCAGAGGTCTTCGAAATCGGTGCCGACGTTTGAACCAGTGACGTAGAACGAAAGCGAATCGCCCTTGGCGCTTTTCGCGTTTTCGAGTTTGTACGGATTGCCTTCCGCTTCGATCTTTTTGAAGCCATCTTCACGGCTCATGTCGTAGCGCGTCATCGGACGATTTTCAGCGACGATCTTGGCCATCTCGGCTTCGATCTTCGGGAAGTCGTCGAGCGAGATTTTCGTGTCGAGATCGATGTCGCCATAGAAGCCGTCATCGACCGGCGGACCGTAGACGAGTTTCGTGTCCGGCCACAAACGGCAGATCGCCTCCGTCATGATGTGTTCAGCGGTGTGGCGCATGCAGTAGAGCGCGTCCGCGTCAAGCTTGCCATCGCGGCTTTTCGGCGTGATCACAGCGAACAACCCATCGGTGTTGATTGGACGCGAAAGGTCTTGGACGGTGCCGTTGATTTTGACAGCGACAGCGTCCTGAGCCAAGCGCTTGCCGATGGATTCAGCGACTTGAAAGCCGGTGGTGCCAGCGTCAAATTCGTGAAGGGTATTGTCTGGAAAGGTCAGATTGATTTTCGAAATGGACATTCGTTCCTCTTATTGTGAAATGCAAACCCGCGCGCACTGGATGAAATGGAGGAAGCATCATGCTTCCAATTTGAGCCAACCGGAGCCAGAGAATAAACGTGGCAGACGGGGCGGGGGCGTGGAGCGGAGAGAGTGAATACCGCGCGCATTACAAGACAACAGCCAAACGTGCGCCCTCGACCGTGTTGAGCGGGAGACGCGGGGTGAAGTGCCCGGCTGGTGAAGCCGGGCTAAAACTGCCTTTCAGAGACTGCATAAGCGATTCCAAGATGAGCCAACGATTTCGCTAACAAATACTCTAATGCTCACGTACGCCCGCGCAATGGGAAAATTGTATTTCAAAAATTTCCGTCATGTTTAACGCCAGCGTTCTCTGAAACGCTGCCACCAAATTTCGCTGACGGTGGCGAATTCGAAAAACCACCGGATTCGCCAGCGCTCCAAATGTCACAATCGGTTTCAGCCAGATTTTGCCCGTTCAGATCCACAATCCACCTATCAATCTTTGGCGCTGGGTTCGACTCGTGGACTGCGTACCGTGAATATGTCATAATCAATTCGCAAAATAAAAAGAATTTGCAGTAACTTTTCGACCGCTCGCGCAAATAGTGTTTCGAAAGGAGAGTGGTCGCCATGCCCAATGCGGAAAACAACATAGAACTTCACGACGCCGAGATTATTCGACGAACGCAGTCCGGAGAGCAGTCCGCCTATGCGCTGTTGATCCAGCGGCACCAGACGCGCCTTCGAACGGCGCTCTCCTTTTATTTGTCTTCGCGGGATGAACTGGAAGAACGCCTCCAGGACGCGTTCGTTCAGGCGTACGTCAGCCTTGCTCAATTCGACCTTCACGAGCCCTTTTTTCCATGGCTCAAAAGTATCGCCCTCAACGGCCTCAAGATGGAATTGCGTCGCCAGGAAACTGCGCAGCGCAAAGGCGGCGATTACCTGCGCTATATACAACTGTCGAAACCGGACGGCGATTCTCACGGTGTGGTCGAGGAAGAAAAGAGCGCAGCTTTGAAACGTTGCCTTCAGAAAATTCTACCGGATGAGGCTGGGTTGCTCACAGGGAAATATGTCGAAGGCTATTCCATCGCCGAACTCGCCGAGCGCCATTCCACAACGGAAGGGGCGTTGAAAGTTCGCTTGCTGCGACTGCGCGATGCGTTGCGAAACTGCATTGATAAAACGCTGGCGCTCGCCCACATCGGCGGGGGAGGCGAGTGATGAACCATTTTGAAGAACTCATGTCTGACTATTTTGAAGGAGTATTAGACGAGTCAGCATTGAACGAATTGGCTTTGATCATCGAAGCCGACGATTCATTGCGCGAGCGATTTCTTCGACAATCCGAAATGAACGGCTTGTTGTACTCCAATTTTACACCGCCTGCCGCCGAGGCGGAATTGGTGCGCCGGACCATGGTGTGCTTGCCACACATAACGGATTCACAGCAGACTGTTTCGCGTGTGATGTCGCGAATCGAGCGCCGCAGCGCTCCGAAAATATTCATTGCAGAGCCGAAACACGCGCGGCGGTATTGGATCGGCGCGCTGGCGGGGATTGCCGCGCTTTTGGCCATTGGTTTCTGGTTGCAGAATCATACGCCCTCAAAAGTGTTAGATAATGGTTCCCTGGCCGAATTCGCCTCGATCAAAAAACTTGAATCGGCGTTCCTGCATTCGGGCGGAGTCATCATCGCTGAACCGCGCGTATTGAACTCTGGACCTGGCGTCACAATCGCCCATATTCCCGCCGCTCGAAACGGAAGCAATCAACCGTTTGAGACGCTGGTCGTCACGGTCGAGCGGGGCGGCAACGCGGAGTTTGGCTATTCCATCCCAACCATCGGCAACGCGCGTTTCATATCGACAGGTGAAGGCGTCTACGCGTTCGCACCCCTCGTCGCGTTCCCTGCTTCAAATGCCGCGTCGTTAATTCATGTTGAACTTCAGCGCGGCGCACTGAACGTCGATTCGGATGCCCCGGGTGTCACGATTCGAATGCCGCAGGCTAACGCGGTGACACTCGGTTCAATGAACGCGCTGGAAATTCAAGCCGACGCGGGTCACGTGCGTTTGGACGTTACTGTCGGCTCGCTGCGTTTGGAGCGACTCGCGGACGGCGCAGCCGTGACAGTAGCCGCGCGCGAATTTGCCGTCGTTCAAGCGGACGCGGAATTTGCCTCGCGCGCCGTCGGGACGCGAGATCCGGCGCTGCACCCATTCGATGACCACAGCCCTTGGAATACGCCGCTCGGTTCGGAAGCGGTTTATGCCGAACACGGCTCGACGAAGCTCGATCTCTCAAGAGGCGCGCAGCTTAATATCAAGCGATTTTCCCAGCCGATTTATACCTGTTCGCCCGGCGATCCAATGAATCAACTCACTCGCGCCAACAACAAAGAGGTTCTCGCTCGTATGCGAATTCCCGACGACGCCCAGCCGGAACCAGATTACCGAACGATGAGCCTGATCGATGAAACACACGCCTATGCGATCGAGCTAAAAGGTGTAGATCGCCCGAGTGCTGGCGTTGTTCGCGCGCTCAATAGTCGTCGGACGGACTTGCATGGCTCGGGCATTAATCTGACTCCCGCGTTGAATTTTTGCTCGTTTTCGTCTTTAGCGGGAACGATTCGAAAAGGCGAGTTGGCCGGTGGCATTCGTCACGCACTCTCCGTGCTGGTAATTCAAGAAGCGTTGAATGGAGAGGGGCCGAACGGCCCGTTTATTTGGCCCGCCGTCGGCAATCCACCAGATATGAGATTTGAACTCGCAGGCCAAAATGGGCTCGTGCGATTGGGTTCGCTGCTGGCCATTCCTGCGGATGTGGACATTGCTCAAGCGGTGGGGGCTGTTTCTGGGCCAGTTTATGAATTCGCTCGTGCATTACAGGATTACGGCGCTTACGTGTCCGGCACCTTCGCGGCAGGCAATAAGCCCTTCGTTTTCAACCTGGAGCCGTCGGCCGCGGAAGACGTGCCGCACGAATTTAGCGCCGCACTGTCGAAGTTGGTACCGTTGTTAAAGGTCGTCGTCAATAATGCACCGCACCGCATTGGCGGGGGTGGAGTACCGCGTCGCGGTCTTGCGCCAGTCTTCGACCGCAAGCCTATGAAGCCGGATTCTGTGAAAGATCAGTTTTAGGAGCACGATCATGAAGCCGTTCAATCGTTATCTCGTCATTATGCCGTTATTGATGATGAGTGTACTCAGCTCACATGCCGCCCAGCCATCCGTTTGGAATTCGCGCGGAGTTGGTGGCGGCGGCGCGCTCTTCGGTGCGAGCCTCAGTCCGTTCGATCCGAACGCAATCTGGATTGCGTCCGACATGAGCGACATGTTTACGACTGTGAATCTGGGGCAATCGTGGACCACTGTCCCGCACCAACAGCTACAGGTTTTTCGCAACAGTGTCGTACAATTTACCAATGACCCCAACATCCTCTACGTGTTAAGCAACGGAGGCGGGGCCTACTACCCCAAGAAGAGCTTCGACGGCGGAAAGACATGGCAGCGATTGACCACTGATCCGACCAACAACGGTGCGTACAATCTCTACGCGGACCCTGCGAGCACGGTCAACATTCTCATCAGCGCTCAGACGCAGCTTTACTTTTCAAGCGACGGCGGCACGACATTCCACTCCGTCTTCACCGACACAACCGGCAACGGGTTGTTCTGCGCGGGTGCCTACTTCGACGGTCAGAACATTTATGTTGGCACCAACAACGGCCTGCTGGTATCGAATAACGGCGGTTCGACGTTCGGGCTTTCGGCAATTAGCGGCATCGCGGCGGGTGAGGGCATCTTCTCCTTCGCGGGCGCGAAACAGAACGGTACGGCTAGGTTCTTCTGTGTGACGTACGCACTGGCCGGACTGAAGCCGGCGTTTTATCCCACAGCCCAAGCGCATAAAAACTTTTACACGGTCGATGCTGGGCAGACGACTTGGACGGTCGTTGGAACAGGGATTCCGACGGGTGACAAATTGGCGTATGTGTCCATGGCATTGAATGACATTTCGACAGCATATGTGTCGGGCATGAAATCAAGCGGCAATGTTTTGGGATCGAATTACCGGCAGGTTTATAAGACGACCGACGGTGGCGCAAATTGGGCGGCGGTATTTCTTGGTGTCAACAATCAGAACATTGGAACCGGCTGGGGCGGACATCAAGGCGAAAACGGCTGGGGCTGGTTTAATCACGCGACGGCCTTTGCCGTGTCGCCGACGGATAAAAACAAAGTGGTCATCAACGACCTCGGCTGGACGCACATAACCACCGATGGTGCCGCCACGTGGAAGCAAATTTATACCGACGTGACGCATCCGATGAACACGACGGCGATCAAAGGCAGCACGTATCACGGCGTGGGCATAGAACCAACCGTTTGTAATTCAATGGTCTTCTGTGATGCGCAGAACCTCTTTATCACCTTTTGCGACATCATGGGAAATGTCAGTGGCGACGGCGGTCAATCGTTCAGCTTTTATTCGTCGATTGCGATCAATAGCTCCTACGATTTAGGCGAAGTCGTGCTGCATCCTAGCGGCACGTTGTATGCCAGCTACTCTTCCACACCTGATCCGACCTACAACGTTCTCAACATCTCCGACGCGCAGATCGACGCTGGCTCCGGAGGAATTTTGACATCAATCGACAAAGGAAAGAATTGGACTATTCTGCATAGTTTCGGACTGCCGGTCTATTTTGTCGCACTTGATCCGAACAATCCCAATCGACTATACGCATCCGTCGCGCACAGCACACAAGGCGGAATTTATGTGTCGAATGACATCAACAACGGCACGACGGCGACGTGGACAAAACTCGCCGCTCCACCGCGCACGGAGGGCCATCCCTACCATATCGCTGTGCTTAAAGATGGGACGCTCGTTTGTACTTATTCAGCACGACAGACCACCGGCTTCACCGCAAGTTCTGGCGTTTTCTTCAGCAGCGACAACGGACAAACCTGGATCGATCGTAGCCACAGTGGTATGTACTATTGGACAAAAGGCATTACCATCGATCCCGCCGACGCAGCCCAAAATACATGGTATGTGTGCACCACCGACAACTTCGGCAACACCCAGAACACACCTGGAGGCTTTTACAAAACCACCGACCGCGGACAGACGTGGACCAAACTCTACAGCCACGGTTGCGGTACATGCACGGTCAGTCCTGTCAATGCCAATGATCTCTATCTGACCACAACTGTCAATGGCCTGCAATTCTGTGGTAACCGAAACGCAGCAACACCTACATTTACACAGGATGCAAACTATCCTTTTCGCGAACCCAAACGCGTGTATTACAATCCGTTCAATAATAGTGAAATCTGGGTCTTGAGTCACGGCAATGGCATGCGTGTTGGCACCGTGACGAAGCTCACTCAGACCATTAATTTCGCGCCGTTGCCGGACAAAACATTTGGCGATGCGCCGATCACACTGAACGCAACCGCCACATCAAATCTGCAAGTCAGCTTCAGTATTTTAAGCGGCCCAGCCACGTTGAGCGGCAACACGCTGACGATCACAGGCGCGGGTTTCGTGACCGTTCGAGCGTCACAATCCGGCGACGCGAACTACAGCGCCGCACTCAATGTGGATCAAAGTTTCAACGTCACATCGGCGTTGCCAAACTTGACCTGGGTCATGCCCGCGGACATCACCTACGGCACGGCACTGAGCGCCACTCAATTAAATGCCGTGGCTGGAGTGCCCGGATCTTTTGTGTACTCGCCTCCCGCTGGAACGATTCTGAATGCCGGAACGAATCAACCGTTGTCGGTCAATTTCACACCGGACGACACCGTTCACTACGCGTCGTCCAGCGCCTCGGTCAACATCAACGTGCTTCCCAAAGCACTCATCGCAACCGCTAATAGTGGAAGCAGAATTTACAATACTGCCAATCCAATCTTTTCGGGCACACTGACCGGCGTCGTGGCTGGAGACGGAATCACCGCATCGTTTCTAAGTTCAGCCACGCTTAATACCAACGCCGGTGTGTACGACGTCTCATCGCCCGAAGCGATCACACCGATTCTAAGCGACCCCAACACAAAACTGGCGAACTACGCCGTGACCTTGAACAAGGCCACGATGACGATTTTTAAAGCTACGCCTGCCTTGTCCTGGCCCACGCCCGCCGATATTGTTTTCGGCACACCGCTGAACAACACGCAACTCAACGCGACAGCCTCTGTTCCAGGCGCGTTTTCATATACACCCGGCATTGGAAGCACGCTCAACGCGGGAGTGGGACAAGCGCTGCATGGCGTTTTTTCACCCACCGATACGGGCAACTATATGCCGGGTTCCATCTCGGTATTGATCACCGTTCAGAAATCACCGCAAATGGTCACATTCACGCCCATTACCGACAAAGTCTTTGGGGCTTCCGCATTTGCCCTGCAAGCCATTTCATCTGCAGGATTGCCAGTGGCCTTCTCACTCGTTTCCGGCCCCGCCACAATGAACGGCAGCATCGTCTCACTCACGGGCGGAGGCTCCGTCGTGATTCAAGCGGATCAAGCGGGAGACGCCAACTATCTCGCGGCCGCGCCGGTTCAACGCAGCTTCGCCGTGAGTGTTCAACCGCCGCACATCACCAGCGCACTGACGGCGAGTGCAATCCGGGGCGCTCCATTTACGTACGTGATCACGGCCACCGGTTCTCCGAACATCACGTTCAATGCAAAGAATCTGCCGGGCGGCTTGACCTTTTCGGGCAGCACAATCAGCGGTGCGCCGCTTGCAATCGGCGTGGCGAGCATCACGCTCACGTCCACGAATTCGGCCGGAACGGATACCGTCGTCCTCCAATTGACGATCAGCCGGCCGGTCGGCGAAACAAATCACGCGCCCACATTCACGTCTCCGCCCAGCGCAGCCCCGGACCCCGTAATCGTCGGCGGCACCGTGACTTTTTCCGCTTCTGCAACCGACCTGGAAGGCGACACGCTGACATACGCATGGGACTTTGGTGATGGCATAACCGCACCCGGTTCGCAGGCGCAGCACGCTTACGTATCGCCGGGTGTATACACGGTCCAAGCGGCTATTTCCGACGGCACCCTGTCGCAGACATGGTCTATAATGGTGGCTGTCAGTGCGAAAGATGTGTCCGGCAACAACAGCTTTGTCATTCAATCGGCGACAATGAACTTCTCGTTCTCTCCGGGCATGACCAACAGAGACAAGATCACGATCTCCGGTACGCTGCCCGTCACGCCGCAAGCGCAAGCAACAGGCACGCACGTCACGATTGGGATCGGCGCGATGAGACGTAATTTCACGCTATCGGCCAATGGGACCGGCGGAGACGTTAATAATCGGATCAAAATTTCCGGTGTTAAAAATGGAGTGTTCACCGCCTCGCCGTTGAAGTTTAATTTTACTATGCAAAAGCAGACGTTCCTCGATCAAATGTCCGAAATTGGATTTTCAAACGCCACGATAGCCAAGCCCGGAAAGTCCGTCGACGTGCCAATAGCAGTCGCAGTGGGTGATGCTGCTTATCTGAAAACAGTGACGATGTTATTTTTAGCGACCGCAGGGAAAAGCGGCTCGGCAAGTATGAAAAAATAACCGCTCGAATGACGACACGAGAAGCTCCATTCGACGATACGAATCACTGCCTGCTGTCGATTATGCTGGCAAGAAGAGCTATCGGACACCCTCCGTACCAAGATTCGCCGCGCCGGGCAAGTGAGACAAGGCAATCGAGTGCAGCGAATTTGCAGACTCCGTTTAAGGAGTCTGACGAAGTCCTACGCAATCCGCCGTCAGCACATTGGCGCGCGAGTTTTGTCCGGTAAGTCCAAACAATTCGTCTCAGTTTCCAAGATTGAGTATGCGCGATCATTGTGATGATCAAGCATGCGGTGCTGCGCATTCTGCGACCCGAAAATTAGAGCGCACAAATAATTGGATTATTACGCTATGTAATTTTAAAGGAATGATCTATTTAATAGGTATTCGTTTATAACCCCATTTCAAGGAGTGCAGAACCATGTCTGTTTTGAATCGAAGTCTGAGCGTTGTCGCCTTCCTGCTTTTCGCCGGTGCGTGCTATTCCGCCGACGCCGCGCCGAAGTATGACATGAAGAAGTATAAAGGCGTCGCCGAAGAAGCCCTCAAGCTGGTAAAGTCCGCGGACTACGCAGGCGCGGCGAAGAAGACCGTCGAACTCGAGACCGCGTGGGACGATGATACCAAGAAGCTGAAGGAAGCGAATCGCAAGGTTTGGAAGGCGGCAGACGACCAAATGGATGTCGCGATGAAAGCCTGCGAAGCAGCCAAGGATGCCACCAGCGCCGAAAAAGCTACGAAGGAACTGAACGGTTTCATTGCGCTGCTCGCTGAAGTTGAGAAGTTGAAGTAACTCAGGACAGGGTGGAGTGCTGAGTGCCGAATGTGAAACAAGCGGCACTTGGCACGCGTTGCTTTGGAGAACATCGTGGCATGATAAAAACCCAAAGGACGAGTCAAGCCGTCCTGCTAAGCATATTCGTGGCCGTTTGTACGGGATGCGCGAGCTACAAGAGGGAGCCGTTGAGTCCCGTTGAGCTTCAAAAACAGTTGCGGCGGTACTCACTCGCGGATCTTGCGTCGGAGTATTCCCGCATGAAGCCGTCGGAGAAGCCACCTGACGTGACGGACGGCTTGGGCGTGGATGAAGTCGGGCTGGCAGCGTTGGTGTTGAATCCGGCTTTGAAGACTAAGCGTCTGAGCGAGAACATCGCATGCGGTCAGCTTGTCACCGCAGGGTTGTATCCGAATCCGACGCTTGATAGCAAATCATTGTTGACCAGCCAAAAGCCGACGGGCCGTAAAAGCCTCGAAGCGTCGCTGTCATTCGAAGTGCTGCGATGGCGCGAGATCGCCGCAGAGAAAGAAGCCAAGCGGGCCAACGTTGAAGCCATCCATTTCGATAGTCTGGCCGAAGAATGGAAAACGGTCAGCGACGCGCGGGCAGCCTATTGGACCGTGGTGGGGTTGCGCGAAAAGTTGCGATTGAACAAGGAAGAGTTGGAGTTGTCGGCGCGGTTGCTGGAAAGCGTCAAAACGCGTATCAAGCACGGAGCAGGAACAGCGCTGGATTCGAATCTGGCCGACTTGCAACATCTGAAATTGCAGGCCGAAACACAGAAACTCGAAGCGGACGAGGCGGCGGCGATGCGCGCCCTTCGTTTAGCCATCGGCTTACCCTGGGACGCGGAATTGAAGCTGCGTGTATCGGAAAAGCCGCTGGCGCTTGCGTCGCGAAGTTGGACGCGTGAGCAATTGTTGGCGTCGCTCACCGATTCCGCGACGATGAAGGCGGCGGAATGGCGTTACAATGTCAGCGAAGGCGATTTGCGTGCGGCCATCGCACGGCAATATCCAAGCTTGAAATTGGGACCGTCATCAACCTTCGATTTTGACGGACATATCTGGTCTTCGTTGACAGGACTTGTGGCCACGGTGGACATCCCCCTGTTGCACCGCAATCAAGGCGAAGTTCGCGAGAAGACCGCCGCACGCGATGTGGCGCGCGCGGATTACACGGCGAAATTGCAAGCCGCCGAAGCGGCTCTGGCGGATGCGTCTTCTCAAGTCGAGAGCAACGAAAAGCGTTTGACGATCCACGAAAAAGAATTGCTGCCCAGAGCGGAAGAGAGCATCCGGCTGACCGAGAAAGCGTACAAAGCAGGCGACGTGTCGGGCTACGAATTGCAGACCGCGCGGGCGCTTTTGATTGAGGTTAAGAAGAGCCATCTCGATCTGTTGATTGAACTGCGTCAAAGTCTGCAAGCGGCCGAAGCCGCGTTGGGGCGGCGTTTAGATGACATCTCTGGGACCGGGAAAGCTGGGAAGACTCCATGAAAGCCGTGCGAATCACGATAGCTATTTTGATGAGTGCCGCGCTGCTTGGCTCGGGCTGGGTGGTGATTTTTCGTTCCGAGTGGCTGAAGCCTGTCGCCAAAGCGGAAGAGAAGGAACCCGACACGGATGTGCCCGTCCATGTGGCCAAAGTCGCCCGGGCGACGTTGCATCGATACGTGGATTGTTTCGGTAGTGTGGGTGCCGCGCAACTTTACTCCGGCGGTGAACCGTCGACGGCGCGGATCGCGTCGCCCATCGCGGGCGTCGTCACGAAAGTATCCTGTTTCATCGGGCAGTCCGTCGAGAAAGGTGCGCCGCTGTTTGATCTCGACGACCGCGTGGCACGCGCTGAAGAAGCCAAGTCTGACGCGGCATTGTCGTCCGCCAACGCGGCGTTGAAATCGGCTCAGGCGTCGCTTCTTAAACTTCAAAAAAGCACGCGCCCGGAACAGATCGCCATCGCCGAAATCGCATTGAAAAAGGCGAAGCAGGCGACAGATTTCACGGCGCAGAACCACGAGCGGCAAAAGGCCCTGGCTAAAGACGAATTGTCGTCGGCCAAGCAAGTTGAAGAGACAGCGTCGATTCTGGCCGCCGCGCGCGAAGATCAAACGAGTGCCGAGAAACAAGTGACGCTTTTGAAAAACTCGCCGCCACCCGAAGAGATCGCGGAAGCAGAGGCTAAAATCGCAGAGGCTGTCGCAAAGATTGCAGAAGCGGAAAAAGCGCAAGCCGCCGCGCGTTTGCAACGCACGCTGCTCTCGGTCAAATCGCCCATTGCGGCAACGGTCGTCAAGCTGAATCTCTATCCCGGCGAATCGGTCGATGCCACAGCCATCATCATCGAATTGGTCGATTTAAACCGGCTTGAAATCAGCGCACTGGTGCCGTCGAGCGATTTAAAAGCGCTCAAAATCGGGCAGTCAGTCAATGTGTTTTGTGCGGTACCGAAAACGCAGGTCCCTGAGAAGGATCAAGACGAGGACGCCTCGGGCGAAAAGCCGGCGTTCAATGGCACGCTCTCCGCGTTCGGCCATCAGGTCGATCCGAAGACTGATTTGGCGACGGTCCGTGTGGCGCTGCCGAAGAATTCCGGCGTGCAGCCGGGACAGTTGGCGCGCTTGCAGATCACCGTTGAAGAGCATCGCGATTGCCTTGCCATCCCGGAAGAATGCGTCTTCCGCGACAAGACCGGGATTGACGTGATCGCAGTGGTGGAAAAGGACAAGTCCGCATTGCAAGGCGTGAAGCGACTCTTGAGCGAGAACGGTCTTGTCGAGATTGTTGGCACAGGCGGCGATGAAGTCAAAGAAGGACAGCTCGTCGTCACGGCGGGTACCTATGGCATACCGAAAGAAGAGACGAAAGTCCACATTCTCGCCGACGAAAAGAAATCCACCGCGCGGGAGAAAAAGTAAATGGAGGCTGCGCGCGACGGTGCCAAGAACGACATCAGCAACGTGGGCGGTTTCGCGGTACGGCACGCGAAGGGCATTTATTTTATCGTGCTGGCGCTAAGTCTCGCTGGGATTTACGCTGCGCGGAACATGCCGTCGGCGGTCTTCCCGCAGACGAATTTTCCCCGAGTCGTCATCGAAATAGACAATGGCGTCATGCCCAGCGACGAGATGATGGCGACGGTCACGCGTCCAATCGAAGAGGCGATGAAGGAACTGCCCGGCGTCAAAGGCGTGCGCTCATCGACGGGGCGCGGCTCTGGCACGGTCGATGTGTTTTTTGACTGGGGTGTGGACACGTCACAGGCGGAGCTTTACGTGCTCAGCCGACTCTCGTCGCTACGGGGAACGCTCCCGTCGACCGCCAGCACGAACGTCCATCGCCTCACGTTTTCAGCGTTCCCAATTATTGGTATCAGCCTGACGAGCAAAACGCGGGGGCTCTCCGAATTATGGGAGACCGCGCGATACACGATCAAGCCGCGTTTTCTTCGAATTCCCGGAATCGCGCGCGTCGATTTGACGGGCGGAAGCGCACCGGAGTTTCACATCGTGGCCGATCCCGCGCGGCTCGAAGCGCTGCATCTGAGCTTGGCTCAAGTCAGTGATGAACTGATCAAGACCAACGTGATTGCGTCGGCGGGATTGCATGAGGAGAACCATCTCCTTTATCTGACGATCGTCGATGGCCGCGCGCGCTCGATGCAGGAAATTGGCAACCTCGCAGTAGCGTCGCTTGACGGACATCCGGTGCGGATTAAAGATTTTGCTCGGGTGCAGCCCGGCAACGAGCCGGCCTATACGGTCGTGACCGCTGCGGGCGACAACGCCGTGTTGCTCAACATCCGCAGCCAGCCCGACGGTTCGACGCTCGACATCGCTGACCAGATCAAGGTCGAATTGAAAGCGCTCCGGCACGATCTGCCAGCCGGAATGAAACTCGAATATTTCTACGACCAGTCGCTGCTGGTTCGCGCGTCGGTCGAGAGCGTCTGGGAAGCGGTGATCTTCGGCTTGATTCTGTCGATTGCGATTCTGTTTTTGTTTTTGAAAAACTGGGGTACGACGCTGGTGGCGGCGACGGTCATTCCGGTGACGGTGCTGATCACGCTCATCGCGATGAAGCTGATGGGGTTGTCGTACAACTTGATGACAATGGGCGGAATCGCAGCAGCGATCGGACTGATCATCGACGATGCCATTGTCGTAATCGAAGCTATTTACGCCAAGATGACGGCAGGGCATTCGCGTTTGGATGCGATCCGCGAAGCTTCGCGCGAAATCCTGATGCCACTGATCGGCTCGACGCTCACGCCGGTCGTGGTCTTCATTCCGCTGGCGTTCCTCGATGGCGTCTGGGGCGTGTTTTTTCGCTCACTGGCGATTGCGATGTCGGTCTCGCTGCTCACGTCGCTCCTGCTGGCCGTGACTCTGACACCCGCGCTTGCGGCGTTGTTCGTGAGCACCAAGACGAATTCAAAAACGTCCAACGCGCACGGCGACGATGAAGAACATGGCGGGTTCATCCTGCGTTTTATTTCGCGCATCTATGCAGTGGCGTTGCGCTGGGCCTTGCGCGATCTGTGGATCGTGCCGGGACTGTGCGCACTGGTGATGCTGGCCAGCATCGCGCTGTATTGGAATCTGGGCAAGGAATACCTGCCGGAGATGGACGAGGGCGGCTTTGTGATGGACTACGTTGCGCCCGCAGGAACCAGCTTGACTGAAACCGACCGCGCGCTGCGGGAAGTGGAACAGATGTTGAACGAAACGCCCGAGATCGAAAGCTATTCGCGGCGCACGGGCGCGGCGCTGGGCTTTCAACTGGTTGAACCCAACACCGGCGATTTCATGGTCAAGCTCAAACCCGACCGCAAGCGTCCCACCAAAGAAATCATCGCGGTGCTGCGCGATAATTTGGCCGTCACCAAGCCGCAATTGGAATGGGAATTCCTCGGGATTCTGTCCGACCTCATCGGCGATTTGAGCTCCTCTCCCGAGCCAATCGAGGTCAAACTGTATTCGTCGGACCTTGCGTTTCTGAAGAAGAAAGCGCCGCAGATTCAAACGGCGATCAAAAAAGTCACTGGCGTCGTGGACACCAAATCCGGCATCATCGTCGCGGGACCGGCGATCAGCCTGCGAGTGCGCAGTACTGATGCGCAGATTTTTGGCCTCGATGCCGACGATATTTCAAAGGCCGTCAACAACGCGCTTGTCGGACAAGTTTCGTCGTCGGTGCTGCAGGAAGACCGCACTATAGGCGTGCGCGTCACTTTGGACCGCAAGCGCTTCGGGACGATTGAAGCTCTGAAACGTCTTCCGTTGCGCACACCCAGCGGTTCAACGGTGCGGCTGTCTCAAGTCGCGGATGTGATTGAAGAACCCGGCGAATTGGAATTGCACCGCGACAATTTGCGGCAACTCGTTTCCATCACGGGGCGCACGGAAGGCCGGGACATGGGCAGCGCCGTCGATGAAATCCGGGAGAAGCTGAGCAAGGACGACACACTTCCGCCGGGGTCCATCGAATTCGGCGGCACGTATCAGCAGCAGCAGGAAGCCTTCCGAAATCTAATCATCGTGCTGATCGTCGCGGTGATTCTGGTGTTCACCGTCTTGCTGTTGGAGTTCCGCTCGTACCGCAAACCGCTGGCAATCGTGCTCGGATCGCTGCTGGCACTTTCGGGCACGGTCATGGCGCTGTGGGTCACGGGCTCAACTCTGAACATCATTTCGTTTCTGGGTGCGATCATCGGCGTCGGCATCGTCGCCAAGAACGGCATCCTCATGCTGGACTTTGTCGATCACTTACGCGATCAGGGATTGAGCATGGAAGACGCGCTGATCCGCAGTGGCCAGCGCCGCCTGCGTCCGGTGCTGATGACGTCGCTGGCCGCCGCGTTGGGTATGTTGCCGCTGGCCTATGGCATCGGGTCGGGTGCGGACATGCTCAAACCGCTGGCCATCGCCGTGATCGGCGCGCTGTGCATCTCGGTGCTATTGTCGTTGGTCGCGACGCCGGCACTGTACGCGCTGATGAAGAAATTATCGAAAGAGCCCCGTTAGCAGAAGTTTTCAAATGCGTGTAGACAAATATCCTGAGTGCGCGAAGTCATTCGCGCATTCTTGGGGTGGGAAGCAGTCAATCAGTGCGCCAAGTCGGCTCCACAATTCTCGTTGAATTCAGGCGGATTGAAACAGGTGTTGAACGGTGAATATCTTGCCCGCAGAATTGATGAAACTTCGAACCGACATGCTCTGCTAATTTCCCACCACATCCGCAATATCCTTGCAATTTAGGCCACAAAACGGTATCGTCATGATTTGAATAACTGAAATTTTATCGCTGAAAGATGCTGTGCCGAGTGACCCAATGCACATGTCGCGTGTGCTAGTCAGACACGGGACAGTTGAGACAATTGGATTTGTACGTATCGACAGCCTAACGAGTTGTCAAAAGTACGGGGGATTTTTGATGAACGCCCACAGCGCCATTGCGTCGCGCTTCGCGTCGCTTGTTGCCGCATCGCTTCCTGCAGCACTAACCTGTTGTCTTTTTATCGGCCAGAACGCGTCGGCAGGTGAGGACAATCTTCCAAAATTACCAACACCCCCCGGACTTTCCGGTGCGGCCGAAAAAACGCCAGCCCCGGTCGTGACACCGGCGTCACCCTCTGCCGCTCCACGCGACAAAGCTGCCGTGGACACCTCTCCTGCACTTCCGGGTGCGAATGGCGATGAAAAAACCGCTGACACCAAACCGGCCGACGGCACCAAGCCGACCCGCCCGCGCTCCAAATACTGGCTCGACGACCCGACGTCCAAACCCAAAGAGTCCGCGTCCACACGAGTTCCGGATCCGGTGGACGGCAATGTCCTGACCGCTGAAGGCTACCCGTCGCCGCGTGACGGGGCGAGTGACGAACTCCGCTTGCCAAACAAACGCGACGCTCTCGATCCGGTGGACCAGAAATATGGTCAGCGCGCGGATGACTATCGCAAGCTCGCGTCTCAAGCCAAATCAAATAACAAAGAAGCGATGTTGGCCTATAAGGAAAAAGATTACCGGCGAGCTTTCGACATCGCCGAAGATGTGATCCGAGCCGATCCGTCGAATTTGGTCGCCGCCGAAATCCGCAATCTCGCTCAAGGCCGATTGGACATGGCCGATGAACGCATTGCTGAACTGGCCCGAGACCGCCGGACGCGCAGTACCTTACTCGGTGTCGACGAAGATGCCACAGCCCCTACGGCCAAAATTCCGGTCGTGCGCCCGTACCTCGCCCGGCGCAGCGACGATCCCAGCAATTGCCGTCGTCAGAAAATAGCGGAAGCGCTCGAGCAGCCCATCACGGCGTCGTTCCAAAAAGCCGACCTCGATTTCGTCATGAACACGCTCTACGATTTGACCGGCGTGAACATCATCGCCGATCCCGCCGCGCTCGACGGCAAGACGATCACCATGCACGTCAACGATCTGCGCCTGCGCTCAGTGCTCGACTACATCGTCCGCAACAACGACGGTATTTCGTACAATATCACCGAAGATTCGATCTGGATCACAGCCAGTGCGGACACCGATTTGAAAAAGATTATGTTCCCACGCGTCTACCCGTTGCACTACGGATTGGTCAGCACAGTCGCCAATCAAGGTGGTGGCGGCGGAGGGGGTGGC
>JBAXUS010000080.1:0-26241 GCA_037129555.1 Planctomycetota bacterium
GATTCGTGTGTCGCGCCGGAAGGAAAACGAGTTCAAGATCGTTGGCGTGTGCGCAGGATTGGTGTGGCGGCAGGCGAAGCAGTTGTCATGGCCACAGAACGAACAGCAGCAAGGGCTTGGTCTGAAGCTCGCGGCGCGGTAAATCAATTTTCTAAACGTTTAGAAAATTAAAGTACTGGAGCCTCTCGTCTGCCGCGCATCGAAGGCGATGAGTAACATCTTCAAGTACATTCCAACCACAAAGGGGCGTCGCCTTATACCGCTCCAGCATCCCACGCTGCATTTCGACGTCTTGGGAGTCAAACATCTCCCAGATAACGGCTTCCTCACTTTTAGGAAATTCGAAATGTAATTCGCACGCATATCGACGCGCTCGAGCAAGAGTTCCGAGGCAATGCCGCCAATTGACGAGTGGTTTCAATAAAAGGATTTCTTCACAACGAATTGATTCGCGTGCCAACGGATTAACGACGCATCGGAGCTTTCCGCGATCCAGCTCGACGCCAATCGCCGAAAGGCCAAGATCAAATCTTGCGAGCAGATTTTCTAAGCAGGCTTGGTCCGTCTGGTCTGGCACCTCGACATCGCGATCGGCGACTCGGAAAATATCTGCAAAACGGCTTCTACGCGGAGGGGCTAGCGCACGCGAGCGAAGCCATGCAACTAATTGTTCTCGATCATGGGCGGATGGTGCCCAAATATCTAAATCTCTCGGTGCAATCCCATGCAGCAAGGTTTTAAATGCTCCGCCAGCTAAAAATATGCGTCCAGGATAATCAAGGCCAATGACTTTGCTCAATTCCTCTGCTGCGAATTGTAATACATTTACGTCAGCAAATGGGTTTGCGTCGATCAAAGCCACGGTATCCTCCCACTCCAATGGCGATATTTTGCACGCACTCCATTGTCTGAAGGCACAAGAATCAACGCCTCCAAGAACAATGGCCATTCCGCTTTTGTAAGCGGCGCTTCGAGACAATGAGCGGCGGCTGTGGTGACGAGTGTGTCGTGCGTGACGAATACATGAACTCCCGGTTTCCGTCTTGTTGGAATCATTATATGCTCAACCAACGTGCGCGTTGCGACAAGCGGATTGGCCCAGCCGTCAAGTTGCTTACAAGCAATTAGCGCGTCCACGACGCTTTCGTGTCCCAAACGCCCAATTGTGCTGCCAGCGAGCTTCCCGTCGGCGACGTATACGCCAGGATCACCCAAAAGCCGATCTTGAACGATCTCGGTATTCTTCTTCGCACCGCGTGCAATTGCTTGGCTTGTTTCTACACAACGGCCAACTGGACTTGTATGTAGAACGCCAAGGCGATTTCCGATAAATGCGCCAAGTTCTTCTGCAAGTAGATGTCCCTCGGGAGTTAGTCGAACATCCATGCCGGCTTCGCCCGCTGGAATTGAGTAGCGGGCTGAATGCCTGATCAACAGCGCGATACTCTCGCCCTCGGAAAGCGACTCCAGCGTTGGCGGCGGAATTGTGAGTTTTCGGTTCATATTGTCTCCGTAAGAAGTACATTGTTTGCGATTGTATGCATAACAACGCCAAATTCGTCAATGATGACACGCTTACCAGAGCGCGTCTCGCATCGAGCGAAACCGTTATAAAATGGTTCAACCATCGAGAAACGCGCTGTGTATGCCGGTAATCCAGACTCTATAATGTGAAACCAACCGTCATCATCCCGCGCTCGCGCAAATCGCTTGTGAAAAATGTCGAGGTCCACAAACCAAGCCCCATGAATCAATCTGCCCATCGTGTCAATGTGAGTGGATCGACCATCCTCACGCTGAACGACGGCGCTACCGTCCTTGAAATCTCCGGTGTAATTCCACGTGCATTTATATACCGGATGTCCTTCTTCATCGATGTGACGATAGCGACCATCGAACTGGCGCACCGCACATCTATGCTCCTGATAATTGCCGCACCACGCGAATCGTTTGCTGTAGAGTGGAGTTCCCCTCGGTGAAATGTGAAACCATCCGTCATCGCCGATAACGGCGGCGAGGTTGTCGTAAAATCCGAATGTTCGAACGAAACGACTTAGGTACGCTTCCGCCCCGGTTATTGCAATGTGAAATGCTCCGGTTGCGTCCCGCGCTGGAGCATAGCCGGGTGCATGAAATTTCAACACTTCGTGAAAGCGATTGGAATAAATCGGCATCGCGCCGCGAACATGATGTGTTCCATCTTTCGAAACGGTTACGTCACTCCATTCGGCAGTGTTCACACGGGCCTCCTCATGTTGCAGGTGTGACACAACGAGCGGCTTGAATATCCGGCGACCAGTTTCCTGTATGGTTCGCCGTCCCATATTTCACCGATACCTGTGGTGTTTACATTTCCGAATTCGCCCAACGTCATCCGTTGCGCGTTCGGAGCACAGCAAGGATTGAACCGCCCTTCCGCGCTGACCCAGGCTTCTTGTCCAAGGAAGGGACACACACCGCCTGGAACAATTTCCAATGACGTATTCGGATCGAGTTCGAAAATGTTTTCAAGCAAGACTTTCATTCCGTCCGGGCGACGGTATTTCTCTGCCGCCTGTTGCGCTTGCCGCACGGCCGCGTTCCAGCGCACGATTGAGTTGGCGTCCCTCCTCATTGACAACGATTTGATCTCAGCGAAATGCGCCCAAAGATGATGCCCTTTAACTCGATCCACACCCAATTCTGCTGCTAGGCGCACGATCTCAGGAAGTTCGGCGAGATTACTTTCCAGAAACGTAAGCTGCAACGTGACACGGCATCGATTACCGCCAGTCTGCAGGTGCTCGTCTCGCAATGCGATGAACTCTCGAACATTCTCCAGAACTATTTCCCATTGCGAGCCAAGCATGATCGATTCATGAACAGTCTTGGATGCTCCGTTCCAGGAAATCTTTACGTCCGAGGTCACCGGTACGATCAATTCCGCCCATTTTTGTACGCCCAATCTTGGAAAGGTTCCATTCGTCGTGAGATTAAGTTTGATTCCATGTTCGCGGCAGATCGCGAGAATATCCTCGAAGTGCGCATAAAGAAGCGGTTCGCCCATTGTCGATGGAATGATTTCGCGCAAGCCCCTCCCAGCGGAATCGGCCACGACGCGGCGAATCAACTCAATCGGCATACGGCGAGGAGGCTTTCCCTGAGCACGCCGCTGCATTTGCAACGGGCTAAAGGGACTGTGTTCTTCGCACATGATGCAACTCATATTGCAGTCGTCGGGGTTCGTGTCGAACGTAATGCGCCAGGGTCCAGGGAGGCTTTGAATCTTCGACTTAGCCCGAGAATGAACGATGTCTGCGTACATTTCCTGAAGCCGCTGCGCGTGATCTTGAATGCTGGGAATCGCTCCGTTCGGATCGTCTATGTATCCGCGTTGTCCCAGCTTTTGGGCCGCGCCCTCATTCGACGCGAGCAGCGTCATTTGGCAAGCGAGATCGTCGCTGTCGCGATGTCGAAACAGTAGCCCGTTAACTCCGTGATGCACGTATTCGGACATGCCGCCAACGTCGGCTGTGACGACTGGAAGTCTCGCGCCCTGAGCCTCATGAATCACGAGCGGTGAATTCTCCACCCAGATCGAAGGAACGACAATCGCATCCACCCGGTTGAAGACTTCAGAAACGATATTTTCATTCCTATATTCTGGTAGCCATTCAATCCGGCCTGCGGCGTCGCCGGGCAGACGACTGGCCATCAACTTCAATGCTGCAGTTTCTTGGCCACGGTCGCGACCATAAATGCGGAGCTTATAATCCCCGGTAAGTTTTCCAAAGGCCGTCAACAACAGGTCGATGCCCTTTGCTGGAATGTGCGTTCCAATGTATCCAAATGTGAATGGTTCGTTCGTCACCCGGACTCGACCGGTTAGTCGCGTACGATCGAATCCGTAGTCAAAAAACCGGAGTTTGTCGGCCGGCAATCCGAATTCTTTTTGGAACCGATTGAGCAAGTATCGCGAAGGAGCCAAAAACAGATCAATGTGTTCGGTCATCTCACGAACGTGCTTCATGCGGCGATTGACCCAATCGGTCCACATGGCTGTATCCTGCTCCTCATCCGCATCGGCTCCGGAAAAGTAACGGGAATAACAGCGTCTCGCACATTTCTCGTTCATTTGACCGTCACAAACAGCCCACGGGTCGCTCGCATTCTCGGGAAACATTTGAACGAACTGACCGCGAGGACACATGAGCCAATAATCGTGGAGCGTAAATGCAACGGGAATCCCACGCTTCGCGGTCTCCTCCAATATCGAGGTTGAAAGATGATTCAGGTGGCCGATGTGAACGATGTCAGGATTGACCGCATCCAAAACATTTGCGAATCGGCTATCCACGCCAGCATGGCGATACCTGTCGCGAGATCGCGGCATGTTGACGATGTGCAGCTTCACGCGGGAATCGTCGACGTCCAGTTCCTCGCGCATTGCATAATCCACATCAAAGGAATTTTCTTCACGCGTAAACACATGGACTTCGTTGGATGCCGCGAGAGCGTGCGCCAGGGTTTGCGTATAAACTTCGGAACCGGCGTTGTAGCGCATCGGGTAGCCATGAATGACGAGTATGATTTTCATGATTCATCTTTCAAAACGGTTTTCGCGTGTTTGATTACAGTGCCGCGCACGATAGTCCGCACTTTCGAGCTGATTCCACGGACGATTTACATTCGGCTTTTGGCACGTCGCAGAAGACGCCGATGAAATGATTACGGCGCTCTCATTGCGTGAGAGATTTCAAATTTGAAAACGACGACGCGGGCGTTTCAACCGGCTGAAAGCCAACCCGATCACCTGCAAATAAATTGATTTAAGTGAAATTAGAATTTGACATGTGCTCGCTCCTTCGCGTTACGTTCGCCCGGACATTGGCACTCCGAAGAGTCACGCTGAGCAGGCGTGCATGTTGGCCGAATGTATTAGCGATCGGAGGTCCGTTGACTAATGGCTCTTGTTTGCCTACGCGCTACCGCTGTGAAAGCCGGCTCCCGGAACCTCACCCCCAGAATAATGCTGACCGTATCAAACAAGCTTTAGATAGCAGGCGTTTTTGGGATTTCAATAACGATTTTAAAGAAATCTAGTTCGTCATAGCTGCATCGATGATCAAATCCCTTTTTCATCGGCGCAATATCGCTCGAAGCGTATTGCTAATGTGTCCGCTCCCGCTGGACTTTCTTATTAAAGTCCGGCTTAATCCCGCGCGTGTCCAGCGCATTCGCATTGTGATTTGTCGGTGAGTGCGCATCGCGCTGTCGGGCGATCACTTCTGACACGACGGCCGGTAACGCCAGTTGCAAATTTTGAATGATCGAGCACGAGGCGATCTGCCCGCATCACGAAAATAATTTTCAAAATATTATTGAATTATCGGATAAACCGCGTTATCAATCCCCTGTTCGCAGTTCTTTCTCAATTCCAGAGTGTCTGAAACAAGATGTACGCTGAACTTCTCCGCCCCGGCGGAATGTCGCGTTTGGTACGCCGCGACGAAGGCACTGTTCAACCAGCGCCTTGAAGATGTACCCCTGAACCCCGCTGCTTGCGGGCGTCCGCAGCAAAAGTCCTGGTTTTAATGCCGGGATTAACTGCGACAGACCTACGCTGAACTACTAATCGGGCAACCCGCCCGTGGAGCTATTCAAAAATCGCGCTTTTGCCGCTAAAACAAATGCCGATTCATAGCTCTTGTCCACTTCAAACGAAGTTTGTGACGGATTGATTCCTCACCCCGGTGGGAAGTCTGTCCTCGCGCTACGTGGATTAGCAGCCGCGACACAACGCGCTGCTCAAGCGAAAGGATTGTTCAGTAATGAGTACTCTTGAATTTTTGCACGCCTTGGATGATTTCAATCAATGGTATAGCGATCAACGCCAGCGCCTCATTGAACGTGGCGCTTCGGCGCAAGCGATGAGCGAATTCACCGCAGCTGGTGAAACCGTGCGCGCACTCGTCAATGCGTACCTGGCAAACGGCGAGTCCAACATTCAGCGGGTGAAGATCGAAACGCTGAAGTCCAAGCATAACCTTTTCAAAGTGGTGAATTTCTTCGCCGCTTTCAAGGGTTTCACCGGCACGCGGGTACGGCAGCGCGAACTTGAAGGCGCGGCCGACTTGCTGAGCCTGCTCAAACCAAGTCCTGTCGAGCAGCTCGGATCGCGCGACCAGTACGAATCGTACGCGGGCTTCGCTTTTGGCGAAGCGGACGGGGAACGCCATGTGGTCAGCACGCTGCCGACGACTGATCCAAACATGATTGAGCGCTTCCAGCAGTCGGGAAACGCTCCGTTCTACAGCATTACCGGCATTTTGTTGCCGAACCCGTTGACCATGGAATTCGAGGTGTTGCCGTTGACGTTGAAGTTGCTTTCGACGCCGCTGGATTTGGTTGAGGCGACGCCGGCCGAATACAAGAAGGCAGAGAATGTGATCGCCGAAGCGAACGGCGTATCGCTTCTCAATCTGATCGCGGAGGAAGTGTGTCAAGCGCAGGGCATCATTGATTCCGGCGATCCGATGTTCATGGAAGCACTTGAAGTTTCGATTTTGCAGGCGTCAAGCCACGGCCTCATGAACGGCGAAAGCGCACGCATCCACGATCTGGTGATCGGACCGCCTGGCTCAGGCAAGGGAAAAATCGCGAAAGTAGGGGCTGCCTTGCAGCCCGTGTCCAAGCGTGTGGAGCCTCAGGCTTTGACAGAGGACGGCTTGTACGGCGGCACTGGCAGCAGCGGCGGTCGCCGCGTGGTCCGCGCGGGCCTGATCCCGCAAGCAAACGAAGGTGTTTTCATTATTGAGGACTTCCATCAGGCCAATGCGCTGAAGAACCGGCGCTTGACCACTTCGTTCTCGTACACCATGGAGACGGGCCGGTGTGAAGCGGCAAATGCGTCGCGTACCAGTTACGACGCGCAGGTCGCATTCCACATCGACTCCAACCGCTTGAGCGATGTCGATCCCCGCCGGTTCAACAAGAAGAACATGTCAAAAGGACTGGCGCGTGTCACGGAAGATACGGGGTTGCCAAGCAACGTCTTGACGCGGTTGGATTACATCTGCGAACTGCCGCGCGATCCGAAGCGGCAGTTGGAATTGTCGTTGATGATCGCGCGTACGCCGTTGTCAGAGCAATCGGAAAATGCCCGTTCGACGACCCGGCTGCTCCAGGTAATCATTGCGCTGTTGCGGACGAAAATCCCAATGGTGAGCATCGACGCTGAAGTGGCCGAGTACATGGAGAAGCGTTTCCGGTCGATCATCAACGTTCGCCTGGAGGTCTTGTTCGCCCACCCGGACTACTCGGACTTCATGTCGCGTGGTCCGAAGTCGTACAAGAAGTTCGTCGCAGCCCACGCGCGCCTCTGCAATCGCAATGCCGCGACCAAGGAGGACGTGGACGCGGTGTTCAAGTACGTCCTGCGGAAGTTCGACACGGTGTTGGGCTGGATCGTCGGTGACACCGACCAGGATAGCGATCAGTCCGCACGCAAGGACGCCCGTCAGACGTTCATTCGCATCCGCTTCCGTGATCAAAAAGTACGCTTGGAAGCGGTGCACAAACATCTCACCCACGTCACGATGAAGACGATCCGGCGGGACGTTGAAGAGATCGGTGCGACCCGAAATGAGGATGGCACTTGGACCATCCCTGCGATGAACGCAGCATAACCACAGAACACGAGCGCAGCCGCCGGCTTTCAACGGCGGCTTGCTCGTGGACAGCGCGCGGACAACGCTTGGACAACTGGCCGGACATTAGGACGACAATTGGGCGGACAGGTCGTTGCCACGCAATCTGGCGATTTTCGTTTCAATTGTGCTGGCTGGCCTTTGTCCAGCCCTTGGGCGGCGGTTGTCCATACGGTTGTCCGTGCGTTGTCCAGCCGATGTCCGGCAATAATGTCAACCCTTCCGCGCCAGCCCATCGTCGATAACCGCCAGCAACGGTGCCAGCATCGCGAGCGTGGCGCTGTCCGCGCGGCCCAAGATCGACTGCAATCGGGATGTTATTTGCGCACGCAAAATTATTGCTGAATCCGGTATTTCAACGGGCAAAAGTTCCGCAGTCGCCACACCCAACGCGACGGCGATGTTTGCAACCAAATCAATTCCCGGCGTCGCGCCGGCGCGCTCAAGACGGCTGGCGTAGGCGACGGTGATGCCGGCTTTTCGCGCCAGCTCGACCTGGGTCATGCCGCGCGAGATGCGGAATTCGCGCAGGCGTTGTGCGAACGCTCTCACGACGGCCGCGTGCAGTTTGCGGACCTTGCCCGCTCGGATTGGCTTTTGTGGTGATTTCATAAATTGCCCTCGTCAGAATCGGCAGAGAGCATGGATGAAGCGCACGTATAGTCGTAGTAGTTGACAAGTACGACAGTATAATGTAGGTTTGTTTATTCGTGTGATTCGAGGAGAAGAAGAGGGCAGATCACTTCGTACAAATCCACATAAACAAAGAATCTAATTTACCCGGACGCGCCGCATTGAGGGGCACTGTAATGGCAGACACATGGTTTTATTCGCATAACAACGAACGCAAAGGCCCAGTCGACCTCGAGACTCTGAAGCTACTGATTTCCAGTGGCTCGGTCAGTGACACTTCGCTTGTCTGGAAAAAGGGCATGGCGAACTGGGTCGTCGCTGCGACAATTGACGGGCTGGTTGCGGACGTGCCGCCGCCCATGCCGCAAGCACAGTCGCGAGCCAGTTCCATCGCGCCTGGATCGCAAGCCGGAGCGCCCTCTGCGGAAGACGCACTTAAACGCCCCAATCCAAATCTCGCAATAATTCTGCTGGTGGCGAGCAGTGGCGTTCTGGCTGTCGACGCCTTTTTGATTGTGATCCAAGCGCAGATTGCCGGGCTACTGGCATTGTTCGCAGTCAGTGGTTTCATCTCCGCAATCATCTTCAGCGCGATTTTTATTTATCGCGCGTGGCTCTGCGTCCCCGAATCGCTTCGCTCGACCACGCCTGAAAAGGCCGTGGGATTTCTGTTCATCCCCTTTTTCAATTTCTATTGGTTCTTCATTGGCATCCGTGGGCTATCGGCGGACACCGAACGCACTTTGAAATCAAAGGGGATCGACGGGAGCGCGCCGGTCATGCTGAGCTTGATCACTGCGATACTTCTTGTCGCGACCGCCGTCTTCTGTTGGGTGCCATTTCTGTGTCATATCGTTTTCGGCGCGTGCGTCGTTGTTTTTGGACTTTGGATGATTCAGCAAGCACAGGCGACGGCGTGTCTGGTCGGCGCAGTTGCAGAATCCAAAGCCAGCGCGAATCCCTGGTTGCTCAAACTGTACGGTTGCGCGGCAATGTTCACTCTGTTGATGCTGATCGATGACGTGCAGGCGCAGAAAGCTGACGCCGCGCGTGCCCGTGTTCGCGCCAGGGATAACTACGCCGGCGCGCGGGACTCGTCCTCTGGCGACTCGGAATGGGACGCCAAAATGGAAAACCAGCGTCGGTACAACGAACAGTTGAGCAGAGACGCAAAGCGAATGCGTGACTCGTTCGCACCTGCAAAGTGATCGAAAACATTTCATCGACCGGGGAGAGTTCCGTATGCCGGTATTTTACTGCAAAAACTGCAGCCAGAAGATGCGCGCGGCAGACAACGTCATTGGCAAGCAATGTCGCTGTAAAAAGTGCAACACGCTGACGACCATTCCTGCTACGGATGAACCCGCGCCGGCCAGTATTGCCGCGCAGTCGGACGAGCCGCCGCCGTTGCCCGTCAGCGACGATGCCGGTGAGCCGCCACCGCTGCCATCCCGTCAGTCTGACAGCAGACCGCCAGCGGTCTGGTCAACGCGGCCATCGACCGCACGCACGCCGCCAGCTGCGCGACGGAACGGCTTGTTGATCAGCGCGGCAGCGCTGGCCGTGCTGCTCGTGGTCGGGATATGGCTTGTAACGCGGCCGTCCGCGCGAGACCCCGTTGCGACGAATAACCGTGGCTCGACAGTGAATGTGCGCGATGCGGCGGCAACGTCGAACACGGCACCAGTAACGAACACCACGGAGCAGAATCCGCAGGCGCTCAAAGAGCGCTGTTTTGAATGGCTGGGGAATTGGCGCAATGCCATTAACGGCGCACAGCCAACGTGGGAGTTTTCGCCCCAATCAGAAGTGGAACAAGGCGACCGAGAGTTACTAAAGAAAAAAGCCGCACATACGGCGCGTATGAGTGCTGAAGCACGTGCCATGCGGGAAGCAACCAGTGGCAGTTTGAGCACTGAGCCTTTACCGCCGAAAATCGAATGGACGACGCAAGATTCCGAAAAGTTCGTTGCGCTGCGGGACAAAATTTCCGAGTGGGGCTACGCGGTTCTTTGTGAGACCAAAAACCCCGCTATGGCGGCAAAGGAAACGGCGGCGCGCATGGGCGCTGGTCGCGTTGAAGACATTCTTAAAGCAAAACATGCCGGGGACGCATCAACTTCGACGACGGATGGAAACCTGACATTCGAGGCGGTCGACCAGCCGTTGCAGAAGGTGGCGGAATTCCTTGAGACGTTGACGAAACAAAAAGTATCGGTTGACCCGGCGCTGGCCGAAAAGGTCATCAGCATCAAGATCGACGGATTGAAGTTGAACGAGGCACTGAAGCGCATTGCGACGGCGGCGAGCGCCGAACTTGCATCTGAAAAGGGAACCTATTTTCTTTCGCCAAAAGGGAAGCTACCGACTGCGGTCGCAAAACCGGAATTGCGTGACCAAGAGCCTCCGGCAGATGATTTCAAAGAATTGAATGGGGTGAGTTTTCCTTTTGCAGCTGTCGAAGCAAACGGCAAGATCACCGGCTTGGCCGGAATCACTGAATTTAAATTTGGTTTGTTTCCTTCAGAATTCAAAGTGATCCGCCGAGACGGTGGGGTTAAGTTTTTAGGTGCGTCCGACTCTTTTTTCTCGACCGATCATGAGCGGCTGCAATGGCCCGAATATGCGTATCCGAAAGTAACGATCCTGAAAAGAATGGATGAACAGGACCGTGAGAAGCTCAGGCTTGATATGACAGTCAGGATGCAGTTTCATCGGCGGAGCGGGCTGGTGGTGCTGGAAGATGATTTCGACGCACGTCCGAACGAATTCATGCTGATCGTCAAAAAGCGATTGATCGACGCTGCGGTAGCAAAACTCGGGCAGCCAAAAACTTCACGTCAGGATGAAAACCATATTCATTATTCATGGGTGTTGGCCGATGGCTCAAGACTTGAAATGGAAGAAGATGGCGACAAGTTTACGCGATGCTGTTTCGCAAAGAACTGGATGGTGTTACGTGGACTCGACGAACTCGGCGGCGCAGTGCTGATGACGGACGGTAAAGTGCCCGAGAAACCCATGCCTGAAATACGAGCCACAGTTGAACTCAAAGGTCATACGAATGAAATAACGAAGTTGGCGTTCAACCCTGAGTCGACCGTGCTGGCCAGCGCCTCGCGCGACAAAACGATTTGTTTGTGGGATGCCAAAACAGGCGCGCTGCTTCATCGGTTGATTGGCCACAAAGAAGATATTCTGGACTTTGCGTTTCTGCCGGGCAACAAATTATTGAGCCTCGGCAGCCGTGACGATTTATTTTTGCGCTTGTGGGACATGGGAACGGGCAAAGAAATCAAGAAGGTGGCGGCGAAAGAAGGTGGGTCACTGCACGTATGCTACGATGGGCGATATGGAGTCATCAATCGCGGCAGAATGTTTTTACGCTTTTCGTTCGATGCTGCGACGGCAGAAAAAGAACAGCCCATGACAGCGATAAAGTCTGTCTCTATGAATCCGCGAAATTATTTGATGGCCGCAGTCGAAGACACGATTACCGTCTGGTCGGTGGACACGGGAAAACTGCAATACGCGCTTGGCAAGTTCAATGAATTTTCATTGCAGCAACACCAATTTAAGGCAATGAAATCGGCTTTGCCGGACGAGCAATTTGTTCACGCGACATTTAGCCCTGATGGCAGTGAGCTTGCCACCGTCAGCAAGGACTATCGGGTGCGCATTCATATCGCGCAAACCGGCGCGGTAAAGCGCGAGCTGGCGGAGTTGATCAACGCCGTGAAGGAAGTATTTTGGTTGGAAGACGGTACGCTCATTACGCAATCCAGTGAAGGTGTCGCCGCGTGGAATGCCGCCACCGGGCAAAAGGCACTCGCACTGGGCGATAAGAATCGCAGTCAAATTACACCCAGTGGTGATCGTTCATTTGCGCTCTTTCATAGCTATCGTCAACGAAATTCCTGTTCGATTTTCGATGCACCATCGAAGTCGATGATCCCGTTGGCGATGTCCGAGTCCGTGTACAAAATGCCTGTGATTTCAGATGATCGTAAGTGCGCGGCGTACATTGGACATTTGCCCGGCGATGGTCAAATTAAACTCTTTCTGGCGGTACTGGACGATCCGTCGCCTACATCGCGTCCACAGCGTGCTGGGGCAGTGGATTTGCCAACGCAGGACACCGCACAGCCCAACAAGGCTGCACCGGACTCAAAAAATACCCAACCACTGCCAGTTCCAGTCAGTGACCCGAAGGCAAAGGCGCTGACGGCCATGATGCAGAATTATTTAAAAGCCCATCAGCTTGACAAGGCCAAGGAATACGCAAAAAAGATTGTCGATGGATTCCCTGGGGCGCTTGAAGCGGATGAAGCAAAGACCGTATTGCAGATGGGTAATTGAGCGGATAGATAGAATTGAAATTGTGCCGGGCGTGGTCATCCCACGCCCGGCTTCAGAGTTCATTTCTTTTCGTTCTTTTTCTTGGAAAGTTCGTCAGCGACGACCTTCGCAAATTCCACCGTCCCCGCGATGGTGGCGGCGGTCAGTATACTCCAAATCCAATCAGGCATTTTCATCTCCCTTTTTGCGGCGCTTGCGCAGCCACTCCTGCGCCTTCGTGAAATCTGATTCAGCCGCATCGAGCAGATTGTCTGACTCGCGCCAGTCCGGCCCCTGCTGCGCCGTCATGAACCGGATCAACATTTGGCAGCCGACAAGGGCATCGGCAAGCGCAAGCAGCGCAACCTCGACGCGCGGCTCATACAACTGCGGCGCATCACGCGTACTGCGGCGCGATGCGCGTTTTGATTTCGGCATGATGTGGCCTCCGATTCATTCCGCTTTAGGCGGTGTGGTGATTTCTTCAGTCAAGACGCCAGCGAGCGCAACTGCAGCTGCAACGACAACGGCCTTGATAATTTTTTCGGTATTCATAAACACGTTCTCCTTTCAAATGATCTTCAGTATCACGCGCCCACAAGAACGGGCACGTGTTCAACGCCAGCGTCGATGTCGAACAGGAATCCTTGCGCCCACGCTTTCGCTGTCACTGCGGTGGCGACCGCTTTTCGTTTCTTCGGCTCTGTTGACTGGACGCTGGGTTTGGCCACGGTGAGCTTCCACGCGGCACGGGCATCGACCTTCTTGCCGGTGTCGAGTGTGCTGGCCAACGCGGCGAGAATGTCAGTGTCCTTTCCGCCGTTCATCATGGCCCGGAGTGCATTGGTGTCGAACGTTCCTTCGAGCGCCTGGCTCGCCGCTTCCTTCTCGCCCATCAAGGCGAGGGCTTGCTCCTGGATTGTCCCGCTGTAGTACAGAAAGAAAACTTTACAGGGCTGGGTCTGGGTCGGGCGGCGAGCGCGAGCGCTGGCCTGCCGGAGTACGTGCGTGCTGTAACCAGTTTGATACCAGATCAAAGAAGGGAATTGCACGAGGTCGAGGCCGGTCATCACTCTTTTTGGATGACAAATCAGCACGTCCATTTCGCTCATGTGTTTTTCGATCCAGTCTTCGCGGGCTTCGGGCTTCACCGAGTCCGGCATGATCAGCGCGCGGATGCTGGCGTCGGTCATCAACTTCAGCAACTTTGGGCGAACGTCGTGAACGCCAGTGAATTGAGGATAAACGGCGCAACGCCGTCCTTCTTTCAATTCCCCCTGGATCACTTCAAGCAGCTTCATGTCTTTGCTGTCGGTGTGGTAGTCGCCCAGGTCGGCCGGCCACGCCACTGTCTCCGTCCCGCAACGCTGCCCGTTCTCGTCATACGCGGGCGCGGTGATGGGGAGCCAGCCCGAAGGTTTGTCGAGATAGGCGTCGAGCGCCTGCACGCGTGTCGCTGCCAAGCCCGGCGGCCCCTTGCCGTTCACGCGGCTCTTGATGGCGTCGCGCAGTTCGTCGTCGAGCTTCGTGTACGCCTCCTTCAATTCCCGGCTCATGTGACATGGAATCAGCACGCGTTCCAGCGTGGGCAGCGCCGGACCCAATTCTTCCAGCGACATGAACACGGCTCTGTCCAGGAGGAAATGATTGAACAGATCGGGGCTGATGCCGGGACGTGGGCGCTCGTTGGTTTTGTACTGTTTGCGCCGGCCGCACGCGCCGCGCTGCACCCGCCCGGTGAAGTCATCAGCCTCACCGCGACAGCTTCGCACTATCTGGTGCTCCATTACTCCGTACCGCGTGACGAAGCCGCGCTGATTGCGCGCGATGGCTGAGATTCGCGCGTTTCCCAGGTTCTGGATGTTGAACCCGCGTTGATTCAGCAGTTCCGCGCTCATGCGCCAGAGCGGCGCGTGCAGGTCCAACGCTTGGCCGCCGATCAATGTCCCCGTCAGGGCCAGCGTGTACCGGCAGGCAGACGCCAGCGTGCCGAACGTGTTTCCCTGGATCGACTCGGCGGCGGCGAGTTCGTGGACCTCGTCGGCGATGAGCAGATCGAAGACGCCCTTCATCTTGCGCTGAATGTAGCGGTCAATGTGCGGAGTTTTTCTGAAGCCGCGCGCGTTCGACTGCAGTTTGTCGCCGCAATGCTTGCAGGCGACAGGTTCGTTGCGGGCGATGTACTCGTGGTAGATCACCGGCTCTGAACTTTCTTCGTCTCCATCTTGAACGACCCTGCCACAACGCGAACAACACGCGACATCGACCATGCGGATGACTTCGATTTCCTGCACTTCCTGATTAAACGGTTTAATCGACGGCACATCGCCCGGCAACATTTCACTCTCCGCGTTCAGCCGCACGTGCAGCTTCATCTTCCGATTTGCTGCGCACGGACGATCAACGTCAAAGCCCAACTTGGCCGTGTCTTTACCAATCACGGCGACCATCGGCGCTTTCGTGGTCTTGGCCAACTCGGCGAACTTCATCATGTCGTCGAAGTTGCGGATGATTTTGCAGACAACACCGGGGATCATGTATTCGACCTCGCGCTTCCACTTTCGGACGATGTGCCCAGGCGCCATTACGAGGACTCGAAAACAGCGGCGGTGGAGCAGTGCCCATGCTGCGCCCAATGACATTGCTGTCTTGCCCGTCCCACAATCACAGATCATCCAGACGCGGCCCTTCGCCTTCAGCCCGGCCAAAGCACCAGCGACTTTTTCCCGCTGGCTGGGATAGAACGTGAACGGGCGGCCAGCTGCCTTGCTGCGGCAGGCTTCGACCGCTGTCAGGTCGGGCAGTTGATCGCTGGGCTTGTGACGCGGTTGCAGCACTGCTTCCGCGCCGGCGGCAATCGCGCCGCCGAAGCGATGGATTAGATCGTCGAGATTACTAGCAAGTTTCAACATTCCAGACTCCTTTTTTTTTGTTTTCGGGTGTAGTTTGACTGTGTCGCTCATTGTCGCAGTCGTTAGTAAATCAACTTTCTGGAGATGGACACTTGGCTTTGACGAAACCGCAGATAGCCCTACTGACAGAGATTGCTTTGCAAAACGCGCTCGTTAGCGCACAGACAGAACATCCCTTTTTGCGTTTTGTTGTTTTGATCCCTGCCCATAAGATCAAATGGCTGATCGATAAGGCGGTCGAGGTAGGATTAGCAATTCCGAGGAATGCCGAAGATTTGCTAAACATGTCAGATGTTTCTTTCCTGAAATGGCTGGAAACAAATGCAAATGCAGAAGTATTATTGTCAATTGGAAAGGTGCACGAAACTGATGACGACCTCAACGCGGTAGAAATGATCCGTTCAAGGTACGCACGATCGCGGCAACCGGCTAAGTTCGTTATCAATCTAGGTTGACAAGGTTGACACCGATGACCATTTCGTTCACATCATCCCAGCGCTGCGTCCGACGTGTTCGGCGATAAGTCTGTCGAAAATTTCCGACGCGTTCGGCGAAAGCACAAATGCCCGAAGGTCCTCGGGCGCGCCGAAGACCTCACATTCAACAAGCATTCCCGAGCGGTGAACCTTCGTCATCACGGTCGTGCCCCATCCCGCGAGAGTCGGACAGGTCATCTTTTCCCGGAGCTTGCGCCACAGCGTCGCATCGTCCGGTGCCAACATCAGGTCGCCGGAGCGGTCCAGCATGGCGACGTGATGAATGCAACGTGACCAGCCGCTGACGGACAGTCGGACATTGGCCACACGTGGAGTTGTTGGCGGCTGGATGTCCACGTAGTCACCAGCTTCACCAGCCTTGTAGAAACGGAACTCCACGGCACCGCGAGGGTCAGAGACGCTACCCATCAAAGCATGGGCACCGGCATCACTGGTGCTGACAGCTTCCAGGTAAAGTACGCGATTTTGTGGTGAGACGATCAGCGCGCAAATTTGCGCGCCGACATTGGCGATGATTTCTGATTTGGAATTTCGGGCGACAACTTCGAGGTGGGGGATTTCGGTGGGATTGAGTTCGGCGAGGCCGAGTTTCGGAACAGCTTCAGGATCGACAGTAGTGCTCATACTTCACTCACCTCCGTTTCCAATTCTTCTGCGGCCGGTTCAGCCGACGTGTAATTCTCAATGCTGCCGTCACTGCGAAGGCAGCGGACGTTCATTTCGTAGCGTGTGCGATAAGTGTCAATCTCTGCAACTTTGCCGCCGTCGGCATCAACCTGATCCTTTGTCGAGATACGGCGGATCGCCGACGTGAGCGTACCTTTGATCAAGAAGCGGTTGCCGCAGGATTCAATCACCCCATCGCAAAGCCCGCCCGCCAGAGCCAACGCCAGGTGCCCATGCTTCAGTGGCAGCAGTGGTCGCCCGATGGGCGGCGCGGGCGCAGCGGCTTCGCGGAGCAGCCCACTGCGGAGCGGCGACCGGCTGACCGCATCAACGATCACGTCGTTACCCAAGCGCGTGCGGCGAAGCGTGACGACCTTCTGCACCGGCTGGAGAGTGGCGACAGGCTTCAAGTCGTCACGCAGCACAGGCCACTTTGATGGCTCAGCGGCCCAGCGTGGAAACATCATCAGGGTTTTGTTGAGCGCCTTCTCCCGCCGCCGCGCGAGCAGTACGCACTGCTTGAAATCCTGATACTCTGGCTCGGGGTAACGCCACAGTCCCAGCAGTTCGTAGTCCCGCTCAACGGCGATGGCCAGACCGACCTCGACATCGGCCAGCACGTAATCCGGCACAATCATCAACAGCAGTCCCGTGTTCCGTGCGGGCCATTCCTTGACGCGGTTGAACAGTGCGGCTTCGGTTCGCCCGGCACCACGAATGCGGTCATACGGCGGGTTGAACCAGAGCAGGCTGACTGGCTGATCGACGGTAGCGTCCTCGATAGCCGACCAGAGCGCCGTGCCGCCGCCGTTGCCGCTGGCGAGCAATGCCGCCGCCTGTTCGTACCGGTGCTTGTCGGAATCGATACCCAGCAGCGCGGCATTCAGGTTCGGTGCGCGTGTCTGCCAGGCTTTGCGCAGTTCGTGGATTGCCTGGCCGGTGCCACATCCGGCGTCTAGGACGGTTATGTGTCCGATCGGGTTCGCCGGCAGCTTGAACAAATTCGCGACGGCACGGACGATCCTGTCTTGAGTCGGATAGAATCCCTGCTGAACTCTGCCAATTTCCCGCATGATTTGTATCCTTTCCTTATAGAGAGTAGCTTCGTGGAAGTACGGCAGTGTGCGGCTTGTGGTGTATGACTATCGAACGGTGCTAAAGCTAAACGTCGAATTGTTCAACCTGATGGACCCTGAACTCGGCACAGGTTGGCATTCAACGTCCCGGAGGCGTGGTGGATGAAACCGATGAATGAAACTCCATTGGCTATTTGGGCACTGCGGGCATGCGTCCATTCTCGACCCGCAATGACTATGCTGGAATTCGCTGAGACCGCTCGGGCACGGAACTGCGACTGCCATTTCTTACTCGGAAGTCAGTTGACAGTGACAAAGCATGCCTACTTAATCTATTTGCGTGGCTGCGAGTTTTTTTCGTTTTGCCTGACGGAAGAACAAGCGAAAGTGGAAGGAGCTGAAGGCGGGGGACTTGGGGCCTTGATCGATGGGCCGCGCCTCATTCCTCCAGCGGGGGTGCCATTTCATCTCCAGCGGGTCGAGATTGAGCGAGACCAGGAGTTGAATCTGGGGGGAACAATTTCGGGACGCCTTCACGCCCGTTCGGATGCGACATTCGTGAGCGGCGTTTGTCTACGGTTTCAAACAGTCCTGCGGCTGCGAAATTCGACAGGGAATGATTCTGAGAGCAGGTTCTTCTATCCCGAAGTCCAACAAGGCGAGACGCTGCCATTCAAACTGGATGCCGTGCGCGGTGCGGCGAAGTATGCAAGCCCACAAGTGGCGGCGGTCTTCGTGCAGTATGTCTCTGAGCCGCACCCTGTGACCAAGTTGCGCATTCCCCTCAGCAATGTCGTGGGGACGGTCGCGACTTTCATTTAGCATGCAACTCCATCGGCGATTGAAGTATTTGTCGGATGAGGCGCGGAAATTAAGAAGGTAGGCGAAGATGGCTGAGTGTTTTCGTTACGTCTGCCAAAGCTGCGGGAAGTCCATCGATGCCTGGAGCGACGGCAACCCGTACTATATCGATGAGCGTGGCAAGAAGGAGTACGCATATCACCCCGATCACGAAGGATTGGCGCGGTGTGTCGGCAACGATTCAGAGCATATTTGTTTGGGTTGCGGCAAAGAGTTCCGCATTGATTCGCGCGCGCCGAAAACACGCTGCCCGAAATGCAAATCTGTCGAGATCGTCGATACGGTTCAGCTCGAAGGACGACAATGCCCGGCTTGCAAAAAAGGTCTGTTCGCCGCCGATCAAGGTTTTCGCTGCATTTCGTGAAGCGATCCGGTGGGAATTTCCGTTGCGCTCCCATCGGCCAAGCAGCGTGGAATTGTCTGGATAATATCGCACGCACTTAAAATTATGTGTGTGCGTATTTATCCAGTCAGGGGCAAAGGCGTACACATGACCGCCGTCAAGGAAGCTCGATTGGTTTTTCAACAACACGGCGACACGCTTCGCACAACCAAAGCGCTGGCAGCAGGAATTCATCCGCGTACGCTGCTTGCACTTCGTGATGCGGGAACTGTGGAGCGAACGCCCAATTCAGCGCCGCCCTTTCTTAAAACCCGGCTCAATCCCCCGCGCTTTGCGATCCAGTGCGTTCGCCTTCGAGGCCTTGCTGCGTGACTTGCCGCTGAGTGCGTCACGCTGCCGGGCAATTACATCTGACACCGCAGTCGGCAACGCCATGCGAAAGCTGCCTTCCGCGCCGATGTATTCAATGAAGATCGTGTCGCCTTCGTCCCGTTGCCTATACGTCTGGACAATGAATGTCTGAGAAAGTTCCAGCACGCTGGACAGGGAGCGCACAGTCGTGGCTTTGGTCGTGATCACGTCCGGCAATCCGTTCATCGACCGTATGGTACGGTCGAAGACATCGCCGAGGGCTTTGCGTTCGGTCTGCTCCATGTTTTTTCCTTCCTAATTTGGAATGAGGATAATCGAGACAACGAGAATCCAGCCGCCGAGAACAGCGGCTGGATTCTGCGTGATGCTCAGTTCAACGCCGCCGTCAGTACTTGGTTCAATGCCCGGAACCCATCGACCTGCCGGGCCGGCGACTGCGACTTCATAATTTCAGTAGAACTTTGATACAAGCACCAGGCGTTCTTTTCCTTGAACTCGTCATGCCGGGGATTTTCAAATTCCTGAATCACGGGCAGGATGTCGCTCGACGAGAACGCGCCCGCCTGCGCCAACTCGACCGTGAGCGAGTGCGCCTTCGTCCGTGTCAGCCGCCGGGAGCGAAGTTGCTCGTACGTCTGGTTGAACCCGCGAAGGCTTTCAAGAAACGCATCCAACGCCTTGTCAATCGACTCGACCAGGTCGAGACCGCTCGTGTGCTTGCGCGAGACGATGTGCTCGGCGGAGAGCACACCATTCGCGCACACGAATACGCGCGCGCCAGACAGGATACTGAGCGCAAAGGACTTGTCGGCGCTGTTGCGCAAGCCGCAGCTGGGCGCGCAGCCGGCCGGGAACGGCATTCCGGGGATAGGCGCGAAGTCCAGGCTGCCGAACAAACGCGCGCCCGGCAGACGCGTTTGATCGCCGTTCGCGCCATACAGCGTGCCGTCGAGCAAGCAGAACCGCTCACTCTTGACGACGAGACCACGCGCGGCCGCGCGGTCGGTCAACACGTTGACGACTTCGTGGTGCGGGACAGGCTTCCAGCTTTGGGTCGGTTCGGGCGTCACGACTGAATACAAATCGTCGCGTGACACTTCGGCCGCATGGCTCAACATGAGCATGGTAAATTCTCCTCGATTTGAAATGGTTGAAAAAAAGTTTGAGTGACAGGACTGGAGGCGACGTTTACGCCGCTTCCGTTTTCTCCGACCTCTGAAGTTTGCGGACGCGGGCTGTTTCGCCATTGAGCCGGATCAGCATCGCGCTCAATTCGTGGTCCACGTCCCAGGCGCATTCGATGCCGCTGGCCGACACCGCAGCGTCAAAATCGCACACGAGCCGATGCAGCTCGTTGAAAACAAATTCCCTGCGTTTCTGCATTTCGTATTCTCCTGAAATCAGGCGGTCACTTGATGAAATTGAAGATGATGGCGCCGGCGCGACACAGCCATTCGATCTGGCGTGGCGGCTCGGATTCGTCCTCATCATCAGGTGGTGGATATGGGATTGAAACAAACATTGTTCACCTCGCGTGCGAAAGAAAATGGACGCTCCCGCAAATTTGCGGGAACGCCCCAAGGTAACAGCGTGCTACGCGGCGATGGCGGCGCGGGTCTTCTTCGCGCGCTTGCCTTCGCGGCGCAGGAGTGCGCAGACCTCTTCAAGCGTTTCGTCGATGGCCATTCCTTCGCCGCAGTGCGCAAGCGAACGATCCTGGGCATCGACCTCGTTGATCAGGTGGCGGATTTCAGAGAACAGTCGGTCACGACGGCGAGCGGAAATGAGATTGAGCAGCTTCGTGGGCATTGGAATGGACCTTTCAGAAGTATGGGGGTTAGATTCTCTAAACGTTTAGAGAATTGATTGGGAAAAGGGTTCATGCGACCATGTCGTCATCGTCGTCATCGTCGTCACTGCGGTATTTCAATTGTTCAATAGTGCAAGCACTGGCGTCGAGGTCGTCACGTATGCCGAGCATCAGTGGCTGGTACAAACAACCTTCTCGGTATGCGTACAAATACCTGCATTCGACGAGCGCGCCGCGATTCGGAACCGGCTGATTCACTGGTACCGTGACATTGCCCACGTACTGCCGGTGGCCCGTGGCGTTGATCACTTCCAAGCCGACACTGCGCTTGCCAGCATTGACACCGGCGACAATGAACGTGCCTGTGGCTACGAACTTGAACTTCAGTTGCGGCCCACCGCTGGCAGGTCGGCCCGGTGTATATTGGGCATCAACGCGTTTGAATACAACGCCCTCAGCCTTGTCAGTTTTCAGCCGTGAGAAATCAGCGCGCTTCTCCGCCGCAGTCCTGGCCACCGGCACCAGTTCAATGCTGCCCACACCCGTCCCGATCAGCGCGACCAGCGTCGTGTATCGCTCTTTAAAAGGGCGCGTGCGGTAATTGACGCCATTGAATTCCAGCAGGTCAAAGGCGTGGAACGTGTCACCAATGGCTTCGCCGTCCAAGGTGAACGGCACACCGATTTTGGCGGCACTGTTGACGATGGACTCCGGCAGCCCGATGGTCAGGCCCTTGCGGTTGATGCCGGTGATATTTTCACCGGCCTGGATGATGACACGTCGACCATCCAGCTTTTCCTGCATCCAGAAATCGGAGTCATTGAGCAGCTTTTCAAGTTGGCGTTCATCGACAGGATTCAACAACTGCGGCAGGATACCGGTGCTGCGCTGGGCGTTCTCGGTGCTGGAATACGGCGTGCCGTTCGCGCCCGGCGTATAGCCCTTCTGAGTCTTCTCCCGCACCAGTTTATTGTAAATTTTCTTGGCGTCATCGAACGTCACCGGCGTAAAAGTCTTCGTACCGGTTTGCATGGTCGCGCCGCGCCGACCGTATGCGAAGTTGACGACGTAGCCGCCGGGTCTTTCATCGACGGCCGCGTGGTAAACCTTATCTGACGATCCAGCGCGGTAGTACAATGTGATGCTTTCAGTGTTCACGTGCTCTCCTTTTTTTATGTATTGATTGTGGTTGAAGTAGATTGACGTGCCCGCCGGATGGGTTTTCACAGCAACAGCGAGTGGAGCTTGAACCTCGAAGGCTTCAGCCGGTCGTCACCGGCATTGCAGCGCTGTGAAAAGCCATCAGGCGGTTTTTTGATTTGGGTTTATTGATCAGCGACCGAGGCAGCGGTTCTTGTACGGGCACTGCGCACAGGCCCATGATTCCCGTTTTATGAAAAGGCCTGTTTGAATCGCCGACCAGGTTTCACTGATTGTTTGTTTCAGCCGGACCACGTCGTCTTGCGACGCCTGTGGTTGCAGCACTTGGACTTTTGGATTGACTGCTTTGGTCACGACCACGAACTTCGTGACGATCCGCGTCGCGCCCAGTTCGCGCATGAGCGGCAATAATCCCGTGGCATACAGCACAAGCTGTGGAACGGCTTCCAGAACTTTCGTATCGTTCCAGCGGCTCCGGCTGGTCTTCAAGTCCGACACGACCAGGTCTTTGCCGTGGAGTTCAAGCAGGTCGATTCGCGACTCAATTGGTGGCACATCGGCGAGCAAGCGAAATCTGTTCGAGTGCTCGATTGAAATGATCTGCGCTGGCCCTGGCAGTGTAGCCTCCAGCGCTGCGTATTCGGAATAGACGGCCAACATGCGTTGAGCCAGATTGCGCGCGGACGTTTCGTCTTCTTCCTTGCAGAACAGGATGTCGTGGCCGAGTGTTTCGTTCGACCACGCGATGTCGAACGCGTTCAGGATTTCGTCCAGCGGCGGCACGTTCAAGCCTTGCAGCCGCGCCTCCTGTACCTTCTCGACGGCGATGTGAAACGCGGAACCAAAGGCCAACGATGACGGCTTGAATTCTTCCGGCACGTTCTCCAAATAGCGGTAAGCGAACTTGCGGGGACAGGTTTTGTACGCATTGATACCCGACCACGACAAATGGTCGAGCGGAACAGCGACGGAGCACGGCGGGGCCGGCTCCGCGAGAACAGCGGTGCTCACGTGGTACTCCTGATTTTAAGATTGAGTGGAAGTGTGGATCACCAACGTGCCTGACCGTTACGAATGGCGCGGCAGAGCGCGTGGATGAAATGCCATTTACGGCGGATGGTTTCAGTGGTGTGTTTGGCGGGCAGGACGCCGCGATGCCGCAGATACAGCATGAAGGTCTCGGCATAGTCTTCGCCAGCTTCAGTAGCGGCGTAGGCGCTTACGTGGTGCGCGGCGTCGTACTCTGACGTCACGCTGGATTCGTGAGGCTGGCCGAACGCGTGGGTGAAGCGTTTGGAGCGGAACAGTCCCCGGTGCTGGTCGGCGATGGCGTGGCCGTATTCATGGCGAATCACATCAGCAAGACCGATGTAGTTGCCGGTGAAATAGTCGTACAGCTTCAGAATCGAAACACGTGGAATGCAGATTTCGCCGCTGCCGCCATAACACTGCCAGCCGTAGGCGTAGCCGACCGGCACCAGCACGACCGGTACTTCGCGAATCCGGTCGCACCAGAGTCCGTGGTAACGAAGCTCGCCCGCCACTTTGTGTGTGGCGCGGTTGAGACGGGCGAGCGTGATGATGTGGACTTTGCCCATGTTGCACCAGCCTAATGGCCGTTGCCGTTCGCGGCCTGAGACGCCTTGAGCTGATCAATCAATTTGCTGGCATCACGCACGTGGAGATCGTGAACGTCCGCAACATTGTAATCGGCCAACACAGAGATCATGTCCAAACCCTGGCTTTTGCAGATCGCGTAAATGCACTTCGCCTGGGCTTCAGTTGCCGTAACGCGACGACCTGTTCCATTGGAGGTGCCGTTACCGTTGGTGGTCGCCGCCGCGATGCGATTGCGGCCGTTGCCGTTGGTGTACGCGGGACGTTGCTGGACCGGCGGCGGCGCACTCTGAACCGGCTGACTGTACACCGGCGGGGCTTGAAGCGCCGGGGCGTTGTGCGCGCTCGGCAGTTGCGTTGCGCCAGTGATCTGCGCATCGATGCTGTTCGACAACAGGCCGTACAGTTCGTGAATGCGGGACTGAATCGCATCATATTTGTCCGCGTCGGAGACCTCGATTTCCATCGCCGCACCGAATTGTTGACTACTGTATTCCATGCCGGGGATCGGAACTTTCTTGCTGACGTTCGCCGAGATTTTGATCACGTGCGTGCTCCTTCCATGAGTTAAAGAAATTGACTCCAGTTCGCCACACGGCGTGCCAGAGCGGTCAGCGACCTGACTTTGTACGATGGGTTTCAGTACCTGAATGATTGGAACCAATACCTACGTATTATAACGCAAAAAAGGCTTTAAATCAGGCTGACGAGAATCCAATAAATATCGAATCACAGGACTATTTTTCGTTGGCAGTTTATGTATAATCAGGATGTGAGTATCAGATTCAAAGGGAGCCAGCGCATGTCTATCGAAACTGATATGTCTTCGACCGGTTCGAGGTCGAAGCCCAAGCAACCTACCATTCGGGATCATGTCATTGCTCTGGCCGACAATGGCGACATGAACGGCGTGGTGGATGCCTTGGCGTCTGATGTGGGTATTGTTTTTGATGACAAGGAAAAGGCTGAGTTGATCCGTGCTTCAATCAATGCGCACACGTCGCAGCGTGGAACAGCGGGCTTAATTGACGCCGTGCTGGCACAGGCATTGTCGTTCGACGCAGAATTGTTACTGTGCTGCCAGGCGCGAATTCGCAGTGACATGAAGCATGACGCCAAACGCCGGGGCTATTTAATGGGGCCGAGCGAAAATCTAATTGAAGAAGACCTGCCACGCCTAGCTCGCCTTGAAGACCGCGTGATCATGCTCTCGAAAACTATCGCCACTGTAAAGCACACATTGGCTATCCGTGAAGCGCCAATAGCGAAACCGGCTGCACGCGGCAAGATCATCAGGATGGACAGCGTCCAGCGTGGGGTGGCCAATGAATGACCGTGCTCGCGACATTCCTGCCGATTTGCTGCTGCAGCTTGATGCGCTCCGCCCAATTCTCGAACGCAATGGTGTCGTTCAATTGCATCACGGCCCTGAGCGCCGACCGACGTATCGACTGCGTTTTCGCGAATACGATTCACATGCTGGCTACACTCGGCACCGGAGCATCCCGTTGGGACACAATCCGATTGTCGTGCAAGCCGTGGCGGAAATGATTCGGCGTTGGCAGGATGAACATCAAGCAGTCGAGAAACAAATCCAGGAGCAATTAGCAGAAAAAGTGGTCGCACCCGCAGTGAATCAAACCGACCCCGCGCTTGAGCTTGCCCAGGAATTATGCGGCGGCGGTTGGCGGCGACGCAAACAGATTGGCGATTGGTACGAAAAAGCGCTGTCCGATCCGGTTGAAATGTTTCGGTTCAATGTCACGAGCGCTTTTCCAGAAGCACGTAAAGGTGGGCGACCGACGAAAAAACGCTCGTGGTAATTGTAGAATGACGGTCAAAAAGGGAAGCAAGGAGTTGATCGATGCAATACGATTTAAATGCGTTGTCGCTTTCGCAAAACGACATCGACGGTTCGACCGTTCATCACGACCAGATAAATGAGTACACGTCTGCTCGGCTGGAATCATCCTGCGATAATCTCAACACAATACGCGGAGTGATAGACAAGGCTGGAAAGGCGTACCGAGAAGGGGTGGATTGTCCGATTCAGCCGATGCTTTGCTATGACAAGAACGGCTGCTTTGCGCTCTGTCTTGCCTGTTTGACTACCGCGAAACATTACGTCGAAATGAGCCGTCTGGACATGTATACCCCAGGCTACTACGAGGATGAAAAGACTTTTGAACTCGTGAGGAACACCGGAGTAAAAAAAAGGTAAACGTTCAGTCCCCCATCAATCAAGCCGGAAGTAGAGACGGCACATT
>JBAXUS010000081.1:0-26230 GCA_037129555.1 Planctomycetota bacterium
GTTCATGAAGCTCGACTATTAGGCATTTACGATACCGAAACAAAATCTGGTCCAGGCTATATTGAAGTCAAATATGCGTGTCCAGGGTGGGGATTTGGTCATATTTATACAGGCTCTAACGCGCAAGGATATGGATGGAATGGAAAGCAAATTCAGAAGACCGTATTTGAGATTGCTGTCACGTCAAATCCGCTGACTCCTGCGGAACAAGAGCATTTATTAAAATGAGGTACCGAATCGGTGACTCCGCTGACGCGGCTGGGGCGAATTTCGGGAACGTGACCGTGGCCTTGTTCGCTACGCGAACTACGACCACGGCTACTTGAACTTGTCGCCGCTCTGCGGCTGATGAGGTAGGGATGCGTGATATTTTTGGAAATAGCTTGAAAAGGCGGGTATTGTTTCGTTGTATAGTAAGGAGGCTTTCGGTTTTTGGAAAGGGCGAAGTGGAGGCGGGAGTGATATAAAAGATCATAGTTAATTTTATTTATGCACAATGTGATTGTGTGGGAATGGGAATTATAATTCGCGAGCGGCGGGTGTGGTAGGTGCGTTGGTGGAGGAGACGGGGCGGGATTGCTCTGCTGACTTGGTTAAACGCACGATGTGATTGTGTGGGAGCGGGAAGTGGCTGTCAGTTGAAGCGAATTCGCGATTTTCTACTCGCGAACGCGGCTGCGCATTTATACTGAGCGCTGTTCGTTTACGATTGCCACGATAAGGGAACTGCTATGTCAGACGCTGCTGCTGCACCCAAGCTTGGATTGAACACGATCGTTTCGCACCCGTTATTTGGGGCTGGGCGGATTGTGGGTTATGAAGGGGATTGTTACGTCACGGTTTTTAAAGGCGGCGATGTCAAGCATGTCGCGTTTACGTTTGACGCGATGACGGCGGACGAGGTTGTCGGCGATCCGCAATTTGATCTGATCAAGCAGGCTGTGCGCGAAGTCCTTGGCGATCACGGCTGGCTGGATGTGGATCTTGAAATGTCCAAGCGCTGGATCGGCGGTTCGTTGCGGCTGATCCCGGGAAAGACCGATACGCAGCCGAAAGATGTGCCGCTGGATATGTTCTTCAAAAAGATCATCGGCATCCGCGACAAGCTGCGCGTGCTCGAACAGAAGATCAACGCGCATGCAGTCTTGACGCCGGAAGAAAAGCTGGACCTTGAAGGCTACATCACGCGGTGCTACGGAAGTTTGACGACGTTCAACGTCTTGTTTCAGGCGAAAGAATCGCAGTTCCGAGGGCAGGGCGAGAAGGAATAATGCTATTTCACGTGTTTGAGTTTGTGGCCGGCCATGCGTTTTCCGGCCACGTGTTCACCGCAATCTTCGCAGGCCTGCGTCTTCGGGTAGCAATCGTCGCAGTAAAATTCGCCGCCCTTCATGTATTGCTTGATGCGGTCCTTGTCGTTCAGGCCTTTGCGCTTTTTCTCGGCGTCGAGGGGGAAATCATAGCCGCATTGCGAGCACGGGACGAATTCGCGTTCGGCGAAAATCTTTTGCAAATCCGCGCGCAGACTGCGTGGAACACTGCCCTTGCCGTTGCACACGGGACAGGGTTCCATAAGCGCGGCGAGCAGCGCTTTGCGGATGAATTCGGATTTATTCGGCAGCGTGTCGAGGAAGCCCGCGAACTCTTCTTCGAGCTTGAATGTGACGATGCGCTGTTTGGCTTTTTCATGATTCATAGTGATCGTGTTTCCGTTAGACGGTTATCGCTCCGCTGATTCCATGCGTCCGCATCAACAATAAAATCGCTTCGGCCACTTCAAGGGGCGAGCGGCCTTCGACATCCACTTCGACATGCCGGGCGTGGGCGTACGCGCCTGCGCGGGAGAGCAGGAGCTGCTTCAATTCATCGATGCCCGAATCGGCATTGGCGATTAATTTCGGACGGCTGGCGTGTGACGACGCGTCGTGCGAAATGCGCTGCCACAGCACATGCGGTTCGGCGCTGAGGTGGGCGACAAAGCCGCTGCGTTTGAGCGCGTCGGCGTTGATGGGATTGAGAATCGCGCCGCCGCCGGTCGCAATGACGGCGTTCGTTTTGGCAGCGCATTCGAGCACGACAGCGGATTCCAATTCGCGAAAGCCGGGTTCACCCACCGTCTCAAAAATCTCACGAATCGTCTTACCCGCTCGTTCTTGAACGATGCTGTCTGTATCGAAAAATTCTCGATTCAGCCTGTCGGCCAGCAATCGACCGACCGTTGATTTACCGCTTCCACGCAACCCAATCAAAACGAGGTTCATAGCCATACCGCTGCTTTCTATCAGGAGACGATGTTCAAGACAGCCGCGCGCGCCGTTTCGAAGGCGTCATCGCTCAACACGGGCGTACCGGTGGCGATCAATTCGTTTTTCAAAGGGACCCACGAATGGCAGCCCGCGTAGTCTTCGTTATACGGGACTTCGATGACCTGGGGCAACGTGTAGGCTCGGACGGTGATGACGAAATTCGGTTTTTCAGGCTTGTAGTTGATGCGCATGTCAAAGAGCGCTTGCGTCCAGCACGTGATCGATTCGAGAGCGCGGAGTTTTTCGGCGTCGGTGGTTTTGACGATGTCGACGACGCGCCCGAATCCGGCGATGGAAATCTTTCCCGAGACGCGCGCGGGTGGGCCGTAGGCGTCGAGGCGCGGATGAAATCCGGGCTTCAATTGCTCGCGGCTCTGGTGCTCCGTGTTGGGATAGAAGAAGAAGGTTTCGTGTTCAAGTTGGAAGCCCTTTTTTTGTTCGAGGATTCCGCCTTTGCGCAACAGTGCGACTTGCTTGCCTGCGAGGACTTCGTCACACACGATCGCCCATTCTTTGAACGCGATATTGCTTTTCAGTTCGACTTCACCCGCCATAGTTCAATTCTCCCATGTCATCGTTAACGCTCAGTCTAATGGCCGGGCGGACGATTTCCAGATGCGTTCGCGGGTGCGTTTGAGTGGGCGTACATGACTTTTAATGAATTCGTTTTTTGTGTTCAACGCAAATACGCTGGGGCATGAAAGTATGGACCAGGGTACTGGCCCCAACGGGTCATACTTGCGCCGCGTCATCCCGGCGTTAAAATGCGTTTCATGACTTCTATTGAAATTCACGTTCAACGTATGCTCGACAGTTACTGCCATTGGACCGGTCGCGAGTTGATCACCCGGAGCGATGACCCAGCCATCGATGCAACGAATCTGTTCGATGCACCGTTCGTGATCGTCTCGCATGGCACTGAAGCGAATCCGATTTTGAATTACGGCAACCAGACTGCCTTGGATGTGTGGGAAATGGACTGGGATCGCCTGACCCAAATGCCTTCGCGCGAAACCGCTGAACCGATGCACCGCGAAGAGCGCGAGCAATTCATGACACGTGTCAAGCGCGACGGATTTTTGTCCGGCTACGAAGGCATCCGCATTGCCAGTTCCGGAAAACGTTTCCGCATCCAAAACGCGTTGATCTGGAATATTTTGGATGAAAAAGCAAAAGTGGTCGGTCAGGCGGCCACGTTCTCGCAATGGACGCCGTTCCAACCCGAAACGCGAAACCCGTAACGCGAAACTTTTTAAGCCAGCCCGGTCTGTTCGTCTAATAGATCGCGCAGCTTCTGCAACCCGCCGTAAACCAATCCGAACACGGTCAACCCGCCTTCGGGGATGCGGTACAGATCACGCCGCCAATGCGCGGCGTATGGCCAATCAAGATAGAACGTCCCGATCGCACGATTGAGCGATTTGCGATCCAGTGCCGGACCCGCGCGCAACTGTAGCAATAGGTTGCCGCTCGGGATCACATTCTTGACGCGGTCGTTACCTTTGTATTTCGCAATCAGATGGTCGAGCAGCGCTTCAGTCAAACGACTGATTCCGTGCGCCGCCGCGTAAACATGATCGGTTTTAAAACCCGTCGCCCCCGGATCAAACGCCACGAGCGCTTGCATCAACTTGACGCCCCGGGACGGATCGAGCAGAAAATCTTCGAGTCGATTCTGCTCTGTACCCAGCAAAGCCAGTTGGGCAAGAATGTCGGCATTCGTTCTCATGGCTTCAATCATGCGGTGGATGTCCTCGTGTGGATTAGAATCACTCTATCGCTCGGATTCTACCACGAATAAGTGCGAGATTATCGCAGTTTCTGGCGCTTGAACAGATACTGTGCGAGCACTTTGTCGAACGGCGTTTCAGTGTCGATCAATTGATAATCGACGAGCATGTTCGCGCATTTCAAGCGCATGTTTTCAGTGAATTCATGCAGCGCGGATTTGTACGCCTCGCGATAAACCATCGGCGCGACTTGGACGCTTTCGCCCGTTTCGAGATCCTTGAATTCGGACAGCGCACGGTACGGAAACTCGACTTCTTTGTGATCGAGAATATGAAACAAAATCACTTCGTGTTTCTTGAAACGGATGTGCCGGATCGCTGCGAGAATCTTGTCCGGATCGTCGTACAAATCCGAGATGATCACAAACATCCCGCGCCGCTTGACCGCTTCAGCCAGATGATCCAGCGCTCCGAAAATATTGGTCGTGCTTTGCGGCTCGACGTTGGCGAGGATGCGCGTCACATCTTGAAAATGCCGCATCGACGCGCGCGGCGGGAGGTACTCCAGAATCTTGTCCGCAAACACCGCCACGCCTGCTGCGTCCTGCTGCATGATCATCAAATGCGCCATCGCCGCCGCGATGGCCTGCCCGTAACGCAGCTTCGATACTGGTTCGCCGAAGCCCATCGACGCCGAACAATCGAGCAGCACATGCGCCTGCATGTTCGTTTCAGAATGGTATTTCTTGACGTACTTGCGCTCGGATTTGGCGAGCACTTTCCAATCAAAATGCCGCAGATCATCGCCCGCCGTGTACGGACGGTACTCCGCGAATTCAATGCTGAACCCATGGTACGGAGACTTGTGCAGCCCGGAGATAAATCCTTCGACGATCCAGCGGGCAATTAAACCAAGGTTCGAAAGCCGGGCCAGCGCGGAGGGTGGGAGGAGTTCGCTGATGCTGCGCATGAAAATTTTTAACGCGGAGGAAACGTTGAGTAGGCACTGCTTCGGTGTTCGAATCGGGAAAATTCGACCAAATCCCGTTCAATCGAAATACCCAATCGGTAGTTATCGCCGACACGGACTCGATAATAAATCTTATGCCCCTTGAGTTTTTTGAGATTCGGAATTTCCGTGATGGACTTTGCTTGTTTCACGCGATCAATCACATCAAGTATTTTGTCACGAAGGTTCTTGTCCTTGATGTGCTTCAAATCTTTTTCGAATAATGGGCCGAAGGAGACGTTCATTTTTTGCCTTTCAGCAGTTTCATGATTCGTTCTTCAGGTACTCTGGGCCCCTTCAAACCCTCTTCAATTCGTTTTCCAAATTCGACATCGTCGTCCTCTTCTACTTCTTCCATCACGAGCTGGCAGACCGCCTCATCCCGCTCTTGAATGAGTTGTCGCAAAGCTTGTTTGCAGGCTTCAATGAGCTTCTTATCAACTTTTTTATGTGTCATGACACAGATCCCTTACGAACGTACGAGTTGCGCGATCAGATAGTAACATTCCGCTCCTGAGTTATGTTACTAGATGCTTCTTACTTCGGCAAATCCACGGCATTCTAAACTTCAACATGTAGTCCAAACCTACGATTCGCCCTACGCCTACAATTCACATTTCTGTATCACACCTAGCGCTTAAGATTTCTTTCTCTTGATCATTTTGCAATTTCTCCAGCTCTTTTCTAAAATATTCGTCGACGGGAGGTTGCGGACCGTCACAGTGAATTGCATTTGCCGGGCAAGAGAGCATGGCCTCCGCGCATTGCCGTTCTTCTTCTTCGGTCTCAGGTTGCTTGAAAACAAATTCATGAAGCTCATCCCGCCGAAAATTGTTCGGGGCGCTCATTTCACAACATCCATAGTCGTCACATTGCCGGCAATCAATCCAATATTTGCCAGGAGCATTTAGCGGATGAATAACTGCCATGATTCTGTTCCTTTCGTGTATGCCTTGCGAACCTCACTTCGGCAAATCCTTGGCGCTCGGCTCCTTCACCGCTTCGACCAACATTCCGATCAATTTCTCGGACGTGATGCCTTCGGCGTCGGCGTTGAAGTTGGTGAAGATGCGGTGGCGCAACACAATCGATGCGACGGCTCGGACGTCGTTGCATGACACGTTGATGCGACCATCCAACAGCGCGCGGGCTTTTGCTCCGAGCACGAGGAATTGCGCGGCGCGAGTCCCGGCGCCCCACGTCACGAAATCGTTGACGAACTTGGGCGCTTGAGGCGTCTTCGGGCGCGACGCGCGGACCAAATCCGTCGCGTACGTCGCGACGTAATCGCTGACCGGAATGTTGCGCACGAGCGTTTGCAACGAGACGATGTCGTCGCCGCTCAACACGCGCTGCGGCGTCGGCTGTTCGTTGCGCGTCGTCGCTTGGACGATGTCGATTTCAGCCGCGCGGTCCGGGTAATCGAGCTTCAACATGAACATGAAACGGTCGAGCTGGGCTTCAGGCAGCGGGTACGTGCCTTCCTGTTCAATCGGATTCTGAGTCGCGAGAACGAAGAATGGCGGCTTCAACGTGTACGTGTAACCGGCGGCGGTGACGCGTTGTTCCTGCATGGCTTCGAGCAGCGCAGCCTGCGTCTTCGGCGGCGTACGATTGATTTCGTCAGCCAGCAAAATGTTCGTGAAGATCGGGCCTTTGATGAAGCGGAAGACGCGCTCCTTTGTGTTCGGATCTTCGTCGAGCACTTCGGTGCCGGTGATGTCGGACGGCATCAAGTCGGGCGTGAATTGAACGCGTTTGAAATCCAGATCGAGTGCCGACGCGATGGTCCGGATCATCAACGTCTTCGCGAGTCCCGGCACACCGACGAGCAGCACATTTCCGCGCGCGAACAACGCGATCAGAATCTGTTCGATGACCTGTCCTTGACCGTGAATGACTTTGCTGACTTCCGCGACAATCGCATCGCGTGCCTCGCGCAGCTTCTTGATCTGAGCCGCCGCTTCGCCGGTCAATTCAATTTGAGGCGCGTGCGAAACGGGTTCCGGTGCGGCCTCTTTTTTGATGGTGGGTGTGGATGATTTCGATTCGTAATCCGCAACCGGCGGAGCCGATTCAAAGCGCAACACACACGTACCGCCAACGCGAATTTTGTCGCCTGTTTTCAACAGCCGGTGCGGACTGTTTTCACCGTTGACGTGAACGCCGTGCTTGCTGCCGGCGTCCAACAACATCCAGCCATCGCCCTGGCGTTGGATTTTTAAATGCAGTCGCGACACATCTGATTCCGGCAACCGAATCTGACACTCACGCGCCCGACCGATGCTGATTTCATTTTCATTCAGCGGATACGACGTGCCCTTGGCCTGGCCTTCGACGACGATGATTTTGTCCATTGTTTTTCTGAATCTCAAAAGTAAATACTACTCATCCAATAATTTAGTTGCGAATCTCAGGAACTGAATTTGGATACTCTGTCAATCTGATCTCCGAAAGGGAATTGTTTTGAGTTTCAGAGACCAAGGTTTCCACTTCCTCAATGTATTCGGTATTTCGATGCGTACTTCTTTTCAGCCAGAGGATTCGCCAGCTACCATTAACAAATTTACAAGGTCCGCTGATCACGAAGGGCTCTTTCAATGAATCCGTTCCGTTTGGAAAAAATTTCTCGCACCAATCGCATTCTAAGTTGGGCTGAATTGAGATTGTTGTAGAATCATCAAAAGAGTAGAAGGAACGTCGCGATGTGAAAACTTGATTGCCTTTTCCAGAAGCATCGAGCTTCCAGAAACTTAACGATGTTAATTTCAAATACGCGACTTCGTTGTTCTTGTTCTTCTGAATGTATTGAGTACGTCGATAAGGATCGCTACCACTAAAAAAATCCACACGAGAAGGCTCCGAATCAACTATGGAGACCTTGGTATCCGTTTTCAACGTTTCATTTAAAAACTCCAAATCCAACTCAAGCGAAAACAGCGTGGCCCGGATTTGGAATGCAACCTTCAAATTGCCGGATTCCTTTTCTTTCTTATAAACTCCCTTGAGATCATCAACTAACGCTTGTCGCGATTTCAGTAGTGTGGCCAGCAATTCCGACTTGCTCTTGTAAACCGAGGCGCTGAATTTTGCCCATGCTCTATCCGCCTCAGCGGGTGTTGATACTGCTTCAGCGGCTTCGCATCGTAATATCTGCAGACTGATGGATACAATGAGAATGACGATCAACTGCTTCATCGCGCTACTCTCCCAAAAAACTGGACCACACCTCGCGAAAAACTAAGTCATCTATGGCGGCATAGATTTTTAGGAGCCAAACGCCATTGCCATTTATGCCGCCCCTTTGGGGCTCTCAATTCATTTGAATTCCTAACCCAGGGCTTACGCCCTGGGCTACATTATTTCGCCCCGTCGGGGCTGAACGGCAACGACGACTTCGCGGCCGTGATTTTTAATGCGTCATCGAATACAGAATGATATTCACGCCCATCTTCAACGAATCGTTCGGCATGATTTCATACGCGTACGGACGTTCCTGCCCGTCCCAGCCGCTGCCCAGTCCGAAGCGCGAATAGATCACGCGGGTGTCTTCGCCCAACGCGATGCCTTCGAGAATCGGGGCGGTCGCGTCTTTGATGGAGGCTTTGACTTGCGCGGAATATTCGATCGTTTCGAGCTTGTGAAGCGTCGAGAAAACAGGGTGCTCTTTCGGCAGTAATTTCATCTCCGACTCAGGCAGCACCTTTTTGATTTCGCGGCGGAACGCGCGGTCGAATTCGAGGTTGCCGCAGCACGCATCAGCCAACAAGAATCCGCCGTTGTTCAGGAACTTTTTGAGGTTCGCTGTTTCGGCTTCGTTCAACGTGAATTCGCCGTGGCCGGTCAAATACAGGAACGGGTAGCTCAACAAATTCGCGTCAGTGATCGGCACTTCTTTGCGGCCGAAGTTTACTTTCGTGTTGGTCGCAGCGAGCGTCGTTTTCAACACGTTTGCGAATGCTGAGGGATGCGGATCCCACAGACCGTTGGTCTTCACTTGCGCGAAAACAAAATCGCCTTTCAGGTTGTCTTCGTCGGTGTCGAGCGCTTTGCGTTGGGATAGATAGCGTCCGAGGTTGTAATACGAAATCGTGTAGGCGCAGAGGTTGATGCCCATGCGCATCGCATCTTCGCCGACGATGCACTTGCCGCCCGCCGGGACGTGGAACGAATCCCACGCGCACGACAGATCGTACGGGAACAGGAAGACGGCGGTGCGGCAGCCGACGTACATGCCTTCCATCACCGGCGTTTCATCGAGGCGGTTGCAGGCGGGTGAGTACTTCACTTTTGTGATTTCAAACGAGCTGCGGTAGACCGGGTGATCGACAGGCAACACTGCCAACGGGCGGTCCGGGAAAATCGTTTTGATTTCAGCGCGGAATGCTTCAGCGAGGGTACTCGAGCCGGTGCACGCGTCGGCCCAAATGTAGCCCCCGTTCAAGACGAAATCGCGGAGCTTTTTACGCGTTGCATCATCGAATTGCGGCGCGCGTCGGCCTTGAATGTAGACGACCGGCACTTCGCTGGGATCCCACGAAAATGTTTTCGGATCAATGTTCACGTGGCGGTAGCGGACGTTCAACTTTTCGTTGGCGAATTTCATCAACCGCGCCATGTCCGACGGATCGGTGTTCCAATCGTCCCACGCGGCTTTGCGACCGTCCGGGAATTCGACTTCGCGGTGCTGGCCCCACATCAATTTTCCGACGAGCGTCGGCGGAGCGGGTTCGCGTTTGCGTTCGGAGCGGCGCAACGGAGTCGCGGGCAGCGGAAGCGGCGCGGTGGCTTCGCCTCCTTTAATACGCTGCGGCTTGGCTTCGGGCAGCAGCCCGCACGGCTTGTCGTCCGGTCCGGCCTTTTCGATGGCCAACGCACTTGCACCTATGAATGCCAATGCGACGCAACACGCGGCGACAACTTTTTGGAACGTCAAATTCGTCGTCTTCATTTCAACTTCTCCTTGGCTCGAACAGCCAAACTGGATTCCGGAAACTCTTTGATCACTTTCGCGTAGCATTCCTTCGACTTCGCTATGGCTTTCAATCCTTCGTACGCCGCGCCTTTGTAAAACAAGATTTCGTCACCAAACGGAGCCTTCGGATCGGCCTGGTGCGCGCGTTCGAATTCTTTGACTGCCAGAGCGTTTTGCAACTTCGCTATCAATAGCCTACCCCGCATGCAGCGCGTTTGACCGGTCAATTTTATGGAAGGCGTCTTCCACTCCCAGGAAATGATCTCGCGCATCGCCCCGTCGAATTCGCGCTGCCTCATGTATTGCGTGAAATTCAATTCGTGCGCGCCCTCGGTCACATCGATGTCGCCGGTCCACTTTTTCCATTTGTCCGACTTCTGCGCATCGTCAAATATTTTGCGCGCCTGCTCGCGATCGCCGCGCACCAAAGCATATTCGCCGGTGCGTATATAGGCCATGCGCACATGATCGGTGTTCGATTTGGCGTACGTCGCCAGCACCGTTTTGCATGTCTCCTGCGCGGCGTTGACGTTGTCCATGTAATCGAATTGAATCTCCGCTTTCAGGTTCAGCGCCATGGCAGCCACGTCGTCGCTCTTGGCGGTTTTGACCATAAAATCACAGACCCACATCGCGTCGTCGTAGCGCGCGGCGTCCCGGTACATTTCATAGAGCCGGGGAAGCCATTGGAATTCGTCCGCGTTTTTAGGCACGTAGCCTTTTTCAAACGCGGCGCGAAATCCGCGTTGAGCGCCTTCGAAGCGCTGAGCTTCGTGACAGATCAGAGCGAGTTCAAAACACGCGGACGCTGATAAACCGTCGGTCGGATAGTCGTGAATAATCGCGGCGTATTCCGAAATGCGTTTCTCATATTGCTTGCCGCGATGCCCATGAATCGGTCGAGCAAGAACTTTTTGTTCGGCCTTTTTTCCGTCGATTTCACACACGACGTTGTACACGCCGGGTTCGATGTAGACGTGAACGGGAGCGTCCATGAATGAGACGGCTCCATCACCAAAATCCCACTTCACGACTTTGCCTTTGGTCAGCGTATTGAATTGAACCGACGTGACCGCGCGGCCTTCCATTCCGAGATCGTCTGCAATGTGCCAATCGAAATCGGCGATCGGTCCGGTCTTCGTTTCGGCGGGTCCGACCTGGGCAATCAAATACCCGGCGAATGCTGCAGTCGGGATCGGCGTGAAACCTTTGTCGCCCGGCTTCTGCCAGCCGGCAAGACATGCTCCGTGAGCGTTGAAGACGTTGACGTATTGAATTTTGTGCGCACCGGCCGTGAGTTCGAGCTGGCCTGTGTTCTGTTGTTTGCGCCCTTTCGTGTTGTGCCAGCCCGGCCAATCGACAGCGAGTTTTCCATCGATCAAAATAAATGAAGCAGCCGACGCATTACTCTGAAATCCATACGTTCCCGTGACGGGAATGTCGAGTGTGGCGGACTGAATGTAGATACCTTTGTCCGGAGCGCCGAATGGATTGAAATTGACTTCGAGATGCGGCCACAATGCTCGGCCCAGCACTTTACTGTTTTGGATCAATTTCTGTGTATCGTCCCAACTTGTTGGCGCACCTTCGCCCAATTCACGAACCTCCAGCACGAGTCCCGCATCGGGTTCGAGTTTGATCGCGGGTTCTTTCGCGCTGGGATTTCCGAAATAGAGTTTGTAGACGCCTTTTGTTTGAGCCTCGAACGCGACCAGCGCGTGATCATCAAAACCGGCTGAAACCACAAGCGATTTCACTTCTTTTCCTGCATCGTTGACGACGCGAATATCCGTCGCCGCGCTGTTGCATTTCCCGAGCGTCGGGACTGTCGCATAGGCCACAGAACGTAATTTGCCGCCGCGCCCAACATCGGTGACGGTGACTGTGCGGCGCAAGGGCCAAGCGGAATTGAACCAGGTGTCGGCGGCTTGAAGAGATGAGACGATCAGCGCTAGTACGAGAACGATGTTTCGGATTTCGCGTTTCGGGTTTCGAGTTGATCGAGTTCGTGTTGCCATGTGCAATTTTACCAAAATCGGAAACCAAAAAACGCGAAACCCTGAACCCGAAACTCGAAACTAATTTTATTCAACTTCATCACCCGTATTGTCCAACCCATCCGCCCCGAGTGATTTCAGTGTGTATTCTTTGCCTTCGGTAGCGTACTTCCACGGCTTGCCCCACGGGTCTTCGCCGAGGTCCACGACATAGGGTCCGGTCCATTTCGGAACGCCGGGGTCTTTCAACAAATCTTGGAGCGTTTTGGGCAGCGCGCCGGTGTCTTCTTTGAATTGATCGACACCTTTTTTGATGTACGCTAGCCCCGAGCGCGCTTCGCGGATCACATCGTTTTTTTCTTTGTCTTTGTCGTCCTGGACAGCTTTCTTTTTCTTGGCCCAGCGCTTGGGCGCTTCGGGGTCGAGGCCGGCTTCGACCACTTTGATGTTGTCGAACCAATAATTTTGCGGAGTCCAATACGCCCAGATTTTGACACGAATCCATTTCACGTCGTCGCGCGTTCCAGTCGGACTGAACGTGACGGATGTCGTCTTCCATTGCTTGGGCGCCTGAAAATCGAAGTCGCCTTTATACGTGATGCGCCGTAGCGGCACTGTGATGGGCTTGCCTTTGTCGTCGGCAATTTCGGTCATCTGTTCCGTGTAGCCTTTGATGAAAATCTTCGGCGTGCTGCCGGTGTCGGATCGGCAATCGGCGCTGAGCGTGTATTTCATACCGGGCTTGATGTCGATGTACTCGGAATAAAACGGAACGCCATCGTTGCCGCCAACGGTCTCGTATCCCGGCGGCTTGCAGACGCGCGGTGTTTTCGGTGGCGGCGGGTTTTCGAGCTTCATTTCGTCGTAGCGTTTGAGGAATTCATTGTTGTCGATGTTCGTGTAAAGCCGAATGCACTTTCCCCCGTCCGGGCGTTGCGGGTCCTTCTCCCAAAACATTGTCAACCCGTCGGGCCGGTCCCAATGCGCGGGGTATTTGTCGCCGTCTTCGAAGCCGGGATTTTTGACGAGATTGATTTCGGCGGCGTGAAGCAAAAACATACCTAGCGCCGCATTGCAAAATATGAATCGGCGAATATCCATTGAAAACGTGCCTTTCTTATTCCGGAATTCGCTTAAATGCGCGGGAACAAATCGCCCACTCGAACCTTAAATCCCGGCACAACATCCTCCCCATCCAACTTTTCATCTTCGCCAATCAATCGCTTAGCGTTGGGCTTGCGGTAGATGCGAGCTGAACGGCTTTTGGGATAAATGACCCATACCAACTTCGTGCCGCTCGCAAAATAGTCGGCGATTTTGCCGTTCAATTGTTTTGTGCGTTCGCTGGGCGAAAAAACCTCGACCGCGAGGTCGGGAGCTCCTTTGAAAAAACCGGTCGGCAAGCGTTCCAACTTTGAAAGAGTCGCAATTGAAATGAACGAAATATCCGGCGATCTCAGATTACCGTTGGCCATCCAGAACCCGGTTTGACCTTCGGCAATGATACCGAGCTTTTTTTCCAACACATACGCGCCGAGCCGAATTGTCATGGATGCGCAGATTGTTCCGTGATCAAAATGTGCAGGTGACATAAGCACGAGATCCCCATCGACCAATTCATATTTTCCGTCTTCTTTAGGCAACCGAAGCAGTTCGCGTTCGGTCCATTTTTTTGCGAGCGTCAGCATGGGCACATCCTCCAGTTCCAAGCGCGATTATCAGCGGTAGTGATCCATAAAGCAAGATCACCGCGCAAGGACGAATCTTATTGGCTCAACGATTTGTAATACTCCTTCACCCAGTCCTTGAACTCCGACGGCACCGCTTCATCCATCGCGTTGCGCATGTCGTCGCGGCGCTGCTTGGTGAGTGGGCGCGAGGTGTCGCGGCTGACGTCGATGGAGTCGCGGACAGTCTTTTTGGCGGAGCTTAATTTCTCGCCGATGGCTTTCATTTCGCCGGTGTAATTCGCTCCGCGCACGCCGCGCAACTGGCCTTCGATGCCTTTCATTTTATCGATGGCTTTGACCAAATCCTGTGACACATAGCCGCGCTTTTGCATGGCGACGTTTGCCTTTTCCGCAGCGTTGCGCAGGTCGGCTTGGGAGTCGGCGAGGCGATCCATTTTTTCTTTGCTGGGCGGTGGCGGGACGCCGCGCAAGCCTTCTTTGTTTCCACCGCTGACTTTTCCGCCGCCTGTTGAACCGCCGGATTCTTCTTTCGATTTGTCTTCGACACGTCCGGCTTCGAAGGGGTCGGGCGTTGAGCGGGTTGGCGTCTGTTTGCCACCTTTTCCATCAGCGGTTTTTTCAGCGAATTGGCCGGAGCTTTTCCCGTTGCGGCCTTCACCGCTGCGGCCGTTGACTTCATTGTTGTTCGGCTGGACATTGCCGGTGATGCCCTTGGCGCTCATGTCCGAAATCGGGCCGTCGCTGACGCCCCAGCCCACGCCTTTGTCCATCGAGTCCAACCAGTTGCTCGTCACGTCTTGCGCTTCTTCGGCGAGCTTGTCTTCCTTGTCGATCAAGTCGCCGATGATGTCTTCCAATTCCGAGGGCAAATCCTGCATGGGAACGTCCACATCTTTGTTGTTGTCTTCCATGTTCCACTTGGCCGAATCCGGCGCGCCTGCAAGGAATTTCTCGATATTGGATTCGATGGTCTTCGCCAATTCGAGGCCGCCTTGTTCGAGTGGAATGGCGAGCTCCGTGGCTTTTTTGTCGGCCTTTTCAGCGGCTGCGTTGATCTCGCTGGCGATTTCGTTCAGCTCTTTTGATGATGTGCCGTTGGTCATGTCCTGGGGCGAAAGGCGCGACAGATCCGTCGCTTTTTCCTGGAAGAATTTGCCCCACTTCTCTTCAGTCTGCTTGATGCGGTCGAGCTTTTTCTTGTCCTCGTCGGTGTAATCTTCAGCGGCTTTGAGCTTCAAATCCATCGTCTCTTGAATGACCTTCTTCTGCTCGTTTTCGAAATCTTTAAGCCCCGCCAAAATATCCTTGGCGATTTGTTTGGGCGTTTTTTCAGCGGCTTGTTGCAGCGCTTTATCGACGCCGTCAGTCTGGCTCTTCGCGACGACACCTTCGAGCATCGAGACGATGGCTTCCAAATCAACGATGATCGCGGTCTGCGATTTCAATGCGAGCGGGATGTCGCCGCGCAATTGGCTTACCGCTGACGTGGCGGGTCCGGCGAGAACACTTTCGAGTTTCTTGCGCGCGCTCATGTGAATCAGATCCTGGTTGTCCCAGGACGAATAAATCGCTTTGAGCGTTTTGTAGATCGTCGCCTGGTCTTTGACGAGAACTTCGAGCACAGGTTTCGCGGCGAGCGTCATACCGTGGACGCGCTTCTGTTCAGCGATGACTTCTCGGATTCGCGCCGCGATGGTTTTGACTTCTTTGATCGCTTCCTGTTTGACGGTCGCATCGGCGACGACGTGGACGTAGACGCCACCGCTGGCGGCTTCCTGTCCCTTCAAATCTTTCGCGACGGCGAAGACGCCGAACGCGTCGCCGAGTTTTGCATTGATTTCTTTCATCGACAGATAGAAGGTCGTGCGGAGGCTGCGGCGTTGCGCGTCACCGATGGGGAATTCGGAGAGGATCACGGGGGCTTTGTCGCCTTTGCGCATCTTCAGCAGGACGCTGGACAATCCGAAATCGTCGCCGGCTTGGATGACGATGGAGATGCCGCCGTCGGGCTGGATGCTGACATCGCGCGTCGGTTCGAGCAGGCGGACGGTCGGCGGTTGATCCTTCAATGCCGTGATCGGATACGCCGCGCTTTTGCCTGCGAGTTTGTCTTCGTCGATCCATGAGAAGGTGTAGCTGCCGGTTTTCTTGACGTCGATCATCCACTTCTGGTCTTTGAGTTCAATCGTGTTGCCGTCCGAAATCAACGCGTTCAACGAGCTGACGATCTTGTTCGTTTTCAACGCGACACTGACGCGCGTGCCTTCGACGACGGAGACCGCGCCTGACGATGGATCGTCGCTGCGTGCGGGCAATTTCAGGTACTCGGGGAAATCGTAATGCAGCGCGAGCTTTTCGATTTTGCAGCGCTTGAGGACGGTCACGCTGAACTCCTGGCTCTGCGCGTCGCCGGCCTGGACCGTGTAGTTGAAATTGGATTCGACGTTCTGGAATTCGTGAACGAACGCGCTGCCAACGAAGCGCATGAGATGCGTGGCTTGACCGGAGAAGACGCGCGCGTCGGACGGAATGTCGCCGCTGACGTCGGCTTTGATCGCAACGGTGTCGCCTTCAACGACCGTGATGTCGCCGGGCACGACGGTCAACAGTGTGCGCGTGATCGGCGGGATGAACGAATTCGGGCGCGTGTAGCGTTGGAACGCGTTGGTGAAATGGTCGGGGAGCAGAGCTGCATATAAGAGGAGTGCGAGCACGGACACACCCGCGAATAGGGCGAGCTTCTTGAGCGGATTGAGCGGGGTGACTTTGCGCAGATCGAAGACGGCGATCAATTGCGCTGCTTCGTCCTGGATGATGGTGAGAATCTCGACGGGCGTCCGCGAATCCCGGCGCAAGCGTTCGGCGTTGATGAGCCGGTTGTCCAGTTCGGGCATCGCGCGCTCGATCATGATGACGGCTTCTTCGCGTGAGAGCGGTTGGAGCAGCGGGTTGAGACAATTCCGCACCCAAAACACGCCTGCACCGGCGAGGAAGCCGAGGCTGAGAATGATGCGCGCTGCGGCATTGAGATGGAGGAGATTGTCGAGTGCGAACAGCACGATGGCCCCGACGGAGAGCAGCAGCGCCAGAATCAAACTCGCCTGCAACGCGCGGAAGAGTTTTTGGCGCGAGCCCACGGTGTGGGTGGCGGTGTCGACGGTGGTGAGATTCATAAGCGGTACCTCAAAATTACGAATTGAGCGTCTGTCAAATTCGAATCGTTCTACTTCATATACAACGATGTTGATTCAATTACTTCTCAATTCCAAGGACTCATCCACTGTGAGACCGATCGTTTCGTCCGCGATGGGCGCTTGTGAAGTTTACTTTCTGGTGTAGCAGCACAGGGCTTTTCGACATAGGGTTTGAGTGAAATTTTCAACGTCTCGACCTCGTAATCTTTCATCGGAACAAAAAGGCCGCGGGTGATATAAAAATCGAGATGCCGGTTCTCAAATTCCACGAGAAGGTCTTCCAGTTCTTCTTTTGCGGTAGGCACAATTTCATGCGACGCTGTTCGTATCCAGCTCCGATGGCGCTCAATTATTTGCTTGGGTTGAGCGCCAATCATGTGCCTTCTCTCATCCCATGGCGGAAGATCAAACAATTTCGGCTGGTCAATTGTGCAGAGGGTTCCGTTATCCTTTCGTCGCGACACGCAATTGAATGAAAGTATGGTGTTCGTGATTGCTCCGAGTTGTGTTCGGCAGAAGTTCACTTGGGCAAGTATCAATCCATCGTCACTGAGCAGGGTGGCAGAGCAAACTTGCGAGATTCCAAGCGATTGCGTTTTATAGCAAAATTGAAATCTAAATCCGCACATTTCGGTGTCGGATATCAATTCTTTAACCATCGACGCTTTTTCACCAAACTCGCTCACGTCGCAACGGATCAATCCATCGAGTTTCGGACGCGCTTGTTTGAAATCAATGCGCTTTCCTATCCATTTCAGGAAGATAATATCGAGGAAATTTTGAAGCGACTTTGAGAATCGCCAGTATTCCGCGTAGGTCAATTTGAGGCTGTCCAACTTATACCATTGGGTCATGCGAAACTCCTAGATGGCTATCGCAATTTCGTTTCGTCGTCGAATAGTAAAACTCGGTTCAACCCTTCAAGACGCCTTGCGCTTCGCGCGTTTCACAGTTGGACTGACACGAACCAAGGATTTAACCACCGCTTTTTTGCGCGGGGTAACCGTTGCTTTTCCGCCCAAGCCACGGATCACCTTCGCGATAGTTTTCATACTCGGCTCGTCGTCGGTGAGGAATGCGCGATTTAATTCTTTGATGTCGATGCCGGTTTGTTTCGCGATTTCGCGCAGACCCATTGCTCGGGCGACGTCCCCTAGAACTGCTCGGGTCAGTTCGGGATCGGGTTCTTCCTGCGAGATTTCGAGATAGGAAGCCATCTCCTCATTTGTATTCAAATGTTCAGCGGCGTCCCAGCGCGTTGTTTTGAGGCCCATGTTCAATCGTCTCCTTTTGCGTTTTCGATATCTGTACTGCCATTTTAATGTCTTTCGATTGGGAACTTTTATCTCCACCGATCAGCAGGATCACGAGCGTTTTTCCGCGTTGAGTATAATACAGACGATACCCTGGACCGTAATTAATTCTCAATTCAGAAACACCGTTTCCGACCGACTTGGCGTCCCCAAATTGACCTAACGCCAGTCGCCTGATCCGCATGTCTATGCGCTGTTTCGCCTGAAGGTCACGCAATCCGGCATAACATTTTTGATACGTCTCAGATTCCCGAATCTCAACCATACGCGCCCCCATTTTAGCACATTTCGAATCGATTTAGAATTCTACTCCACCACCCCATTCTCCCCCAGCCCCTTCAGCTTCGCGTCTTCGACGTATTCGAACGTAGGCAGCGGTTCCTTGTCGGGGAGTTTTTCGCGCCAGAGGTAGAGGCGCTTGTGGATGTCCCAGGTCGTGGAGGTCGGTTCCATCGTCCAGATTTCCCAGCGGACGATGCGGAAACCGGCGTCGTAGTTGGCTTCGGAGCGGGTTAGTTCCATCAAGGCATAGATCGTTTTTCCGGACTTCATCGCGACGACGATCTTTTGTTTCGTGAAGAAGTTTTCGACGAGGTCGATCTTCTTTTGCATCGCTTTCACGTCGGCCTCGGGCATTTTTTCGCCGGTGAGGCCGTAGCGGATTTTGTAGGGTGTTGCGCCGTGCGGGTTCGGGAATTTGTCGTGGAAGATCAGGGCTTCGTATTTGCCGGGGACGAGCGCGTTGAAGGGTGGTTCGAAGGTCATGTCGTGTTCGATGTTGTAGAGCACCGTCTTCGGTGGCGCTTTCATCGTGCCGAGTTTTCCGGCGGCGGGTTTGCGGTTGGGGAATGAGACTTCTTTGATGTACGGGATGTCGTTGAGCGTCTGCTTGTTCTCGCCTTTTTGATTCGCGACGATCAGGTAGCGCTTGGAGTCGCCGTCTTTTTCGAGATAGAAAAGTCCGTTGCAATGGCCGTGCAACACGGCTCCGGACGAGAGCGTGATGTCGGTCCATAGCTGACGCAGCGGGTAGAAGATCGCGAGCTTGATTTTGTCCTTCAAGCCTTCCTCGCGGAACATCCAGCCCTGTTCGATTTTTTCTTCTTCGACGGTCGCGGAGATGTGCACGATCTCCTCTTGTGACACGCTGAAGCGCTTCTTTTTATTGACGTCGAAGATTTCGAGTTTCTTGCCGGGCGTGAGCGAGAACTCGCCTTCGGCTTTTTCGCCGCTGGAGTACACGACCTGCGCGAGGTCGGGGTTCTCGTCGGCGGCGTGGAGGGCTGCGGAAAAGGCTAGGATGACCAAGAGGGAGAGGAGTAGGTTTCGCATGGAATGAACTACACCGAATGAGGGGCGATGATGGCGTTGAGCGTGTCGTTTCGAACGCGTGATCCGTGTCTTTCCGCACTTTCGCGACTCATTCTCGTTGAGATTATCGATCCATCCGTTAAGATTCTGAAAGCGTCTATAGACTCGTATAACCATTTGGATGGGAGTGTCTTTAAAACATGTCGTCAAACGATTCGCTCAATCGCGTTTTCAACTTCAGTGCTGGCCCGGCGATGTTGCCGTTGGAGGTCCTTGAAGCGTCCGCCCGCGCCCTTATTGATTTCCAGGGCAAGGGATTCGGCATTGCTGAATGCTCTCACCGAGGCAAGGAATTTGATGGTGTCATCGACGAAGCCATCGTGCGCTGCAAGGCGCTGCTTGGTGTCGGCGACACGCACGAAGTCCTCTTCTTGCAGGGCGGCGCGTCGCAGTTGTTCAACACGATTCCGATGAATTTCGCCAACGGCAAGTCCGCCGATTACCTCGTCTCCGGCGAATGGTCGAAGAAAGCCGCTGGTGGTGCGAAGGAAGTTGGAACGACCGCGAACATCGTCGCCAGCAGCGAAGCCACGAACTTCGATCACCATCCCGAAGCGTCGAGCTGGAAGCTCAATCCTGACGCCGCGTATTTCCACATTTGTTCGAACGAAACCGTGCACGGCAACCGCATCGTCGATCTGCCAACGCATCCGAATTTGATCGTCGATGCCAGCTCGGAATTCATGTCCCGCCCGCATCCCGTGAACAGCATGGCGTTGATCTACGGCGGCGCTCAAAAGAACCTCGGACCGTCCGGTCTGGTGCTGGCGATGGCGCGTAAAGATTTCCTCGCGACGATCCCGGAAAAGGGCATTCCCAAGATATTCAACTTCAAGGCGCAGGCTGAAGCGAAATCGATGATCAATACGCCACCCACGTTCTCGATCTACATTCTTCTCGAAACCTTCCGCTGGCTCGAACGCCAGGGCGGCTTGGCCAAGATGGAACAGATCAACGCGGCGAAGGCGAAGCTGATATACGACGCCATCGATGGCAGCGGCGGCTACTACAGCAGCACGGTAAAAATCGCCAGCCAGCGCAGCCACATGAACGTGACGTACCGCCTGCCCAGCGAAGAAAAGACCGACGAATTCATCAAGCAGGCCGCGAAGCAGAAGATGGTGGCGTTGAAAGGCTACCGCACGGTCGGCGGGATTCGAGCCAGCATCTACAACGCGATGCCGATCGAAGGCTGCCAAGCGCTGGCGAGCTTCATGAAGGACTTCGCGGCAAAGAACGGGTAACGGCCTTTTTTAACCGCGAATTTACGCGAATTTTCGCGAAAACGGCAACGGCAACACCGTGTGGAGGGGCGGCTTTATTTGGCCGCCTGGTGGGTGACGGGAGTAGGTACTCTTATCCAGTGCGGATCGCGTAAAGCTCACGTTGAAAAGCGGTGTAGAAAACAGTGCCACACGACTAAACGGTATTGACTTCTTTTCTAAAGTTCTATGAATCGCCACTGTCACAGGTGGCGTTTTTTACAAACGATTCGACCGATAGCTACTGCTATGAGCGCCCGATGTAATAGTAAACAAGGAGTGCTTATGAAAATTGAAATCCTCTCTCACCGGGAACTTGTCCAACGGGCATTTCAGAATACGCCGCACAACCTGATATTCATCACAAGTCTGCAGAATCCATTCGTGGTTGAAAGGTCGCGCGACGCTGTGGATAAAGTAGCCAACAAACTCGTCCTTTTGTTCGATGACTTGACAACGCAAGGCTCAAATCCAAATGCACCAACAATGCAACATACGCGCGACGCTATTCAATTTGCTCAAGGACTCGATGACCTTGTTGTAAGTTGCCACATGGGTATGTCTCGTAGCGCCGCTATTGCTTTTGCTGTTGTTGTTAAACGCGTTGGAATGGCCGAAGCATTTAAAATGCTCCATTCGCAAAGGCATTCTCCGAACTCATTAATTGTCGGTCACATTCAGGAAGTCCTGGATTTGCCCTACTTGGCCGAAGCAATGGATTCATGGAAGAATGGTCGACAAAAGGATTTCGAATATTACATTAGCGAACACAATCAGAAATTGCGTCGTCGCGAGCAATTGCACAGAAAGTGACCGTAAGTACTGTCTAGCCACTCACTGAAATATTGTCGCAAGCTTATGAAAGGCGTTGGTCTAGCGCTTGCATTCGGCGTCGAATTGTGCGCCGTAAAATTGACTCGAGATTTGTCACTGATTTCAACTATTGGAACACAGACATGCCGCTCACGATAGAAGAGAAATCGATCTTGCTTGCTGCGTTCTTCCGGGGTGGGTCGGAAAAGGATTCTTATTGGTCGTCGAACTGCAATCAAGTTGTGACGCTGTCACTTTTCTACACGGGCAATACTTTTTAGGCTCCACTCATGCTCACCCCAGACTCCGACGAGATAAAAGCCTTGGACGCCGAACTGTCGCGTATGCGCACAGACATTGCGCAGGATCGGAGTCATTTACGCGAATTGAAATGGATGCTGCGAATCGCAGCGTTCTTATTTGTCCCGTTGGTTATTTTAGCGTGGGCCAACTTCGAGCGTGACATGTCCATTCGCGCAACGACCTACGTGGCATCTGTTGCGGTGGGCATCTCCGGCTGGGGCATTTACAGGACGCTATGCTTTCTGCGCGGATCCCGGAATCGATATTTATATATTCCGGCTTTGATCGCGTTTTGCTGCGCGCTTTTCTTTTACTTCTGCATTTTGATGCAGGCGCGTGAGGGTCACTGGCGATTCGAATTCGGCGTCCGGTCGAACTCGCCATTTCGAAAAAAGTAGCCTACGTTTCGTGTACGTGATACGATTCATCACAGCTTGGAAGTGACGTAAAAATCCCTGTTAAATAAGGCCCTGCTTTGAACACACACCTTCAGTACTCGACCGACGGCATCAGTATCGACATCCCGTCGACTCACGTCACGATCCTCGCTCCGAAATTCGTCGAAGGACTCGCCGACGAAGCCGCTGGTTTTCGCGATGCGGTGCGCAACCCGATTCAATCGATGCCGCTTAAAGAGCTCATCGTCGCGCATGAGAAAGTCGCCATCGTCATCCCGGACATCACGCGCCCCCTGCCCACCGCGCGACTGCTTCCGTGGATTTTCGAGGAACTGTCGCACGTTCCGGCAGAGAATTTCACGATCATCAACGGCACCGGTTCGCATCGCGGCAACACACCTGCGGAACTCGCCAGCATGGTCGGGCCGGAGGTGCTGAAGAAGTATAAGGTCGTCAACCACAACGCTCACGATCCGAAGACGATGGCCTATGCCGGGAAGACGCCGGATGGGCGCGATGTCAGCTACAACAAGGAGTATGTCGAAGCCGATAAGCGCATCGTCATGGGCTTTATCGAGCCGCATTTCATGGCCGGATTTTCTGGCGGTTACAAAGGTTGCTTCCCAGCCGTCGCGGACATTAACGCGATCATGCACTACCACCGCGCACAAGTCATCGGCGATCCGCGCAGCACGTGGGGTGTGCTCGACAACAACCCGACTCAGGACCAGGTCCGCGCTAACGGTTCGCTGCTCCCGATCGATTTTCTGCTCAACGTCACGCTGAATCGCAAGAAGCAGATCACGCGCTATTTCTGCGGGAATGTCCGCGCCGCTCACACGGAAGGCTGCGCGTTCGCTAAAGCCACCGCGATGGCCGCGTGCCCGAAACCGTTTCCCATAGTCGTCACGACCAATGGCGGCTACCCGCTGGACCAGAATGTTTACCAAGCCGTCAAAGGCATGTCCGCCGCTGCGCAGATCGTCACGGATGGCGGTTTGATCATTGCCGCCGCGCGCTGCAACGACGGCTTCCCTGAGCACGGTAATTTCAAGACGATGCTCTACGAACACGCGTCCGCTCAAGCGATTCTCGACACGATCCACGCGCCCGGTTACGCTGTGTTCGATCAATGGCAGGCGCAATTGTTCGCGCTGATTTTGATCCGGGCGCGCGTGGGATTATTCAGTGAAATGACCGACGATGAAACGCGCCGCGCGCACATGGAACCGGTGCGCGACATCACCGCCCGCATCGCCGATGAATTGAAGCGCATCGGAAGTGATGCGCCAATAGCGGTACTTCCCGAGGGGCCGATGACGATCCCGTATCTTCTCAGCTGAGGGCTTTATTGCCCGGCGCAGCGCGGATTTTCGATAATCGCCGTACCATGCACTTCGATCACAAACGGTCCTTCTGTGGGCATGCCTTTTTGATTGTACCGCAGGGATTTCTTTTCATTGATCGACAGCTCCAAGACGCCGTCCATGATTGACACCATCAGCCGGTTCTTCGGCATCGCCTCGTTGTACGTTTCATTGCGGATGTGGCTAGGCTCCATCGCGCGAGAACTGGTAAACCCGGTCAGGGAGCTAGGTCCATACAGTCTGAATTCCTTCGACCGCGCCACCAAGCCGTAACCGTCATAGTCATGATACGAACTGTAAAAACTCGACGAGCCGGAAGAGCCCGAAGAAGAGGATTCCATGTCGCTGCTGCTTGAACCGCCGAACCCGTTGCGTACGGCGGCTCTCACCGTGGCGGTTGACGAGGCGATTTTATACACAATGACATCCACCGCGCCGTTCGTTTTCTGCGCTTCCAATTTCCCGTTGGTCACCTCGTACGTATTCGGACCTTTCTTAACCCACGTGCCGGTGATCTTCGTCCAACCCGCCGTTTTCAATTCGCGTTCAACTTCAGGCGGAACACTGTCTGCAACCTTCGTCGGAGGGGGCGAACTAAACCCGCTGTTGCCGAAACTCGAACGCGGTTTCTTCGCTTCCGCAGCGGCTTTTTCTGCAGCCGCTTTTTCTTCCGCCCTCGCGGATGCGTAGAATTTGGGCAGTTTATCAGACGTCACGATGGACGGAACTTTGAGTTCGTTGACACGCGCGAAAGCAGCATCCTTGGTCAACGTGTCCGGTACCTTTTTTACCAATTTGTCGAGATCGGACGAATAGTCTTCAAACAAGGCTCCCAATCGCGCCGCGAACGGGTTCAACGCCTTCATGCGTTTCTCAGCTTCGGTCCGCTTCAATGCGCTCGCTGGTTTGTTCTCTTCCGCCATCAAAATCATCGAGCGCTGGTAAAAGTCACCTGCTGCAACGTTCGATCCTTCTTTTTCGAATATCTTCGCCAATTCAAAAATAGCATCAGGACAGTTCTCGTCGTTCGCCAAGGCCTTATAGAACATTTCCTTGGCTTGGCCCATATTGCCCTTGGCCGCCATCGACGCGCCGGCCACTGCGAGCGAATCGGCAACGGCCCGGTCCGCTGCGCGAACTGCGCATGCGCCCAGTGCCAGAAGCACCACGACCGATCGAATCCATGTTGATGATGTCATGCCAATCCCCTCCAAAAGCGTGTTGATCGTGATAGACCGACCGAAACTTTTATCCGTCTAAATTAGTGCCCGAGAATCGTCATCTTCATGCACCCGTAGCGCAACATCGACGCTTCTTTGGACTGCGACGCCAAGTCTGCATTGGTTAATTTCTCATCTTCAATGCGCTGGTAAATGCTCTCGGCTTTGATGAAATGTTGCAGGGCGTTGGCGACGTTTTCCTGGTTGCCTTCCGAACCCGGAGTGGACTTGGCGTAGGACGCTTTGCCGGTCTTGTAGGCTTCTGTGAACGCGGGGACCAATTTGTCTTTGGGCATGGCTTTGGTGGCTTCATCAGCGGCTTTTTCGACAGCTTCAACGTCAACGCCGCCGCGCGGGGGTGAGGACGACACCGGAGTCGATACTTTGGGTGTGCTTGCAGTCGAGTCCGTCGTCGATGGCGCAACGGCCACGACCACTTTCTTGGTCTTCTTTTCATCCTTCAATTTCTTGGCAAGCTTGCTGATCTCGTCACGGTCTGGCGCGGCGAAATTTCGGGCAAGCATGGCTGCTGCTTCCTTACCGTATTCCGTGTTCGCATACTGAGCAGACAACGCTCTAGCCTGGTCCGCTGCTTCGTCTTTCTTGCCAATTCCAACTTTGTACCACGTTTCGGCCAGCATCGCGGCAGCGATCTTGGCCTTGATCGGATCACCGCGTTCCTGCAACGCAACCGTCACTTTCTCGAAACGCTCCTTGATCGTCGCATTATCCGGCAGCATGACAACCAATGCACTGAACGCCGAGCGCGCGGTCTCCAACTGCCCGGCTTCGTACGCTTCGTCTGCTAATTTTTGAAGCTTGTCGGCCAACTTTGTGTCAATCGCATCCAGTTCGATCAACCCCGCGCCGAGCTTCTTGGCAGCAGCCGATGCTTTGGCAGCCAATGACGCGTCCTTTTCTTTCGTGGCATTGAGCGCTGCCGATTGATAGCACTTGAACGCGTCACGCGGCTTGTTGTTCTTCTCGTGGACCAAGCCCATGTAATAATGAGCGTTCGGAGTCGTGTTGTCCGCTTGAAGTGCGCGGGAGCACATGTCTTCGATGGTTTTGTAATTATTTTCTTTCAGCAACGTTGGGACGTTGGCGAGCATGGCGTCCGCCGTCACCCGATCTGCGGCGACAGCAAGGTTGGATGCGAGGACAATCACGACAAGTGCAATGAGTCGTAACATGTTCATGTTCAGGTTCCTTGAGCTTGTTTTCATTAAGACACCCATGTCGCCAAAAAGTTTCAACTAATCAGGTGATTTAATTGTAAAA
>JBAXUS010000082.1:0-26049 GCA_037129555.1 Planctomycetota bacterium
GGCTGCTGACTGCCGTGCAAACGTTGCGGCTGCAAAAGCGCCCAGTGCTGGAGTAGTTGAAAAGCGCAGTGCTCAACCACCGCATGGGTAAGAATGTGCCGTCTCTACTTCCGGCTTGATTGATGGGGGACTGAACGTTTACCAGTTTTCATCATTGGCGTTCGATTCTTCCGGAGGCTTTGTGGCTTCTGGACTGTCCAAAAAATCGGGCCTGTATGCCGGTTGGGATGACAGCTGCTGACATTGAAGCGGGGCGACAATTCTGGCAATTAGCGACGCTGCAAGATAGTCCGCGAAACACGAAAACGTTGCGCGCACACTGCATAGATTGCCATGCGATCGATGGTCGCGATTTGCAATATTTTGGGTTCAGCAATCATTCGATTATCGTGCGGTCGCAGTTCCACGGATTGACCGAAAAACAAGGGACGCAAATCGCGGCGTATGTTCGCTCTCATCCGATTCAGCCGCACGCGTTGCCTTGCGCACCGGTCTATCAACCTGGATCCGGCACGAGCGATAAGCCGATTGAAGCTTGGGCTGCGGGCGCTGGGTTGGAGTCGGTCGTGGACGATCCGAAAGCGGTCCTGTCGCTGCTTGTCTCGGACCCCCATCTTGTAAAGTCACCATCGGGAATCTTCGATTCGTCCGCCATGTTGCGCGTCATCGACGTGCCAATGATGCAGTAATTGCTCGACTGGAATTCCTGGCTGCCGCGCGTTCATCCAAAAGATGCGTTCCCGGTTGAATTGGCGCTGACGAATCCGGCCCGAGACGGGACGCTTCTGCAACGCTCCGCGTGGTTTTTGCAGCGGTCGCTGGTGCTTTATAACAATGACCTCGAGATCAAATTCAACGAGCACGTTTCGTCACTCCATTCGCTCAAGGAGTCCGACACGTGTCGCGCAGGATTGGCGAAAGCGCCGAGCTTGTTCGTTTCTGGGATGTTCGTGTAGTGCTTCACTCTGATTGCAGTTTTTGAAGCTTGGCCCGTGCTCGCCTCACTTTTTCGATGATATTGTCTGCTTTCGCCTTCCACAGGTAGGCCTTGGGATTTGTGTTGTGCGTCTCGATGAATTGCATAATAGCGTCAATGACTTCCTGCACCGAGCGAAATGCTCCACGCCGTATCCGCTTGGTGGTAATCTCTCGAAACCATCGTTCCACAAGGTTCAACCATGAACTGCTTGTCGGAGTAAAATGGATATGAAAGCGCTTGTGTCTCTTCAACCATCTTTGAACCTTCTCATGCATGTGCGTGGCATAGTTGTCTACTATCAAATGCAATTGTTTACCTTGCGGCGTCTCCGTGAAATGCGGATCATTGCTGACTTTGAAGGTCTTAACGAGGTGTGGCTTCAGGCCCGCAGCCGACCAGACACGTTGAACGGTCGAATCGCTGACGCCCAAGTGTTGAGCCAGAGTGCGCGTGCTCCACTGGGTGGCATCTTTGGGTTTCTCCTGAGTTGTCGCGGCCACAATGTGTTGAGCGGTATCGACGCTGCGCTGATGTTGCAGGCGGCTGACGCGGGGTCGATATTTAAGGATGCCAGACAGGCGTTCCTTCGCAAAGCGGGCACGCCAGCGCGAAACGGTTTTTTCATCAATACTCAAAGCGTTCAGTCTGATTAATTTTTCGTCTTCGTTCAGCCGATAATAATAGGCATGAGCGATTTGGCAAACAAGACGGGATGTCCGAACTGCGCACGGCTTGAAGCCGTGGTCGCGGCACTGTTGAAGGAAGTCGCCGAAATGAAGTCGCGTATTTCCGATCTGGAGGCTCAAATCAAAACGGATTCCTCCAACTCGTCGAAACCGCCGTCGTCCGATCCGCCGTGGCAATCGCCCGCTCCGACGAAACCGCGCAGCGGCAAAAAGCCCGGCGGGCAGCCTGGGCATGTCGGTGCGTTTCGCCAGCGACTCACGCTCGAACGCGTCAAACACATCGTCAACTATGTTCCCGAAACATGCGGTTATTGCCACGCTTCGTTGGCAGAGCAAGCGGGTTCGCCACTTCAGTAAACGTCCTGGCATCAGGTGGCGGAGTTGCCGGAAGTCCTGGCTGAAATCACCGAGCATCGCGGGCATCAGCGTACCTGCTCGTGTTGCGGAAAAGTGACCCGCGCCGAAATTCCCGCGGATATCCGAGCGCACTGCACGGGGCCGAAACTGGCGGGGGCGATTTCCTTTATGAGCGGCTGCCTGCACGCCAGCAAGCGCGCCATCGAGGAAACCTGCGACACGCTCTTCAACGTGCCGCTGTCGCTGGGAACCCTTTCGAAACTCGACGTCGATACGAGCGCCGCGCTTGAAGCGCGAAAAACGGGCCATGCCGGTTTGCGGGCCGTGAAAGTGATTTTTAAAGTATGGAACGAATGGAAAGACAAGCCGACGGAACGATCCGAATTGCAAGCGCAGCTGATCGAACCGGCCATGGCGCTGTGCAGGGCATTGGAACGCGGACGTGACGGTCCGGACAAAAAAGTACGGCGGTTTTGCAAAAGGCTGCTGAAAGATTATGGAGCGTTGTGGACATTCGCGGATGTGGAAGGCGTGGAGCCGACGAACAACCATGCAGAGCGTTGCTTGCGTCCTGCCGTGATGTGGCGCAAACGCAGTTTCGGGAATCACAGTGAAGAGGGCTGCCGATTTACGGAACGGCTGTTGACGGCGGTTCAGACGTTACGGCTGCAAAAGCGTCCAGTGCTGGCGTACCTGGAAAGCGCGATTCGAAACCACCGTGCAGGAAAACCAACTCCTTCATTACTGGCGGCTTGATGGGGACTGAACGCTTACCAATACTCAAAGCCGGAGCGATTTCCTGATTGAGCATTCCTTCGGCTGCCTTCAGAACAATCTTCGCACGCAAAGCCAGGCGTACCTGTGTTGTCTTTCGCCGGCTCAGGCGTTGAAGCTGAATCCGTTCGTCTTCCGTCAAACAATGTTGGGCGCTGTGTGCATCGTGGCTCCTTTGGTGGCTTTTCAAAAGAACGACGTTTGAGTGCCTGATTAATTCATCAACGGTGAAGCATTACACTAGCAATTCAGAAAGCGGCGATTAGAACGTGTTGTTGAAGGAAAAGCAGATGTTGGCATGTGATTCTCCGGATGCGATTGTTTCTCTTGACACCGGAATTGCTGGGAAGGGATTGTTATCGTTGGGAAAGTGTACTTGGGTGAGCAGAATAGATCGAATAGACCTTTTACACGCGCGCCCGTTTTTAAACGAGCGCGCGTGTAAAAAAAAAATAGACGGTCTAAGACGCGCGTTGAATGATGCGCTTGATTTCGTTCTGCAACGTTTCGCCAGCGATCGGGCGAGTCAGAATGCCCTGAGCGTTACACGCGACGGCTTTGTCGGTTTCTTCGTCGGAAATTGTTTTTCCACCGAGGAACAGAATCGGGAAGCTGCGCAACGCTTTTTGAGCCTTGACGCGTTCTGCGAACTTCCAGCAATCGGGGTCGTTCGGCGAAATGCAGACGATGAACATGGACGGCAAATGATCGAGTGCCTTGAGCAGGGCGTCGGAATAGTTCATCGCAACGACGGCTCGGAATCCTGCGGCTTCGATGGCGTCCGTGATCGGCTTGATGTCGCCGTGTCCACCGTCCGTAACGAGAACGTGGCGCGAACCGATTTCCGAGCGAGCGCGCAAAAATCCTTCGAAATCCCGGACGCGAACTTTCCAATACCCGTTGGCGAGCTTCACGGCTGGAAGCTTGCGGCGGTAGATCCACTGCTTAACCGCTTCGGGTGTAATGTTGAGGATTGAGCCAATATCATCTGGAGAAAGATAGCGCTCATTGGGTTCTGCGAGCTGCGGCAAACTGATGCCATAGGCGCTGGCCTGTTCGGAAGCAATAAATGTCGATGAGTCTTTATGGCTCGGGCGACCGCGCTTGCGCTTTACTGCTACTACAGGTGCCTTCTCTTCTTTGTTGTTCATAAACCTCCTCCTAGAAAAAATAGCCTCACTCTGTTGCCTACATACTAACTTGACAAGCTAACCCGAAATCTCTGGATTTCCACACAATTGATGAAATAATTCCTGTATTTGGGAAAATACTCCATACAGGCATTGTTTCCTTGACTATTAAAGTGGCTCAATTCAATATGGTTATCTCTTAGAGGGTGTATAAAAAGTCAACGCGAGCGTAAATCGGCGCTTTTTGCCCGGCTCTTCGTTGTGGACTTCAAGCGTTATCTCCTCCTGATAGCGCATGAAGTCCACGCCTCGATCCGAACAAAAATCGCTCGATTTCCACGCACGCCGACTTTTTATACACCCTCTTAATTAGAGTCAGATAGGCCGTCTCAAAGGAACAAAAACACCTCATTCTGGCCTGAGCCGAATCAGTTCAGAAACGTATAGCAACTTTTAAACCAATTCCGATTGAATCAACTTTTTAAATAAAGCAGCACTGTATTCCAATAAATACTAGAACGAATTTCTTAGAGTCTCAGTGATAGCGAATTCATAAAGCTATATGCGTGATATGGTTGCTCGATGCCTATCGCTTCAACAATTATCCTTCAGCCAAGACGCGAATTTTCTAAAATGCTTCAATAAACTTAAAATTATATCCATGGTGCGATTGTATTTAGATGAATGCAAGGAGGTCTTTTGAACTGCGCCAATTTAATTAAAAATGATGTTTTATAAAATTTCGGATGCCCGAATAAAAAATTTTGCATTTGCATTATTAACTAGCCACACTCAAAACATTGCCCCGCCTGGATTCGAACCAAGATAACCAGAGTCAGAGTCTGGTGTCCTACCATTGGACGACAGGGCAGTCCGTAGCGGAAATCCCCGCCGAACTGTTCGGAAGAAACACCATATCGAAATCGCGGTGGAATTCAAGTGGAGGTCTGGCAAAATTTTTGGAATTCTTTTGCGGGCATTTTCTACGCGCCGGACTATGATCGAACCCCTCACATGTCCAAAATAGTGGGCCGAAAATAGTAGGAGTATGCTGATGGCGGAGTTGCATGAGAACTGGATGCGCGAGGCGCTTTCGCTTGCTGTGCACGGCGAAGGGTGGGTGAGCCCGAATCCGATGGTGGGCGCGGTGGTGGTCCGCGATGGCGTTGTCGTCGGGCGCGGTTGGCACGAGCGTTTTGGTGGGCCCCATGCTGAAGTTCATGCGCTGCGCAATGCGGGCACTGCCACGCGCGGAGCGACGTTGTATTGCACTTTAGAGCCGTGCAACCACACGGGGAAAACGCCTCCGTGTGTTCAGGCCGTGATCGGGGCGGGGATCACGACAGTCGTACTCGGCGCGCGCGATCCGAACCCGGTTGCTGCTGGCGGAATTGTTGCGCTGCGAGCTGCGGGTGTGCAGGTCATAGAGGGGATTTGCGCAACGGAATGCCGTCGGTCCAATGCCGCGTTTTTTAAATGTGTATCGACACGTGTGCCCCTGATTGCTTTGAAATGGGCGATGAGTTTGGACGGTAAAATCGCGACTGGCTCTGGCGATTCGAAATGGATTACAGGCGAGATGTCCCGGCTTCATGCCCGACGTCTGCGCGGGCGGCACGATGCGGTCGTCGTAGGAATTGGGACTGTGTTGGCGGACGATCCGTCGTTTAATGTGCGGCTGGATTCTGACGAAGAGACGGCGTCAACCCGCCAACCTCGACGCGTGATCCTGGATTCAAACGCTCGGACGCCGTTGAACTCGAAATTATTTGATGTGCAACCGGCTGGTCCGATCATCTTGACCGTGTGCAAGTCGCCGAACGCGAGCGTCATGGAGCGTATCGACGCCTTGCGCGAGCGCGGGGCTGAGGTTGTTGAAGTGGATCCCAGCGCGAACGGTTCTGTCTCCGTCGAAGCAGTAGTCCGCGAACTCGGCAAGCGCGGCGTGATGTCGGTTTTGGTTGAGGGTGGGGCGCAGGTGCTCGGCGCGTTCGTGGATGCAAAATTGGCGGATCGCGCTCACGTGTTTGTCGCTCCGAAAATCGTGGGCGGCGGAAACGGACTCAGCGCGGTGGGCGGACGCGGCGTTGAAAAGGTGGCTGATGCGATGACGTTCATCGATGGATCGGTCACTTCGCAGATGATCGGCAACGATATGCTGATTGAAGGCGCGTTTACTGAGTGGGGCTGGAGCGCGCACGCTTAACGTGTGCGCGATTCAATTCGCTGGGGGCGCTTCGACTTTTTTCTTGAAGCGAATGCTTTTCCAAATCGGATCGGGTTTGAAAACGATTTGGAAACCCGTCCATGCTTGATTGCCATTGGCACCGCACAACGCGATCCAGCCGCCGGTCGTTTGTTTTGGCAATTTCGTAACAGCGATGGCCTGCGAATCGACCGTCCAATGTTTCTCGCCTTTCAGCGTTTTGAATCCGAAGACCGTCTCTTTGCGCCAGTCGAAAACGGTGGGCGTCTTGGGCGTCAACGGTGAGCCTTCGAGCATGTTTGCAAGGAGCGCACCTTTGGTCATGGGGTCGAGGATCAGGACAGGGCTGGTGGCTGCGGGGCCGGTGACCATTTGCGCGGCTTCGATAAAGACAATACCCAACGACGCCAATTCGGGTTGGCGTGTTTTGCCAGTGGCACTGAACGATTGAATCGATGCGAACGGTGCAATGAAGCGGACGTTCGAAAAATCACCGCCACCGGGCGGAACAAGGAGCTGACCGTTTTCGATTTTCAACTGGCCATAGGCGCAACTGAAATCGTAGACTTGATCGGGCGTTTTAAAATCGTATGTCAATTCAACCAACGCTTCTCCTTTGGAGCTCAGTACATCCTGCACGGTCACGGCGTGGAAGACGCTCCGCCATTTACTGGGCGGTTCGAGTGCGCGCAACGCGGCTTCCTGCCAGAGTCGGATTTGAGCGGCGTTCGTTTTAAATGTCGGCGTCGACACATAGTCTTTTTGGAAATCGACGACCATTTCGGAGAACGTTTTCCAACTCTTCGCCTCCGCAATCAGCGTCAAATTCTTGTACTCTTCCCGCGCTTTCAACTCCGCTTCTTTGACGGCCATCAAGTCGAGTTTGCGGTCCCAGCGTTTGGCTTCTGTCGGTGACAACAGCGGCTTCAAGGCCATTATTCCTGCGCGGTTTCCTCGGGCGTAATGAAACTGCACTTTTGCCAGCGGCGTGGCATCTGTCGCTTTGGCGAGGATGGTTTCAACCGGCAGCGTGGACGGCGCGACGTAAAACGCGAACCCGTTTTTGATCTCAATTTGCAAGCCCCGTGTTTCGGCGAAACCAACCGCTTTGCCTTTCGAGACCTCCCATCGTTTCGCAACCTCCGGACTGAATTCGATCTCGCCTTTTTGCTCGACGATTTTCTTCAACACTTTGACTTCGAATTCCCAGCCCGCTTTTAGATCTGCGAGTTCCGCTTGGATGTCCGGCTTGGCGATGGCGTAAGCGGCGGACAGACTCAGATCGTTCATTTCCGAAAACAGCTTTGCCGTCTCCATATCTTTTTTGCCAGCGCGCATCTCGTATTCATGCAGGAAACGCGCGTACAAAATGTCGGCAGTCGGCTTGAATTCCGGACGTGGCAACTGCGGAATCACGGGGATGATCGGCGGCGGCGGGGGCGGCTCAATGACGACGTCGGGAACGGTGGGCTTTTCGATCACTTTAGGAGGTAACGGCACTTTTGTTACAGCAACTTTCGTTGTCGTGACCTCTGGCTTTGGCGGGTCGTCATTGGACTTCGTCGTATCTGCCGGGCGCGGAGAAGGAGAGGGGATTGTGCTGGTTGTCGCTAGGACTGTGGATGGCGCGACGGTTGTGTTGGGATTTGGTCCTGGACCTTGCCCAATCACAACAGGCTTCGATCCTAAATTTATGGCGGTCAGATACGCAATAACGCCCAGTACGAGTGCAGCGGCGACATGCGGCAGTAGCCGCCGCCAGGTTGGAACACCGCCCGCGCGCAACCGCTTCAGCGCCTCATCGCCAAGAATAGCACACGAGGTTCGAGCGTTGAAGCCAGTCGCCTCAGGCAGCCGGCCATTTTTAACCGCGTCGAGATCGGCGATCAACATGTCGGCGTTGGCGAAGCGGTCAGCTGGGTCCTTGGCCATCATTTTTGAAATGATCATGCCTAGACCGGGCGGAAGTTCGGGGTCGAGCGTACACGGATTCGGCGCGCTTTCCACGACGTGGCGCGTCATGACTTCGGTGCTCGATTTGCCGGTGAAGATTGTATCGCCGACGAGCAGATGATAAAACGTGGCGCCGAGCGAATAGATGTCACTTCGGGCGTCGATGTTCTTTTCGCCACGCGCCTGTTCAGGCGACATATAATGAGGTGTGCCGAGCGCGAGGCGATGTTCGTCTTTTTTTCCAGCGGGTTTCGCGTCGGTTTCGCTGGGTTTCGATGCGGACGATTCGGGCGTTGCGGTGCTGACCGCGTTGTTGCTTTCGTTGTGCTCCGCTTCCATCGCCAGACCCAGGTCACATAATTTCGCGACGCCGGCAGGTGTCTGCATGATGTTGTCGGGCTTGATGTCGCGATGAACCATGTCGAATTTGCGCGCGTATGACAGGGCTGTCGAAATCTGGCGAATAATGTCGAAGGCTTCGTCGGGTTCAAGCCGCTTCTTTTCTTTCAGCACCTGCTTGATGGTACGGCCTTCGACGAATTCCATTGCGAAATAGGTGTAGCCGCTGTCTTCGCCGCAATCGATACCGTTAATGATGTTGAGGTGGCTGAGCTTGGCGCAGGTTCGCGCTTCGTTGAGGAAGCGCTGCTTGAAGGCTGGATCCTGCGCGAATTTTGGCGCGAGGATTTTGACTGCGACGATGCGGTCCATGCTGATTTGACGGGCGCGGAAGACGGTACCCATGCCGCCTTGCCCAACTTTTTCGAGGATTGAAAACCCACCGATTGACGAGCGTCCGCGTAACGCGCGTTCACAGGCACGGCTCTGTTCGCGAGTGATCAGTCCGGATTCGATCACACGCGAACTGAAATCTGCCGCGTCACCACCGGATTCAACGACGGTGCGGAGAACGGGATCGAGGCGATCGCGTGTGGAGTATCCAAGCTCGACAATAATGTCCGCATACCGCGCGCATTGCGCCGCGTTTGTTTCTGGTGGGCTGGAAGCCGATTCGCTTGGAGCGCTCGGAACGGTGTCGTGATCTGCGCTGTCGGCCATTGAGCCGAGACCCTTATGTCGGTGGAGACTGGTTGGTTGAGCGGCACCTGACTAAAAAGTCCGCTGTTTACAACCTAGATTATCAGAACGTAATACGCCGGTATTGATCTGGTTAGACTACCATTTTCTCGAAAAGTTTCCAGCGCGATTTGGGAATGTTAAGCCGTCAAAACGCAATCAAGCATGGAAATCTCGCAGCGAATGAGTCGAGGCCAGTTGTGAAAAAACACGCGGATCCGATGAATACAAACGGACCCGCGTGGTTAAAATAATGTGAGGCGAGAACAGCTGCGCGAAGCTACTTGGCGGCAGGCGCGGCGGCTTTGACGGCGCGGTTCAGCGCGAGAGCCAAGCGGGACTTTTTGCGGTCGGCGCGCTTTTTCGGAATGGCGTTCTTTCGAGCGGCCAAATCGTAGGCGCGGAAGCCTTCGGACAACGTCTTCTTGACGTCGACGTTTCCTTCGGCAATAACGGTCGCGATGCGCTTGGTTTCTTTGCGCAACGTGACGCGATTTTCGCGGTTCTTTTTCGCGCGCTTGACGTTCTGGCGTTCGCGTTTATCGGCACTGAGTGAATGGCCCATGCGTTCTTTCTTCGCTTTCTATCGAGATCCAAATAACTGAAATTCCACGAAGCAATCCAAAGCTCCGCTTCAAGAGCGCAACACAATAACACTTCATGTGTGAAGTGCAACTGTATTTAACAGATAAAATAAATGATTCTATAAAAAATTGAAGCGAAGGCATTCCGCTTGTCAATTTCCCTTCCGGATAGAAGCCGTTTAGCTGGATGACTGAACAGCGACAATGATTTCTCGATTTTCATTTTCAAAATTCGAAATTTGCGCGATAGTACGTGCTTAGAAAAGACAGTAAACCCTTTGGACGGATAATGCAAGAGAGCGCTACCAATTCAACGGCCTGCGAAACGGGCGTATGTGCAATTCCAACCGGACCGGGCAAAACAATCGTTTCGTTCTGGGACATTATTGTGCTGGGCGGAATTTTCGCGGCGATGGTCTATGGCATTGGCAGCTACGGACTTTACGAGCCGCATGAAGGCCATTTCGCCGGCGTCGGTCGCGAGATGGTGTTGAATAACGATTGGGTGACGCCGCGCTTGAATGGCGCACCCTACTTAAACAAACCACCGGTATTCTATTGGGCGATTGCGCTGAGTTACACGCTCTTCGGAATCTCCGAGTGGGCGGCTCGATTTCCGCAGGCATTGATCGGCTGGCTGGGCGTGGTGCTGGCGTGGAAGTGGGCGCGTGAATTGTGGGGCGCTCAGGCAGGGCGCGCGGCAGCGTGTATCCTCGGCGTCTCGGCCGGATGGTATTTGTTCTCGCATCAATTACTGATCGATGAATTGCTCAGCGTCCTCTATTTGGCGTCACTCTATTATTTGTGGAAAGCGCTGAAAGATCCGGATTGCGCGCGCGGATGGGCTGCATTTTATGTGACGATTGGCATCTCGGTGTTGTCGAAGGGTCTGATCGGATTGGGGCTGCCGTTTGCTGTGTTGGGAGCGTATTCTTGGTTGCGGAAAAACGGTGCGCTCCGAAAGTGCCGCCCCTTATTAGGGCTGCTGATCATCGCGCTGATTGTTGCGCCGTGGTTGGTCATGATTGAAGTACGCAACCCAGGATTTCTCAAATACGCGATGATCAACGAGCACTGGAACCGTATCTTCGACAAGCGCTGGCCCCCAGACTATAGCGCGTCCAAGACCAATCCGACGACGTTCGTGCTTATTGCGTGCGTGTGGATTGCACCGTGGGCGCTGTTCCTGCCGCAGATCGTATCGTTCAGCGTAAAAAAAGCGTCTCACTGGTCAGGCGATGATCGGCATGTGACCGACGCGGTCGCCATTCTCGCGCTGGGCGCATTGTTGCCGACGTTACTGTTCGTCCCAATTCCGGCTCGACTGATTTATTACAGCCTCCCGACACTGCCTGCGTTCGCGGTGCTGGCAGGCGGATGGTGGGCGGCGATGAGTGGGCAACCGTATCGGCGCGGACGGAAATTGGCTGCGGTGACAGCGTTCTTGAGTGGAGTGGCCATTGCTGTTGTCGGCCAGCGCGTGGCTCCGATGTTGAATACTCTATCCGATTTAAAAGTCGCTCCCGAGACGCTTGAATTTATGCCGGGATTCGCGTTGTACATCGGCATCGGACTGGCTCTCTGTGGCGTGTTATTGTGGTTCGAAAAAACGATCGCGGCGTTGATGGCGTTGTGTCTGATGATCGGAATCGGCGAGGCGTCGAACACGGCGGGATTTGCGGCGTTTGATCGCGTGCGTTCGTCCAAACGTATGATCGCTACATTGGGACCGATCATGGGGCCGGATGCGGTTTGGGTCTCGGAAGGGTCGCTCGAAATCGGAGCTGCTGGAGGCACGGCGTTTTATCTGGGCGTCAACGCGAAAGGCCCGCGATTTGTTTACGTGATGAATTCTGACAGCCCTTATCGACGCCCGCCTTCGTTTCCGGGCAAGCCTCCGATTTATTTGACCGATGATGCTCAGCTCGACGCGATGTGGAAAGTGAATGGGCCGGTTGTGTACGTGACGGATTTGATGCGTACGAATGGGCGGAAGGATGATCCGATCACATTACCTCCTCAACCGTTCACTGAGATTTTTGTTCCAGGATGTGGGCATCGGAGAGTGTTTTTGAATTCGGCTGCGGCGAAATTGATGAATAAGAAATAGGCTCGGGATCGATGAGGTAAATTTTTTCGGTTCGGTGGCTAACCTAATAGTCCGATAAAAAACAGTAGAAATGTCAGTGACAATGAACGGGAATATGTTAGGGTAAGCCGTCTATATTTCCATCGGAGGTAATCAATGGCTTTTTCGCGGGCATCCATCGCGGGAGTCGTGTGCGCGGCAATACTGGTGTCGGTTGTTCCGTTTCGCGGAGCCTCGTGCGGTGAGGACGAAGCGAAGTTGAAGACCGAAGCGGACGCAATTGTCAAAGAAATTGAAGAGTTGAAGAAGGACCTTGAAAAGAGCAAGGTGGCGAAAGGCACGTCCAGCAAAGTAGACAAAGCGTTGGACAAGAAAAAGGTTGACACGACCGTACGCAGCCAAGATGGGCGGTTGCGTGTCGGTGGCTTGTTGCAGGCATGGTACATCCAATATCAGCGCGATAGCCAAGGGCTTTTCAACCAGCCGTCCGCCGGAATTTTTGACACCAACGATGCGAATGACAATTCGACGTTTCAGATTCGCCGCGCACAATTGAATTTCACGCTCAAAGCCAATGATTACGTGACGGCATACGTGATGATCGATCCTGCTGCGGAAAACACGACGGTTCCATTGTCCACTTATAATCAGGCCAATGGCACGACTATCTTCAAAATGAATAACAACGTCGCGCCTGAAATCGCGATTGATCCGAATGGATTTTTGCTGGGCAATTTCCAGACTGTCAACAATCTGCAATTTGGTACAGGCAGCGGCAACCGATTGCTTCAAGACGCGTACATCAATTTTCACGACAGCGCCAAACACCCGGGCGATTTTGACTGGCATCACGATTTTCAAATCGGCCAGTTCGTGCCGCCGTTCGGTGAAGAAGGCATGCGGAGCAGTGCTCAGTTGGATTTCGTTGAGCGCTCCTTTGTTGGGATTCTCGGAAACGACCGCGATCTCGGTGCACAAATTCACGGCTCGTGGATCAACGACCGCTTCCAATATTGGGCCGGGGTGTTCAATGGCGGGACGGATTTCCACCAGTCGAATTTTCAAGGTAACAATCGTGGGGGTGCCAATCGTTCTGATGGCAATGACGGCAAGGATATTGCATTGCGTATGTTGGTTCGTCCGATCAGCAATGAATGTATGGGTGATTTAGAGTTCGGTTATTCCAACGAATTTGGTTACCACGGCGAGTCCGGCGGATCGGATCCGATCATCAATCCGGCGAACAATCTGGGACGCCGTCGGACGTTCGCGATGCGTCAGGATGCGTGGGCGTATTACGCGCCGGGCGGTTCGTTCCGAGGCTTCTGGGCGCGCGGCGAATGGGGCTGGTTCAAAGACAAGAACGTCCCTGGTTCGGTGCTTGATTTCACCGGCCAAGGTGGCACGTCGTATTTGAATTTGCTTGGATTGAACGCAGCGCTGGCGCAGAGCAATGGCCGCGCATTCTCGGTTTCGGGTTGGTACGCAGCTGCGGGATACAAGTTGAATCAAACGGCGCTGTTCGACAAGTGCGGACTGTTTGGACAGAACAAGAACGCGATCAAGTATTTGAAGCCGCTTGAAATCGCATTTCGGTACCAGACATTCCAAAACGTGCTCACGTCTGATTTGATCGATCCGTCGAAAACAGATGTGTTCTCGACACAGGTGTACACGGGTGGCATCAATTATTACATCAAGGATCACAACGCCAAGATTCAAGTGAATTACAACGCGGTGATCAACCCCGAGCAGCACAATCCTCAGCGGACGTTCCACAATGTCCGCGACAACAGCTTTGTGGTCAGCTTCCAAGTGGCGTTCTAAACACTAGTTCAAAACGTAGAGCCGATTTCTAATCGGCTCTTACCCTTTTCGCACGTCACTGAGCCGATTAAAAATCGGCTCTACTTACACACTCACTTGTCCAGTCAATCCCAGTAAGCTTTTTCGAGCGTCGAGTATGGGTTTGACTTCGTCTTTCAAGAATCGGTCCGTCTGTTCGACTGACATCCCCACGTAACGCGCAGGATCGGCGATCTCTGAAATCTTGTTTTTGACGTTGTCGAAACTGGGGTCGGTTGCGATGCGTTCGAGCAGGTCGTTCGGCTTGCCGAATTGTTTGACTTGAGCCGCTGCGGCTTGGCTGTGAACGCGGATTTGTTCGTGAAGTTCCTGGCGGTCACCACCGAGTTTTACGGCTTCCATCATGATATTTTCTGACATCATGAACGGCATTTCGGCCGCGAGTTGTGCTGCTATGACGGCGGGATAGACGACAAGATTCTGCGCCACATTGAGCCATGTTTCGAGGACAATGTCGAGCGTCAAAAACGCTTCGGGAACAGCGAGTCGCTTGTTTGAGGAGTCGTCGAGTGTGCGTTCGAACCATTGCTCGGCTGCGGTCAACGCCGGATCCAGCGTCAGCGTGATGACGTGCCGGGCCATGCCGGTCATGCGTTCGGCGCGCATGGGATTACGCTTGTAGGCCATCGCGCTGCTGCCGACTTGTCCCGTTTCAAAAGGTTCTTCCATCTGTTTTAAATGCGCGAGTAAGCGCAGGTCGTTCGCGAATTTGTGAGCGCTTTGAGCGACGCCGCTTAGGGCTGAGAGTGCGCGGTAGTCGAGCTTGCGCGTGTACGTTTGTCCGGAGACAGCGAGGATGCGTTCGAAATCCAGTTTCTTCGCCACAGCGGCTTCGAGCGCGTGAACTTTCGAGACGTCGCCTTCGAACAATTCAAGGAAACTCGCCTGCGTTCCGGTCGTGCCTTTTACGCCAAGGAACGGGAGATTTTTTTCGACAAGTTCGATCTCTTCTAAGTCGAGCAGTAGGTCCTGAATCCACAGGCACGCTCGCTTGCCGACCGTCGTCGGTTGCGCGGGTTGGAAATGGGTGTAGGCGAGGGTGGGGAGTGCGCGGTGTTTCTCTGCGAATGCGGCCAGTGCCGCGATGACGTTGACGAGTTTCTTCGCGATCACGCGCAGCCCGGTGCGGATTTGGATGAGGTCGGTGTTGTCCGCAACATACGCGCTCGTCGCGCCAAGATGGATGATCCCCTTCGCGTCGGGAGCCTGAAGGCCATACGCGTACACGTGTGACATGACGTCGTGGCGGATCTCTTTTTCTTTGGCTTCAGCGTCTTCAAAATTCACCGTATCGACGGCGGCTTTGAGTTGGTCGATTTGCTTCTGCGTGATTGGCAGGCCGAGGTCGGATTCCGCTTCGGCCAGCGCGATCCACAGCTTGCGCCATGTCGAGAATTTGAATTGTTCGCTGAAGATGCCAGACATTTCGCTCGCGCCGTAACGACCGGCGAGTGGGCTGGTAAAGGACGTTCGATTTTTGGGCGCAGAACTCATGCAAGACTCCGAAAGAAGAAATACCGTTTAGAAGCGGCGTTCAAGTGTGTTGTCAAGATAGCGGGTGCGCAGTTCTCTGCGCTGAACTTTTCCGCTGGTTGTTTTGGGAATGATGCCGCGTTTGACGAGGACGACATCGGCCAGCGGCAGCCCGAGCGTTCGGCCCACACGCGAACGGATGTCGTGCGCGAGTGCCGGGAGCGCAGCGTCTTCCATGTCCGAGATTTCGAGGACGACGACGGCTTGCTCGCCCTCGGCTCCGCGCGCGATGCTGAAGGCTCCGCAGCGTTCGCTGCCGCCCGCGCCCGTCGCGCTTTCGGCCAGCCATTCAATCTCGTGCGGCATGATGTTGTGGCCGTTCACGATCAGAACGTCTTTGATGCGCCCGGTGAGATAGAGTTCGCCGTCGTGCATAAATCCGAGATCGCCGGTGCGCAGCCAATCGTCCTGCAATGCCGCTGCCGTGGCTTCGGGCGAATTGTAGTAGCCCGCAAATACGCTGGGACTGTTCACGCACACTTCGCCGATCTGGCCGTCAAGAAGAGAGTGCGGCGAACCGGCGGGACTGATTCGCAGACTCGTGTCGAGCACCGGAAATCCGTTGCTGACGAGTTCCTTCATGCCCAGCCCGGCGCGAGCATCGGCGGGTGCCGGGATTGTTTTGATGCCGGCGTGGCGCGTGTCGCCGCTGACAAGCAGCGTCGTTTCTGCCATGCCGAAGCTGGGCAAAAATGCGCGTTTGTCGAAACCCAACGGGCCGAATTTTTCGACGAATGCTTCGCACGTTTCAGGACGAATCATCTCAGCGCCAGTCAATGCGACTTTCCACTTCGACAAATCACACCCCGCTAAATCTGCGACATCGACGCGTTCGACGCAGAGTTGGTACGCAAAATTAGGTGCGGGCGTTTGAGTGATCGAACCACTCGCCATGAGCTGCATCCACAATTTGGGTCGAGCGAGGAACGACTCCGGGCGCAGTACCTTTAAGTTCACACCATACGCAATCGAAAAAAGCAGGCAGCCGACGAGGCCCATGTCGTGATGCAGCGGCAGCCATGAGACGACGGTTTGTTCGGACGAATACGGACGTATTTTTAAAATGTCGCAAATCGCGCGCGAGTTCGCCATGAGATTCGAGTGTCGGATCATGACCGCGCGTTGACGGCCAGTCGATCCGCTGGTCAATTGCATGAACGCGATGTCACTGGGATTGATCGCAGGGCGAACGATTCCCGGAGCGGGTTGGAACGCACTGAATTCCTCGGGCGTGATGGCCAAATCAGCGAGGTCTTGCGAGCCAGATTCGATGAGGAGGCGCTTCGAGCTGTCATCGCAATAAATGCGCTTCGATCCGAGCAATTCAACCAAGCCGCGAATTTTCACGGCGTGTCCTGCCGCGCCTCCGAGCGCGCCGGGTGGAGCGACCATCGTTGGCAAGGCTCCGCGCATCATCGCGCCGAGAATCGCGTCGACAAGGTCCCACGATGTTGGAAGTCCGATCAAAACGCGGTCACCCGGGCCGATGCCTGCTGCGGCCATGCGCCCCGCGCAGTCTTTCACGCGCTGCAACAGAGTCGGGTACGAATTGAATTCGGATTTTTGTCCGCGCCGGTCGAAGATTGAAATACCATTCGACGGCGCTTCGGCGGCTGAGCGAACGAGTGCGTCAATGATGCTTTCAGACGGGGCGAAGCGAGGGTTCGGCGGGAACGATGGGTTGAAACTGTTCATGAAAAAAGTGCCGGAAGAAGAATGGAGTTGGCGCGTCCGACATGCGTTCGGACGCGACGTTGATGTACATGCGAAATACGTTGACGCGATTACATCGTCCCGGCTTGAATGCCACGCTCGGAACGGGCCGCTTGGTCGGACGAAATGATTCCGTTGGCCATACTGGCCCCGGCTTCGACGCTGCGGTTCAAACGTGCCATCGAATCCGCGACGAGCTTTTGCTGGATTTCGTCACGGTTGATTCCGATCGCTTTCAAGTCGGCGTCAAGCGTGTCAAAAATTGCTGGGACGCCTGCGAGAACATTATTGAGGCGCAGACGTAAGCGCTCGCCGAACGATTCGCCTTCTGCGAGGCCCTTGCGGAAGTGCTGGCTGAAACGGTCTTCGAGATAAATATGGTTGAACGCGAGATGCCTCGCTTCGTCTTCGAGAATGCCACGCGAGATTTCGCTGAGCACCGGATCGAGGTCGAGACGTTTGAATTCTTCCATCGCGAGCTTCGCAAGGCATTCGCTGACGAGCACTCCGGCGAGCCATTCGGCGGGTTCTTGCGAGACGATGGAACTTTGAAACATATAGCCGCTCGGAAAGCGGCGGATCGGCAATGGTTCGCGGGCGATGCGTTGGTAGAAGAGCGTGAAGAGTTCGGTGTGTCGCGCTTCGTCGACGGCCCACGTCGTCAGATAGAGCTGGCTTTCGACTTCGGAGTTCTGACCGAGAATCGGGATGAGTCCAGAGACTGAATAGAGCGCGGCTTGCTCGCCCATGAGGATCGGCGTAAGAACGCGCGCAAGGCCCGAGAGCGTTTTGTCGGAGGTCATGCGGGTGGGCGCGGACCAATTCAAATCATCGGCAGACCATTGGGCGCGCAGGGCTTTATGCCACAGCGACATGTGACGGCGTTTGGAGAGGTCGGGTAGGACTTTGTAGATTTTCATAGCACATCATTTTATTGAAACGGCGCATAAAGTCAAAGGCGCTGTCCGTCCGTTTTAATGATTTTTTTCGACCCTGAGAACGATCCGAATGTCGATTCTAATTGACGAAAACTGTAGTACGATTTGACGTGTTAAACGCTGGCGTAAAGGTTGAATGGGGTGGAATGAATGTCTTTGTGGCATCGATGGACCGAGTGGTATTCCTCACGTACGGGTGATGCGAAAAGCGACGCGTCTAAAGTTGTGACTCGCGTGCGCAAAATTGGAAACAAGGGCGAGGACCACGCGGTCGTGCTTTTGAAGAAGCGCGGTGACAGGATTGTGATTCGGAATTGGGCGTGCAAAGCCGGCGAAATTGATATTGTGTCGTGGGACAAGGAGACGCTTGTGTTTGTGGAAGTGCGGACGCGTGCGAGTATGAATTTTGGGTCGCCGGCTGAAAGTGTAGATGGTGCGAAGCAGGAGAAGATCAAACGCGCGGCTCATTCATTTTTGTGCAGCCGATTTCGAGAGGGATCGCAGCCCCCATGTCGATATGATGTGGTGTGGGTTATTTTGAAAGACGATACGATTACGGATTCCGGGATTATCGCCGGTGCGTTTTATTAAACGAAACGCGAGTTGCCATCTGGAGCGGCTGGGCCTATGCGTGAAAAAGTGAAGTTTCTGTTGTCCCAGAATCCACGGATATATGACCGGATATTACGTCTGAAACATCGCAAGGAATATGACAACGAAAGGATCGTGTTTCTGAACGCGATTCGTCAGGGCGATGTCGTGTTTGATGTCGGGGCGAATCGTGGAATTCACACGGTGTTGTTATCGCATCTTGCCGGAGCGAGCGGATCGGTGCATGCGTTCGAACCTGTACCGACGACGTTTGAATTGCTCGGAAATAATCTTGCGGCGAAGAAGCGTTTCGACAATGTACGCTTGAACAATTGCGCTCTCGGCGACAAGGCCGGGATGATCACGATCCATATGCCGGACGGCGATGACGGACAGGCGTCGATCGCGAAGCACAATTCTGGATCGTGGAAAGATGCGAAGACGATTAAGACGTTTGAGTGTTCGGTGACGACGATGGACGCCTATGTTGCGACGTTGGCCAAGCCGCCTGATTTTATTAAATGCGATGTTGAGGGTGCGGAGTTGTTGGCGTTGCGTGGAGGCCGTGACACGCTCGGGCGACATGCGCCGATGTTATTTTTGGAAGTCTGCAAAGAATGGACGCGCAACTTTGGTTACGCGCCTCTGGACGTTTTGAATTATGTTCGACCGTTTGGATACGATCTCTTTTATCTCGTCGATGACGACGGCATCCGGCGCATCGACAAGCCGGACGAGTCTCTCCTGGAAAAGAATCTCGTGGGCTCGGTCGATGTCTTGTGCGCGTCAACAAAATTGCATCGCGTACGGTTGTTGGATTTGAGATAACGCGAACGTTACTTTTTTCGCAGTACGACGGCGAAGAAGCCGTCGGTGCCGTGAATGTGCGGGAGCAATTTCACATAGCGTCCGCAGGGCGATGTGATGTCTGACGCGCGAGCCTTCGAGAGCACTTCTTTGATCGGTACGGCTTCGCATTGTCCGTCGGCCAGAATGCGTTCGACGACCGCTTCGTTCTCGGCGTGTAAGACGCTGCATGTCGCGTAAATCAAACGACCGCCGACAGCGCACAAATCCAGGGATCGGCGAGCGAGCGATTCTTGGAGGATTGGCAATTTGTCGAGCGCAAACGATTCGTCGCGCCAGCGTGATTCGGGATTGCGGCGCAAGGCTCCGGAGCCGCCGCAGGGTGCGTCGACGAGCACGCGATTGAACTTGCCACTTAACGCCACGATTTCGGCCGGCCATTCGTCCGGGCGCGTTCGGATCGCGCGGATGTTGTGCGCGGCTGTACGACGAGCACGACGGCGGAGTTCTTCGAGTTTCGCTTCCGAAACGTCGAGCGCCAACAGCGTACCCGTTCCGCCCATCAACGCGCTGAGGGCCAGCGTTTTGCCGCCGGTACCGGCGCAGGCGTCGAGGACTCGCGAGCCGCGCGCGGGCGTCACGATTTCGGCGACGAGCTGGCTGCCTTCGTCCTGAACTTCAAAAAGTCCGTCGCGGAATGCGTCGCTTGAAAACGCTCGTGCTGGGTTTTCGAGTTCCAAACCGAACGGCGAAAAGCGTGTGGCGCGTGCGTTCAGATTTTCAGCAGCCAACGTCGAAATGAGTTTGTCGCGCGTGGTTTTCAATTCATTTGAACGAAGCGAGAAGGGCGCGCGTGAGTTGAGCGATTGAGCCAGCGCGGCGGCCTGGTTGCCGTGATCGTTCATGATGCGTTCGGCGAGAATGTTGGGAAGCGAGTGCTGCGTTGCAAAGCGCTTGATCGGGTCCTCAATTTTTTGGATGCGCTCTTCAACGTGTGCGACGAAACCCCAGTTCACGTCCTCGACATAATTCGCGGCGCCTTTTGCATCAATATTTCCGGACAAGAGTAGCGCGGTGGCGAGGAGTGCGATTTCGCGCTGGCGACCGTTCTCGGTAGCGCCTGAGCCTTGAAGGGCGAAATCGAGGCGGCGGAATTGCGCGAGCATTTCGTGCAGCGTTTCAACGATCTCTTTTTTGGAGCCGTCGGTCAATTCATAGCGGCGAAAGGCGTCAGCGATTTTGGAACTGGCGAAGCACCAGCCGTCGCTGATTTCGCGCCAGAGTTCCAAGACGACTTCATTTTCTTGCGATAAGCGTGTAATCATTTGTCTATCATCGTCGATTTGAGCGAAAATTACACCGCAGATTTGAACGAGTCGCGCGGAGTGATGTTCAGAAAAAAAACGAGCCGAATTTGATTCGGCTCGGATGCTACTTAATGATGTCGAACGGGCTTCGAACTACGGCTTGGTTTGCGGACGTTTGAAGACTTTGGCCCAGAACGTGCCACTGGATTTGTCTGAACCTTCGCCGCCTACGCTGCCTTCGTTCGGGACTTCGTTTCGTGATCCTGATCCGGACGTATTGTCGGGTTGGGCTACGAGGTGCTCGGGCGCAGCGGCTTGATGCTGGATGCGTACCGAGTCACTGCCTTCGTTCGGAGACATCACTGGCTTTTGCGGGCCGCTGGGGAAACGACCGGATGATGATGACGACGTTGTAGATGCGACCGCCACTGTCGAGCCATTTGATGCGGCGGATTGCGCGGCGAGACGGGCGCTGTCGCGCGATTCATGTTCCTGCATCATCTTCTTGAGCTTCGCGCCGAGTTCGACGCTTTCATGCTGGAGTTTCGATTGCAGATCGGCGGCGGCCAATTCGATCTTGTCGCCGTGATGGAGTACGGCTTCATCTAGGCGTTTGCGTGTGAGCGCGGCGTGGGCGACGAGGTCGGATGTGCGTTCGGCGAGTTTACCGAGAATCGAATTGTATTCGGCGCCGAACTTTTCGAGTTGAGCCTGGATACTTTTGCGAAGGCGCGTGACCTCTGCTTCGCCCTGGGACGCACGAGCTTCTGACGCTTCGAGCTGGGCCATGAGTTCGTCGCGTTCTTTGCGGGCGCTGTCTTTGACGTCCTGTTCCGCTTTCAGACGCGTTTTAAAATCGGTGATCTTGGCGTTGAGTTCTCGGTGCGCGTTGGCGAGGTCACTGTGTTCGCGGACGAGGCGTTCCTTGGCTTCCTTTTCAGTCGTGTGGCGGCGCGTCAAATCGGCGGTGCGCGCTTCCAATTCGAGGCGGACTTCGTGAAGCTTTTCGCGTTCGGCCGCAGCGATTTCCTTGGCCTCGCGTTCGGAATTAAAGCGCGATTCGAGGTGAACGACTTTGGCGTCGAGTTCGTTTCGCGCGTCGAGATGTTCGTTGTGTTTGCGCGAGAGGTTTTCTTTGTCGGCGCGTTCGGCGTTGAGTCGCGATTCCAAATCGGCGATGCGAGCCTGCAATTCGCGACGGTTGTCGGAGAGACTATCGCGCTCTTTAAGGAGTGTATCCTTGGACTTCTTTTCGTTGCCCAAACGCGTATCGAGATCGGCGATGCGCGCTTCCATTTCTTGCAGCGATTCGGACGGGACCTGCATCGCGGCGAGCGAATTGATGTGTGTCGCATGCGCGGACTTCAATTCGGAATGTGATGACTCCAACTCCGCGAGCTTTTCGAGCAATTGGTTGCGCTCGTACTGGAGCGTTTCGTTCGCTTTTCGTTCGGCGAAGAAATGGGCTTCGATTTCGCCTTGCTTGGCTTCATGATCGCGTTTGAATGCTCGCAGTTCGTCGCGTTCGATGTTGATGGCGGCTCGTGTAGAGGTATCGGAATTCAGTCGCGCGGTCAGTTCGGCGACCTTGGCGTCGCGTTCGCGCCAGAGTTCTTCGAGCTGCATGCGCTCCTGAATCATCTGTTCTTTGGAGCGTTTGTCCGCTGCGGCGAGGTTGGAAAGATCAGAGACTTTCGCCTGTAAATCGCGGACGACGCCGTCACTTGATGCGGCTTGGCGCATCGACTGTTCTTGAATGAGCCGGCCTTCGAGGTCCGCGACTTTCACTTCCAACGTGTTGCGTTCGCCGAGTAGTTTTTCGCGGGACTGGATCTCTGCGGCAAGCTGCTGCTCGATGGCATTGAGGCGGCTTTGAGTCTCGTGCTTTTCAGCGTCATACTGCGGGTGACTGTGGAGCGGCGCGATGCCGGTGTTGGTCGGCGTGGGCGCGAGAATGGCTTGTTCGCCAGTCGGGTGCAGATGAGGCTGATGAGGGAGCGACGATTCCATGTGCGGATTAGAGTCGCTGGGCGCATGCTGTTGCAAGGTGCTGCGGTCGATTTTGATTTCCTGAGACTTCATCATGGACGCGACGACGCTCTGCATTTCAGGTTCGAGTTCTTTCTTGAGCTCGGCCATGAGTTCGAAAGCCTGCGTCTTTTTCGAATCGACCGATTCCTGCTTGGATTCGCCGCCGATTTCTTTCCACTCGTCGGAGGTGAATTTGACGTTGCCGTTGCTTTCGGTACGAGGGCCACCGCCAGCGGGGATTTCGCCACTGGAGTTGTGGGGATTTGTGGCGGCCTTGAGAAGGTTGGGATCGTTGCGCACGGACGGTTGTTTGACTTTGACTTGCTTGTCTTCAGCCGCGAGGCCGCCATAGCGCGGAGAGACGCGTTGGGAGCAGAAGCCGCAGGTCTTCAGCTTTTCGGTTGGGACGGTTTCGGTCCAACAGTTTGAGCAGAGAATTGTGCCAGCAGATGCGGTCTTGGGTTGTTCGGGGAACGTAAAGAGATTCGAGCACGCCGCGCACCGAAACTTCTTGGGACCGGATTCACCTCGATACTTCGCACCACACCCTGCACATGTAACGATCAACTGCATGTTCGTTTCCCCGAAAGGTGGCCAACTTGCGTCGCCGGAATTAGTAGCCCTGACGCCTCACGCGCCAGTAGACAAGCTATATATTACACGGGGAATTCAATCGTAACAGGATGAAAGTCAGGAGAAAATGCCCGTCTCGGCGCACGTGAGCACATGATGCGGTACGGGGCATTTTGATTCGCAGTCTATACTTCTATTTCTCCGGCTGCGTCGGAATCCATTGTTTCCAAAACGCTTCCAGTTCCGTCGGCTTCTTGCCATACGCTTTTTCAATGGCGGGTCCGGCGTCCATGCCTTCTTTGATGTTGAGCACGAATTTATCGAATCGCTTCGCATCGATCTTGATTAAGAATGAAACCATTGAATAGCAATGCAGATACTCGGCTGCTTTTAAATGTTCCAATTCGATATTATAGATTTCATCCCAGTGTTTGAGTTGACCACCGGTCAGGAGCTTCTTCACGTCGGCGTTCCAGCTCTTGCCGAATTTAACCTGATTGGGTTCATAGGCGATTGTGTACATGGTGTTCTTGCCCAATGTCGCGTTTTCGCAATAGGAGCCGAAGCCTTCGACCAGCCAGGGACGAGCTTTAAAATTAGTGGCGCTTTGCATGGTCATGCGGCCCCAGGAATAGACGGCTCGGTCTTCGGCGGGCGGACCGTTGGGCTTGCCGAACGATAGGATGCTTTTGTGTTTGGATGAGACGCCGGATGACTTTTTACTCATCTCCTTTTGCGTGGCGTCAGCGTTGGGCATGGACAAGTCGATGTATTTGGCAAAGGTCGCGTCGTCATCAATTAGGACGATGTGATCCACGTCCGGCCGCGTACCCGTGACGACCATGGATTTCGAATTGGTTTGCAGAATACCCGCGCACTTTTCCAAGGCTTCGGCGACTTTTTTATTCTGCGCGTCAGAGATCAAAGAATGCACGGTAATCCATGGCGTTTCGAATTGGACCATGGCTTTTCCACCGACGAGTTTTTCGAGATTGGGGTGTTCTGCTCGGGCGGCTTCCTGTCGCGATTTCAGTTCGTCAGACAATTGCTTGGGGCCGGCTTTGACGTCTGCAGGCGTTTTGCATTTCGGGCAAATCTGACATGGAGGAGGACACTCGGGATTTGGGGCGGGTTCTTTTTCGAAACGGGTGAACGACTTGTAGGGGAGATTGGGAACGATGCCCAAGCCGTAGCAGACCGCGCAGACGGTCAGTGTGGCCGCTGGAGGAGGTGCGGGGACTTTTGCGGCGGGAGTGGTTACTGCTTTCGGAGCGGCGGGTTTTGCAGGCGCGGGTTCAGGGTCTTGGGCGAAGGGATTGGCTTTCTCCGTTGCCGTATTCTTGAATGGCGCGTTGGGATCGTCGGCTTTGGCTTCAGGCGATTTAGTGCCTTTGGCAGCGGCATCTTTTTTTGCGCGGGCGGCGGCTTCGCGTTCGGCGATGGCTTCTTCGTCTTCTGCTTGCCCGGCGAAAATCGGGTGGTGGGGAGACAAACACGCAACGAATGTGAGAGCTATTACGAACGCATACGACACAGCGAATCGGTTCAAACGCATAGGATTCTCCCGAAGTATTTATTTACTATACGCACGAAGGCTATTTTCACAAACAGGAAAAATGACACCATTGATGGCGCGTTACTTCACGCCTGACCTCTCGTATTTTGAAACTGTTTCCCATGCGATGCGTTGAAGGATGGCGTGTTGTTCGGTACTGACGCCAACTTCGGCCAGTTTCAATCCGATGGGACTTTTCTTATAGATTGCAGCGAAATTGCAATATGCTGTCAGCGCCATGATCTGGCCTTGCCCGTGTCCGATGGGGTCGCGGAAGAGTTGCGATTGTTTGGTGATGCCGGGGAAATCGCCTTTTTTGATACTGCGGCGCAGAGCTAGAACGGCATCGCCGACGGGCACGATGAAGACTGCTTTCTTGTCGTATTTTGTATTCAAAGCATCGACTTGCGCTTCCATTTGTCCGCGCCAGGTGTCGTTGGCTTTTTGCCACGCGTCCAAATCTGTTTGATCGCGCTGGGAGTTGTCGGTGATTTTTTTGAGATCGGGCGTCATGTCGAACGGCACCCAGGATGCCTGGACAAAGAACGTGAGGTTGGGATTATGTTTGAGGCCGAGATCGACGAAATTGTCGATGCCGGGATCGGGGATGATCATGTGCGGCGACATGGTAAAGACATCCAACTGGCCTGCCGTGAGAGCGGGTTTCGCGGTGGCTTTGTCGCCGGTCAAGTCCCAATGTTGAATGACGCGCGAGCCGCCGATCATCTGCTGTCCGGCGGTCACGTGATCTTTAATGGCGGCGGATTTCGCGAGTTGGTCGACGCGTGAGGGGATGAACATGTGGAAGCTGTGGCCGGAATAGAAAATGCGTCGGCCTGCGGGGGCATCTTCGGCGCGAGAGGAAGATAACTGAAGGATTGCGCATACTGCAATAACGCATGCTAATTTTAAGTCCGCAATTTTACGTGGCATATAGGTTCTCTAATTTTAAAGGCGTATTTAATCAATCCAGCGGACAGCGTATTTTTTGATGAGGGAGTCGACTGAAATAAGTGTTAAGTCTTCTATTTGTGCTTGAGCAATTATTAATCGGTCGAACGGATCCCGATGATAATGAGGTAATGACGCAGCCCGATAAAGATGATCTACTTTAATCGGTAACAATTGGACACCATTCTCGTACTGCTGTTTTACGATAGATTCCAATGGGAGTCGAAGGTCAATCTTTTTGATTGACACCTTTATGGAGATTTCCCAGATACTGGCTAGGCTTAAAAATAGAGTATTACTGCCATCTTCACAAATCAATCGCGCCTGTGCAGACAATTTTTCCGGATTG
>JBAXUS010000083.1:0-25787 GCA_037129555.1 Planctomycetota bacterium
CCTGTCGCCCCGATTTATCACCCATGACGAGTCTGTTCCGGTGTTCGCACCGGACAGACGGTCTGGATCGGGTGCGCTTCCGACGCATACCACACCTCTATCCAATCTGTTAACTGTACGTTTTCCCAAAAGTACTTTTTTCAAATTCAGCCATACGCGCACGTTCAACGAACGAAGAAATTCTGCGATTTCTGTACGGTCTTTGGCGTCGTCCAATTTGCAACGCAGATTTTTTAGTTGTTCAATCGCGGCCTCAACTCTATCCTCTGCGCATCAATACTTGATGTCGTCTGAACGGCCTGATGCTGAGCCTCCAACTCCACAAGACGGCTTCGTTCCATTTGATAAATCCGGCGTAGCCCAATTCGTTCGTCCTCGTCCTGCGCGTTCGATACCGATTCCAAGGCGCGCTGAATTTTGTCTTTCTGCAGGGCGATTTCGGCCAGAAGTGCACTTTCATCGCGAGTCTTTCGTGATCCGTTTCGATTTTCTTCGATGAACGCTCGCAAATGTGCCCGTAGATCTTCGACCGATGGCAGAATAGATTGCAGAATCGTGTCAATAACGTCCAGCAAGATTTCGTCCTGTGCGATCCAGTTGTGTTCGCACTGCGCGCCCGACGTATTGTTGTACGTGCCACACGTATAGCGCAGCCTACCACTGCTCGGAATGCCGTGCATCACGCTGCCGCAGTGGGCGCATCTCACTAGATCTGCAAGAGGGTACTTGCTCGGTTCATGGCATCGCGGGACTCCACGCTGCTTCTTCGAATTTACGACGCGCTTCTGCTGACATCGCTCCCATATTTGTCGATCACCTTTGAAACATATATTTCCAACAGCATCAAACAACCAGTCGTCTTGACTTAGCCACGAGCAATGGCAATGATTTGAATATGTACTTGGGATTCTCGACAATTTTCGCCGGACGGTCCGCGTACGTAGTCTCATCGACGTTCTGTTGCCGAGGGACATTGCCTTCGCCCAAACGCGCGTGATCGCCGATGGCGCGCTTCCCGTATTGCAGTTTCACCGGCTCATGTTCTCTTCAGGCGGCAGTTCTTCGACGCCCCATTTCTCTGCGATGATGCGGAGGAATCGTCCTGGGCGGAAGCCTTCGAGCATGTCATCGGGTTTGATTAAAAATTGAACGCCGCTGCTACCCGGCGCGGCGGGTACTGTCCGAATGTCCAACAGCTTCGATCCCATACGGACATTGTTCTGGTCCCACGTTCGCAAATTGGGTTCCGCCGTTAACGAAAAAACGCGGCCATCGACTTTAAATTCCGTCTTGAGTTGCGGATCAATCGCGCCGAACAGCGTGATCGTGAACTGCCCCTTTTCGTTGTCAACCGTGTCAATCCAGCCCGGCAGTCCGTGCAGCTTTTGAAACGCGCGATCCACATCCCTTTGGAATTCTGACGTATACTTCCGGCTCTCCTCATCAAGCCAGATTTCAGTGCACCGCCCAGGCCCTTTGAGCATGCAGACCGTCAGATTGCAGGCCACCGATTGTCCGACCGCGAGATCCGTCAGCGCGCCAAATCCCTTTCCCTTCCAGACGCGCGTCGCTGACGTGATTTTAAAAATGAGCTGCTTCTCATCGGTCTTTTTCTCGGGCAAACATTGCCCCGTGACGGTGAGGTTGCCTTTCTCCAAATCGATGGCATCAATCCGCCACGTCCGGTGTTGGCGCTCCTGAAAACTGAAATCATCTTCCAGCAAATAGCACTGTGGGAATTGAAACCTGCCACCCTTCGGATCGAAATAAAACAGGCCGTGCAAATGCGTGTTGTACGGAATGTCGCGCAATTGCGCCGGACCGCCGTGATAGCGAATCGACCCATACGGAAGCATCGTAAACGGGCACGGCGTGTCTTCCCGTTTCCCATTGATTCTGTCTGGGCGCAACTGTCCTGTCCGGTTGAGGAAATCCATCTGAATCAATTCGCCGGCAATATAATGCGCCGAACCTTCAGGCGGAAACTCTCCGTTTTTTGTCTGGTACCAAGGAATTTTTTCATCGCCGCCATCGGTGCGAAACCACGTTCGAGTGGCGACAGGCTCCGGCGGTTTTTTCTCGCCACTCCAAGCCGTCGCAATCGTTCCAGAGAGAACAAAAACGAGCGCAACTAAAACGTTTCTCATCATGCCACCAACTCCGAAATCGGGCTGAGACTGTCTCCGAACCGTTCAGTTTTCACATCCATCTTTTGCAGCATCGTCAGCAGCAGATTGCTGAGATGTGCGCGGTCATCCACCGGCTTGTGGCAAATGCCATAATGCCCGCCCGCGTTCGCGAGATCGTACTTGCCCAACTTCGGCAGATTGTAATCAATGTGCTGGCCATGCTTCAATCCCAGCGCCTGCCCGCCCGCAAGAATCGTCGGGAGATTCGCGTTGCCATGGCTGTGGCCGTAACTCATGCCACTTCCAAACAGCACCATCGTCCGATCCAGCATCGGCTCGCCGCCATCGTTCACTGCTTTAAGCTGGTCGAGGAAATACGAGAACTGCTCGGTGATAAACGCGTCGCTCTTGCTCAAGCGGAACATCACTTCCGGATCGCCGTTGTGATGCGACAATTCGTGACGAATCTGCGTGATGCCGATCTCCGGAATCGCAATCCCACTACCTTCTGTCCCGCTCATATACGAGACCACGCGCGTCATGTCCGTGCGCAGCGCCAGGACCACGAGGTCGTACATCGTGCGATAGTATTCACCGGCCTGAGCGGTCGAGACATTCTGCTGGAACTTCGCACCAATCGCCGGCTCAATCTTCGGCTTCGGAACATTCAACCACGAATCCAAGCGCTCCGTCCGGACTTCCACTTCGCGCACCGCCGTGAGGTACTCGTCGAGTTTCGTCCGGTCATCGTTCCCCACGGCTTTGCGTAGTGAGCGAGCCGAATCCAAAACCGAATCCAAAACGCTGTGTCGTCGATTCAGCCGCCGCCGCTGAACATCAACCCCGCCGGGCTCCTCGCCGTACAAACGCTGGAACACCGCTTTCGGGCTGCTCTCGGCGGGCAGCGGTACTCCATCGCGCGACCACGACAACGTATTCACCACGTTGCCCGGCGTCCCTGTTCCGCTGTGCAGCGACAACTCCAACGACGGGAAGCGCGTCTGCGTGGACGTCACTTCCGCCATCAACTGATCGCACGAAACATAATTCTTGTACGCGCCACCTTCCTGGCTCAACTTCGCGGCGGTCAGCCACAAATCGGCGCAAACGTGCGCGGTGCCCAGCCCGCCGGGATGATGCAATCCACTGATCGGCGTGATCGCGCTGCGGTGTCGTTCGAGCGACTTCATCGGCTCGCTCAACTCATAATCCCGCCCCGCTTTCGTGATCTGCCACGTCAACACATTCACGCCGTTCGGAATGTACACGAACACGCTGCGTCGCGGTTTCACGGCACCTTCTGCGGCAACAGTGGAACTCAACGGACGCATGCAATCGAGCAACGGCAGCGCGATGGCCGCCCCCAGCCCGCGCAGGAAATGCCGCCGGTTCAAGAGCCAGCGATTGTTCTGAACATTGCTCATGGTCTCTGCTCCAAAATTGCCCTGTTAACGCTGTTGAAATAGATCTGAAAGAATCAACGCTTCAACGATGTCACCAAGTTTGTAGTCCGTCGCTTTGCTCTGATTGCACAACTCCGCCAGCGCGCGGCGGTCATCCAGCGCCATCGGTCGCCGCAACGCATACGTCGCAAGCTTCTCGATAAAGGCCCCGGCGAATTTGTGCGCGTCACCCATCAACAGCTTCCTGAATTCGACTGCATCCGCGAACGCGCGTCCGTCCGGCAGCGTTCCGCTCGCGTCAACTTTCGGATTGTCTCCGTCGCCATCCTTGACCTTCTCTTCTGTGCGCCAGCGCCCGATGGCGTCGTAGTTGTCGAACGCAAGACCCAGCGGATCGATCTTCTTGTGACACGACGCGCAATTCGCGTCCGACTTGTGCGCATCAAGTTTCATGCGTAACGTCGCCTTTGGTTTACCCGACGGTGTCGGCTCAATCGGCTTCACGTTGGCAGGTGGCGGCGGCGGCGGTTTATTGAAAACAGTTTCGAGCACCCATTTCCCGCGATGCACCGGACGATGCCGCTGCCCGTCGGACGTCAGACTCAGCACACCGCCCTGGCACAAAATCCCGCCGCGATGATCTTCCGGGCGTAACGCCACGCGCGTGAACTCGTTTCCCGACACACCCGAAATTCCATAATGCGATGCCAGCCGCGCGTTCAACATCGCCCAATTCGAATCTATGAAGTCGCGGATGCTCGAATTCTTGCGCAGCACTTCCGTAAAAAAAGCGCTGCCTTCCGCAACCATGCTTTTCTCCAAATGGGTGTCGTATTCCGGATACAGTTTCTTGTCCGGCGCGAACATGCCGACGCGTTTCAGTTGCAGCCACTGATAGGGGAAAGACGACGCGAACCGCTGCGATTTCGGATCGCGCATCATCCGCGCGACTTGCCCGCGCAGCACCTCTTTCTCATGCAACTTTCCGGCTCGGGCGAGCTCAATCAATGTCACGTCCGGCGTCGTGCTCCATAAAAAATACGACAACCGCGACGCCAGTTCCCAATCGTTGATCGTCGTTGTCAACTTCTCGCCACTGCCTTCTACGAGATACAAAAAGTCCGTCGAACACAACACCGAAAGCAATGCCGCGCGCACCGCCGATTCGTATTTCTCGCCGCTCTTCAATTCGCTCGCGACCAACTTCTCCAGACGGTCGAGTTCCTCTGCCCGCACCGGTCGCCGAAATGCGCGCTCAACAAACGGCGCCAACGCTGCGCGCGCTTGAGCCGCGTCTTGAGCGCCCTTCGGCACAAAACGCTGTTGCACCAGAGACGGAAAATCAGTCTGAAGCGGGCCTTCGAAATCGACGAAATCGACGATCAAAAACGGAAGCATCGGAACGCCATCTTCGTCCGTCAATTTATACGACCACGGCCCGCGCCCGAGGACAGTCGAATGCGAGATCGAATCCTTGATCGTCGTATAAAACCGGTTGCCATCGCCGTGCCCCACCGTCGCCAAAATCGATGGCCCAGGCGAATCATTGGTGAGATAAATATTGTGATTGCCCGCAGGCACATGAAAGGTGAATTCATACGTCGCCGGTTTGTCTTCTGCCGTATCCACATCGGTCTCAAACACCATCCGATCCAGTCCGCGCGCGTATAGCGTCACGTGCGGCGCGCGCCCTTTCGGCGGTCTCATGCCGCTGAGTTTAATCCGCCCACGATACTCGCCCGCAACAGGAAACGTCGCCGACGCTTGAACATTAGCGTGCGGCCACAACACCGTTCTTACTTTATCAACGATCCCCAATTCCTTCGCCAGCGCCTCGTTCCCCCCGCGCAATTTCTGCCAGCCGCGATGTTCCGAGAACGGCTTCGTGGCCGTCTGCGGCATCGCCTCATTTAAGATCGTCTCAGCCGCCGCGAAATACTTTTCGACGTTCATCGGAGCAACCGTCATCACCGATCCGATGCGGTCAAAGCCCTGCCATTGCGTATCCTCAGGCAACCCCGACGGATCGGTCACATCGAATTTCACACCCAACAAATCGTCGATCGTGTTGGCATATTCTTCGCGTGTCAATTTATGAAACGTGATCCGGTCGCGCTTGGCCATCCGCGATGCTTCGCCATCTTTCAATTGCTGCGCAATCCATTCCACGACGCGCGCGGCCTCATCCGCCTTGGGCTTCGGCTCGTTCTCGGGTGGCATCTCGCCGGAACTGATCCGCTCCATCACATCCGCCCAATGCCCCGCCGACAACGGAGCCGCGAAGTCGCGCACCAGCGTGTCCACGCGCAACTCCCCTTTATGTTTTTTCTCGCCATGGCAGCGTTCGCAATGCTGCGCCAAAAACGGTTGCATCACGCGCCCAAACTCTGCCGCCGCATCCGCCGCGTGCAGCGACGTCGCCCCGCTTTGAAGCAGCACCACCCCAAAAAAAACGCCTGCAATCCATCTCATGCGATTCGCCGTTTAACGAGTTTCAAATGAAAAAATGAACCTCCCACAGGCACGTGGAAAGACGCTTCCAAGTACACCGATTGTCTTCAACACGCCCTGAGAATTGATCAATTCCGCGAAATCCCACCGCTAGGACATCCATGAATTCTGCGAACAGTGATATTCCATGACTTGAACCAGTTCCCAAAAATCTAACTCATTTTTCGACCATAACGTGACGATGCTTCAAGAGGGATAACCGCTTTAAGTTTATACAATGGCAAGTGCACTTTTTCTCTCGCTCGAAACACCGTCCTCGCTTTGTATTGTTCCATTGACGATGCGTTGAATTTGGATCACAGACAGAATCAAGCAATGATGTCGTGAACGACGTCGCCGGCGACATCCGTCAATCGGAACGGGCGGCCTGCGTATGTGTATGTGAGCTTGAGGTGGTCGAGTCCGAGCAAGTGCAGGATCGTTGCGTGCAAATCATGGATGTGGACTTTGTCCTGGACCGCATAATAGCCGTAATCGTCGGTGGCACCGTGTTTGTGACCGGGTTTCACACCGCCGCCCGCCATCCACATCGTAAAGCCATCGGGGTTGTGATCGCGTCCGTCGCCGCCTTGTTGCGTGGGTGTGCGGCCGAATTCGCCGCCCCATAAAACCAACGTGTCATGCAACAAGCCACGGTCCTTGAGATCCTTGAGCAGGCCGGCGATGGGCTTGTCGACTTCCAGCGCGTTCTTCGCGTGATCTTTTCTCAGCGATCCATGCTGATCCCATTTGTAACTGTGCGAGACTTGAACAAAGCGCACGCCGCGTTCAGCGAAGCGCCGGGCCATGAGACACTGGCGGCCGAAATCCTTCGTTTGATCGTGATCCAATCCGTAAAGTTTCAGCGTCTCAGGAGTCTCCTTCGAAATGTCCTGCAATTCCGGCGCAGCGGTCTGCATGCGGTATGCGAGTTCGAATGATTTGATTCGTGCGTCCAGCGCGTCATCCTTTTTTTCACCGTTCATCGCCTGCAACAGATCCAATTGCATGCGTTGCAAATCCGGTGTGGTTTCGCTGTTCTTGATGAACGAAATTGCGGCCTTCTCCGAGGGCATCCCGGAATGGCCGATCGGCGTGCCTTGATACGACGCAGGGAGAAACGCGGAACTCCAATTGTTAAGACCACCGTGTCCCAGCGAGGGACAGATGGTCACGAAGCCGGGCAGACTTTGGTTCTCGCTGCCCAGGCCATACGTGATCCACGAGCCCATGCTGGGTCGGATAAAATTGTCGCTGCCGGTGTGAAGCTTAAGCAGCGCACCGCCGTGGGCGGAGTTCGATCCGTGCATCGAATTGATGACGCAGAGATCATCAACATGTTCGGCGACGTGCGGAAAAAGCTCGCTCACTTCAATGCCGCTCTGCCCGTACTTTTTGAATTTCCAAGGCGAACGCATCAGGTTGCCAGTCGCTGCGAATTGTACACGCGGCTTGGCGAATGGTAACGGTTTGCCATCGTCGCGGTCGAGCAACGGCTTGGGATCGAACGTGTCGACTTGCGACGGGCCGCCGTGCATGAAGAGAAAAATGACGCGCTTTGCCCGTGCGGGAAAGTGTGGCGCTTTGGGGGCCAGCGGATTGTCCGAGCCTTCCGCCTTTGAGTTAACACCGAGCAAACCAGCGAGCGCAACGCCTGCGAAACCGGCGCTCGAGCGCCAGAGCATTTCGCGGCGAGACACCGGCGGGTTGCAGCCGCATTCATTCCAATGATTATTCATGCGATTCAAGTCCGCTCATTCTACGTAAACAAATTCGTTCGACGCAAAGATCACCTGGCAAAATCCCGCCCACGCCCGCGCTTTCAATTCGTTTGCTGCGGGCGGTTTTTCCAGCTTTAAAAGTGCATCGGAATAACGCCGGACAAAGTCCAGCGCGCGGTCGCTTTCCACTTGTGTGGGCGGCCGGGAAAATGCTTTTTCATACGCCAACTTCACGCGTCCCGCATCATCCAAATCCTTGCGATCCATCAGCAATTGAGCGAGTTTCTGCGACGCATCGAGCACGAGCTTTCCATTCAACATAAACAGCGCTTGCGGCGCGACAGTGGTCGTTGCGCGGCTGCCGTTGACAATGTTGGGATCGGGAAAATCGAATGCCTGAAAAACATCGTACACGTTGTTGCGCATGACAGGAAGATAGATCGACCGGCGTTTGATGTCGTACAACGGGCGGATCGCATCGTTGTTGATATAATCGCGATTTTTGGTTGTCAGGATCGAGCCGCCCATCGTCAGATCGATTTCTCCGCTGACCGAAAGCACGCCGTCGCGCAGCACTTCAGCCTCAAGCCGCTGCCGATTCATGCGCCAATGCAACCGGTTTTCCGGATCAATTCGCGTATACTTTTCGTTGACGGTGACGCTCATTTGATACGTCGACGACAACATGATCTGGCGATGCAGATGCTTCATCGACCAGCCGTGGCTGACGAAATCAGTGGCCAGCCAATCGAGCAATTCGGGGTGCGAGGGCTTTTCACCGAGCAAGCCGAAATTGTCGGGCGAGTTGACGATGCCGCTGCCGAAATGCCAACGCCACAGGCGATTGACCATGACGCGCGCTGTGAGCGGATGCCTCGCGCGCGTGAGCCAGTTTGCGAATTCGAGCCGACCGCTTTGTTTTTCGCTGAGCGGTTCCAATGACGGCGAGGCGTCCGACAAAATCGCGGGGAAATGCTTCAGCACCGGCTCGCCCAGCGTCTGCGGATTGCCGCGAATGTGAATGCGCAGAGAAGCCAAATGCTCGCCTTCCGTCGCGCCCATCGCGTCGCCGAAAGTGGGGCGTGTTTTTTCGAGTCCGACGGTCGCGTCGTGGATGCTCTTGATTTTCGAAACAGCCTCCGCGGAATAAAACGTCTCCGTTTTTTCAGGCAAGACGAAGGGACCGTTCTTCGCATCCGCAAGTACCTGCCGCAACGCTTCATGCGCATCGTCCGGCAACTTTTTGACAGCCTTGCCTGCGGGCGTCGCTTTTAGCTTTTGAAAGCTGACTTGCGAGTCGGCAAAGAGATGGGCGTAACGCTGTGCGAGGTCATCAAGCGATGCTGGAGGAATGGGCGAGAAGATCTCCGCCACGTGTGGATTCAGTTTTATACTCTTGTCGCCGCCGTTCTCTTTGATGCGTTGTGCGAAGGCAGCTGCTCCCGGCACGAAATCGTTCGGCGGTAGTTTGCGCAATTCGTTCCACGGAGAAAATATCGCACGTCGTTCGGCATCATCTTTTTTGAGATACTCGATCCACTTGTTCAGGATCGTCACGTTCAACTTTTTTGCGGTGGCGACGTCATTCGCGTTACGCGGTTTGTCTTGCGCGGGCGGCGTGCGCAAGACATCGGCTGCCGCAAGCATGTACGCCGCGCAATCCTTCCGAAATGACGCGAGCAGCCGTTCGTTCTCCGCCTTGTTGATACCGTCAATCTCCGCCTTATTCTTTTTGATCTGAGCGTCCACCGCGTCGCGCTTGGCAATTTCTTCCGGCGATCCCAGCGGGCGTTCGTACCAGCGCGCGACTTTGTTGAAACCTTCCATGATGCGCGTACCTTTAAAGATCGCAGCCATTGCGTAGTAGTCGGACGTGGGAAACGGATCGAACTTATGATCGTGACAGCGACAGCAGCCCAACGTCAGACCCATGAACGTGCGGCCCGTGGTATCGAGTTCCTCGTCAACGATATCCATCTCCATTTTTTTCGGATCCGGTTCAGCAAGGACCTTCGGGCCCAATGCGAGAAACGCAGTCGCGGTTTGACGCCGCAAGGTCTCATCGCGATCAGTCGTGACCGGCATCAAATCCCCAGCGATCTGTTCGCGAACATACTGATCGTAAGGCAAATCTTTGTTGAATGCGTTGACGACATAATCGCGGTAACGATATGCGTTGGCATAAGCGAGATTCTCGTCCATGCCGTTGGAATCAGCATAGCGCGCCATATCCAGCCAATGGCGGGCCCAGCGCTCGCCGTATTGCGGAGTGGCCAACAAGCGGTCGATGAGTTTCGCATAGGCCCCTGGCGATGTGTCCTTCAAAAACGCATCGACGTCCTCAACGCTGGGCGGCAATCCGGTGAGGTCAAACGTTGCGCGGCGAATCAGTGTGCGTTTATCAGCGGGTGGCGCGGGCACCAGATTTTTCTCCTCGAGCTTTGCGAGAATGAACGCGTCGATTGAATTGATCGGCCACAATGCATTTTTGATCGTCGGAGGCGTCTGAGATTTGACGGGCTGCCAAGCCCAATGCTCGGCCATGCGCTTTTTCTTTTCGAGATCCAGCGGGGGCAGAGCGGACGCAGTTGGAGCCGACACGGTCGACGCATTGGGCCACGGTGCACCGCGCTTGACCCACTCTGTCAAATCTGCGATTTGAACGTCGGAAAGTTTGCCCTTGGGCGGCATCTGCAAATCGGCGTTTTTATACGTGATAGCCTCAACGATTTTGCTCTGCTCCGGCTTTCCAGGAACGAGCGCGGCACCGCTCTCGCCACCTTTTAAGAGTGCCGCAACGCTGTCAACGCTCAAGCCGCCTTTATGCTTTTTCGACTGCTCGGAATGGCATTGGAAACATTTTTCGACGAGAAGTGGCCGGATCTTCGATTCGAAAAATGTGCTGTCGGCCAGCATGGTGCCAGTGCTATCGGCGGCGTACAATCTGGCCACCAGTGCCACGAGAAGAGTGGCGAAGCGTGTGAGCGTGTGTGTCATTGATCGGTTAGCACTCTTTCAATTTTCTGAAACTGAATCGATTCGAAGTCGATGTTGACGATGTATACACGCGAGTCCTGACGAAGGGTTGATCTTTTGTTCAGGGACGTGAGTCCTTTCTGTTTCGCGCAATTGACAGCGAGGTAGTGTTCATGGAAAAAAAGTATGCCGCGCCAACCGCCCCGCCGTCGGAGCCGACAATTTCGAAGTCCAAGTCAACACCGACCCAACGAAGCCCGCCCAATGGCTCACCAAACTATCCTCCTCCCAAAGCCACTGCATCATCCACGACCTCCCGAGCGGTGTACGCCACTACGTCCGAGTCCGAGTCCGAGTCCGAGCCAACGGCCCGCTGGGCCCCGGGCCTTGGAGCGATGAGGCGAGCAAGATGGTGCCGTAGGGAAACGCGTTGAAACTCCGAGACAGAATTAACATTGATTCGAACGTGAAAAGAATGTAACGTCTGTCCCGGAGTTTCGCAGACTGGAAACGGATCTCGACAATCTGGAATGCGCACACAACAATCTGAAAAGCGCTTCTGTCTGTCTGGAATATGTAGTTTTCAGTCTGGGATGTGTGTTTTCCAGATTGAATTAGACTTGTTTCCGTCTGGAAAACGCGTTCTCTTGTTCGAAACATCGAATAAATGGGCGGGTGGCACTCAATACTATTCGGCAAAGTGCCAACTGCCGGTCTTGGATACGCGATACCCGGTCACGACTCCCTCACAGGCTTCAAGATGAAATCCACCCTCGCCCTCGCCTATGTCCTGAGCTCGGTTCTCATCACCCTGACTACGATCAGCCTCGGCGCAGAGGCGAAGGCACCGCTGGCTCCCGTCAAGGCTCTCACTCCCTTTGCCGAGAAGCACTGCATCACGTGCCACGACAAAGACGAGCAGAAGGGCGGCTTCGACATGGAGGATCTTTTAAAGAGCCCCTCGGTCGAAAAGAATCCCGCAGCGTGGTTGAGTGTGTTGGAACGGATTGTCTCCCGCGACATGCCACCCAAGAAACGCAAGGAGCGGCCGACCGAGGCGGAGTATCAGCAGAGCGAGAACTGGCTGCGGTCCCAGATCGAGGCGTATGAGGCTTTCGCAGCCACCCAGCGTCCCCGACCGATGCGCCGGCTCAACAGCGATGAATACAATCGCAGCATCCAGGAGGTGTTCGGAATACCGGGCATCAAGCCGGCCGCAGACTTTCCGCCGGACGATGCGTTCGAGGGCTTCACGAATATCGGCGAGGCGCTCAATCTTTCCACCGTGCTGATCGAGCAGTATCTCAGTGCGGGACGCAAGGTGGCCCATTTCGCGGTTGTGGAGGGGCAGCAACCTGCCTCGAAACGGCGTGTCTTCACTCACGCATCCACTCCGCGTGGCAAGGCCAAGCCAGCCGACTACGCGACCGATATCAGGGGGCACGATCCCGGCGGTGCGGTCAACAAAGTGGGGTGGGTCGGAGATCACTTGTTCGTCGACGGTGGCAATACGCCCGCAGGGACCTACTCGGTGCGTCTGCATGCGACGCCGAAGAACCTCGCGGGCCGCCCCACCTACATCCCGAACTTCCAATACCTCGTGAACGACGTGCGAGTGTATCAAGGTGACGTCCCGATCCAGGAGGGCGTGCCGATGAAGCAGGAGTTCCACGTCATGGATCTGAGCGGCAGACTGAAGGTTGATTTCCGCTGGGTGAACGGCTTCCCGGACAACAATGACTTGCGCGGTCAAGGGTTGCGCCTGCCGGAATGGTCAGACAAAGAAGCACACAACCGAAAGGAGGTCTGGAACTATCTCCGCTATGTGTGGGAGCCGCAGGTCAAAGCAGACCCCGCCACACCGTATCCGTTTCCCTACTTCGACGATTTCTATCTCGAACTAGAAGGCCCGCTCTATCCCGACGGCTGGCCGCTCTCGCGATTCCAGCGCGAAAATGCTGCGGCCATTGTGGCCAAGGACGCAAAGCGGATCGCGCAATGGCTGCTGCCCAAACTCTACCGGCGGCCGGCCACCGAGAATGACATCGCCGAATTCGCCGCGTTTGTGGAACAGTCGGAAAAGGCGCTTGCGGATGCCAAACCGACTCCGCCGCCAATCGAACGCCGCTTTCCAGAGGCACTGCGTCTGGGCATCCAGCAGGCGCTTATCTCGCCGCATTTCCTGTTCATCGTGGAGCCTGGCCCCGTGGGCCGCCCGCTCACCGATCCCGAACTGGCCACGCGCCTCGCCTATTTCCTGTGGAGCGCGCCGCCGGATGCCGAGCTGGCGAAACTCGCAACCGAAGGCCAACTCCGCCCGGCGCTTGCCGCGCAGACCAAGCGGATGCTCGCCGATCCGCGAAGTGCGGCCTTCCTCGATCGCTTCACGCAGGAATGGCTCGGCCTGGCGAAGCTCTCGACGATCATGCCCGAGATATCGCTCTTCAGGCGCTTCGATAAACAGGGGATACTCTCCCAGGAAATGGCCGCCGAGCCGCGCGCGATGCTCGGTTATTTACTCCAAGAAAACGCATCTCTCTACGATCTGCTCGACGCGAATTATGCGTTCATCAACGACCGCCTCGCGGACTTCTACCACCTGCCGTCGCTGTGGTCGATTTTCCCCATGAAGCGCGATGGCTTCGATCCTATATCTGGCGGCGACATGCGCAAAGTGACGCTGCCCGACAAACGTCGCGGAGGCCTGGTGGGCATGGCCGGAGTCCTCGCGCTGACAAGCGAGAACACCCGAACCTCCGCTGTGCGACGCGGCGTCTGGATTCTGGAGAAAATCTTCAACCGCACGCCACCCCCGCCGCCACCGAACGTGAACGGCGTCCTGCCTCCTACGAGCGAAGGCACAACGGCGGTGGAAAAGATCAAGCTCCATCGCAACGCTCCCAATTGCGCCGGCTGCCATCAACGCATCGACCCACTGGGCGTCGCACTGGAGAATTACGACACCATCGGCGAGTGGCGCGACACGGAACCGCCGTGGATCGATCCCGCCAATCCCACCTCCACGCTCGAAGCCGTCCGCGCGAAGCTGAAGCTCAAGCAGTATGACCCCCTGCCCACTTTCCCAATTGACCTGTCCTTTAGCATGGGCGGCGTCGAAGGTCAGGGCGTGGAAGCGCTCAAGCAATACCTCGTCGCCAACAAGGAGCGCTTCGCGCGCGGATTCACCGAAAAGCTCGCCACCTACGCCATGGGACGTAAAAACATGCTTACAGACGATACGGAGATCAAGAAAATCCAGGACGCCGCGATGCAGGATAACTTCCGATTTCAGACACTCCTGCTCGCATTAGTGCAGAGCAAAATGTTCCAGACCCATTAAGCCAGACCGTAACCAGAAAGGCTCTCCATGAAAAAGCCCATCACCCGCCGTCACGCCCTGCGCAGCATAGGCTCGCTCATTTCGCTGCCATTCCTCGAAAGCATGCTGCCCTCCAGACTGCTCGCCGCCACCGTAAAGCCGCCGGTCCGCCTCGTCTGGCTTTACGCGGGCAGCGGCATGTTCATGCCCACTTATAAGCCCGCCCTGACCGGTCGTGCCTGGCATGAGTCGAAGGAACTTCCCGCAAGCGCGACAGTCATGAGCAACTACAAGATCGCCGCGGAACTCAAGCCGCTCTCCACGTTGGAACCGCTGCTGCCTTTCAAGGACGATGTCAGCATCCTCAGCGGATTGCTCCACGCTGGAGCCTTCACTCGCGGCACGGTGGTGAGACATGGGCAGGATCCCATGTGCCATCTCACCGCTGTCGATCTGTTCCGCATCCCTGGTGTCGCCAGCCGCAATGGCGTCTCCATCGATCAAGTCGCCGCGCGGCACCTCGGCCAAGACACGCGCATCCCCTCACTGGCTCTGTCCCAAGATCGAAACATGACGATCAATTATACCGACACTGGCTCGCCCATACCGGCGGACTGGAATCCAACCGAGATCTTCAACCGCCTCTTCACCGGCCCCAGCGCCGCGGACAAGGCGATGGCGGAAACCCGTTTCCTCCAAAAGAAAAGCGTCCTGGACAGTGTCTTGGCGCAGACCGAGAAGTTAAAAGGCAGTGTCGGCACCGGTGACCGCGAGCGGCTCGACGAATACCTCACGCAACTCCGCGAGATCGAAGTCCGCGCCGAGCAATCCCGCAAATGGGACGCGGTGCCGCTGCCGCCCATTCCTCCTGGCACGAAGCCGCCAAAGGTCATCTCCGGTGCTGGGCAGAGCCTGAGTCTGGGCAACACTGGAGAGGCTGCGGGCAACTTCGGCCCGAGGATTCGCCTCATCCTGGACATGCTCGTACTCGCATTGCAGACGGACCAGACCCGAGTCGCCACCGCGATCCTCGGGCACATGGGCGACGTCTATAAGGAAGAGAAGCTCAACGACTCCTACCACGGCTACACTCACAAAATCAGCGAGCCGGGCGGACAGATCGGAATGGCGAAACTGGATCGGTTCCGCATCGGCCATGTGGCGTATTTCCTCGAAAAGATGAAAGCCATCAAGGAAGTGGACGGCACCACCTTGCTCGATAACTCGCTTGTCCACTTCGGCGGCGGCATGGGCACCTGGCACGAATCCACCGACCTCGCAAATCTCATCGCCGGTCACGCCGGCGGCCGTCTCAAACTCGGCGAGCACGTCGAGTTCAAACAGGAACCGCTGGCCAATCTATACGTGATGATGCTCCAAGCCGCCGGTGTGCCAGTGAAAACCTTCGTGGATAGCAAAGGCCCGTTGGGGATCGGGTGATGTGGTGAGACATTCATCCGCTAGGAGCATCGCATCGTTCGCAGTGCAGGCGGCGGCATTCTTTCAACGCTTACCGTGATCACATTGCGTTTCTATTCAGCGACGACCTGTTTAGAACCGGGAGGGAATCGTGGATGAGAAAGCTGAGCCGGAGAACCAGGAACCATCGTCGCGGATCATGGGGTGAACTTCACTTCGACCTTTGGCAGCAGGGCTTTGATTTTGGCCTGTGTTTCGGCGGGGTAGCCATTCTTGCGGTCGACGAGTTTCAGGACTTTAAGGAAGGCGAAGTCCTTGAGCACGGGCAGTCGGTCGTCAGGAAACGGGACGTCGTCGAGTTCGAGGCTTTCGAGTTGCGTCAGACCTGCGATCGTCTTCAAATCCGCATCCGTCATCTTCGACACGTTGGTCATCGTGACGCGGCGCAGCGTGGCAATGCCTTTGATCACCGGGATAGATGCCGCCGTTCCGAAGTTGTCACCGAGCTCCAAAAACTCCAGCGGCAGTTTCGCAATATGGACCAGCGCCTCGGGCGTGGCTTTCGACGAGCCGATGTCGAGGCCTTTCAGTTTGGTGAGCTTCGCGAGGTTCGGTGCTGCGGCGTCGGTGAACTTAGAGTGCGCGAGGCTGATGTATTCCAAGTTCGGCAGATGATCGCACAGCTCCTTCAAACCTTCATCATCGATGCTGTTGCCGCGGTGGGTCACTTTCACCAGCTTCGTTAAAACGTCAAACTGGGCATAGGCGCGGCCAGTGATAGCGGTGCCTACGAAGGCGAAGCTTTCCAGGCCCTTCATCACACCGGCGAGTTGCACCATGCCCGCATCCGTGAGCTTGCCGTTGTTGGTAAAGCGCAGGGTCTTGAGATGAGTGAGCTTCGCGATGTGCGGCATCCACTCGTCGTTGAACTTCGTGGAGATGATGTTCAGCGACTCGAGTGTGGTGATGTGGCCAATGTGCTCGAAGAAGGCCGCGTCAAAGGGATCTTCCTTGCGATGGTCGTGCGGACCTGCGCCTGGCACCGCGAGATCCACGAGCTTGAGGCTTTGGCCGTCCTCGGTCTTTTGGACTTTTCCTTTAGCGGCTTCGACGATGCGGATGACGGCTTCAACATGTGGGTCGAGGGCGAGGACGGAGCTGGCAGCGAAATACAGGGCGAGAATGGTAAGGATGATTGGTTTCATAATGGGCCTCATGAGTGGGATGGTTGGATGAATGAGCAAGGAGTGTTCGTAGTCATGTGTTTCTTAGCGTGTGACGATGGACATGATGTTCTTGTCCCATGCGATGCTGCCTGCTTCTTTCAGCTCTCCGCTTTCACTGATCCGGTAGGCCTTCAAGGTGGCTCCTTCAGATGCAGCGACCATCAGGAAGCGTCCATCGGGTGACAGGGCGAAGCCCCAGGGGATTTTGTCCGCTGGAGTCAGGCCGAGAAACTCCAGTCCGCCATCGTCCTTCAAACGGTAGCGGCTGATCCAGTCGAAGGGCCGGCTATGTCCGCGAATACCCGCAAACAAAAAACGCCCATCCGGTGTGATCGCGATGTCCGAGGAACTCACGCCATCCTTCGGCGTGTCCTTGTCTACGGCATCGCAGATTTGGCGCAACTTCAGCGCCCCGGTTTTGTCGATGTCGTAGGCTGACACGCCCAAATGTTGTTCGTTGCTGAAGTAAACGACCGGCTTGGTTGGATGATAGGCCATGTGGCGCGGCCCGGTCCCTTCAGGAGGATTGGCGTTCTTCGGTTCCAGTGCGGTCATCTTGCCTGATGCGGCATCGAAACGGTATTGATAGAGAGCATTGTTCTCCTTCACATAAGACACATAGACGAACTTGTTGTCTGGCGTCGTGAGGATGCAATGTGCCGTGCTCCTTCCTTCGTTCAGTGCCGTCACCCGTTTGCCCGGTGTGCCGGATTCATCCAGAGCGTAGACATCAACGAAGCCTTTTCCGTAATCGGCGCCGAGGAGAAAGCGATTCGTGCGGTCAAGGCTCAGGTAGGCGTAGGAGTGGTCGAGCACGATCTCCACGTGCTTCTGATAGCCGCCACTCGCATCCAGTGTGATCACGGCGCCGTTGGGTGCCCCATCCACCTTGGAGGAGCCCGAAACGTAGAGCACGGGCTTGGTGCGGTGCTTTGCGATGGTGAAGGCAGACACGCCGATTTTCATTTCTCCGGCGAGTTTCAAGTCCACGCCGCTGGGGGTCGGTTTCGCCTCGACGATCAGGAGTTTGGCTCCAGAGGAGCTCGGCGCATAGACGTGAAAAGGTTCGTCCGGTCGTGTCAGGCTCCCGGTATGGCAGAATTCCTGCCACTTCCGAGCATACTCTTCTGTCGGCAGCCACGACGCCTCATTCGTGTCTCCAGTAAACTGCGCATACGGCGCGATCTCCAGCAATTGCCCGACAACCACCGGCGTCTCCCAAGACCATCGGAACTTGTCGTCCCGCACGCGCGCTCCGTCCAAGTTCTTCCCCAGCCAGCCCTTTTCTTCCGCGGCTTCGAGCAGCTTGGGCGCTCCCTTGCTCGGGTCGGCATCAGCCGGCACTCGCAAGTGATACGCCGCCCGAATGAACGCCATCACGATCGGCAGCGTCTTGGTTCCTCGAGGTCCCTCTCCCCAATGCCCGCCGCCCGGCTCGACGATCATGTGCATCCGCGCGTGGTTCTCCTTGCGCAGCTTCTTCACCGTCGCCAACTGGTCCTGGAAGTAAGAGGTATCGTTCTCACCGCTGAGAACGAGTCCCGGGATCGAGTAGATCGCTGGCTCCGAAAACTGCTTGCCGAACGCCGACTTGAACGCGACCCAGGCGAAGACCCGTTCCGGATGCTTGCCGCCGAATCCGCTGACAAACGCCGTTGCGTTGGAATGCCCGAACAGACACAGCGGCGCGTTCACGACTTCCCGGTGCCCGCTCAGCTTTGCCAACTCCGCGAATGTGTCCAGGAGCCGCGTATCGGGCGACGTCTGGTTGCCGGGGAACCCCAACTGCGTCCCGTCCGGCAGTTTGCCCAACTGGTCGAACGCCACAATCCCACAGCTCAATTCTTTTGCCAGATCCTGCACCTCCGGACTTTCGGACCATTGCTCCCCCGTTCCGTGATAGGGGAACACCAGCAGTCCTTTGATCGCCGCGGTGTCCTTCGGCAGCCACATATGAAACAACCCGTTCTCTGTCGTAAAAGGCCACGCATACGGCGTCTTCGGCTCGGCGGCAGAGGCGTTCGGCAAAAGCCCCAGCGGCGCGAGCAGCAGGAGGACGAGGCAGATGAGAATGTGTTTCATGTTCGTATTGTTCTCCAATTTTCGTGTGGAACGTTACACTGAGCGCCCGAAGAATTAGCCTCTACAATCTCTCGTGATCGACTTAACCGGCGGGGTCGAGCACCAGCAAATGTGCGCCGCGCACGTAGTCTTTGACATTGACGCGATACGCTTGCATGTGCGGCGAAACCGAGTGCGCCTTGAGAGCGGCGAGGTCGTCCCACTTCTCCACGACGACGACTTTGTCGGGACCGACCTTGGCTTGATTGGAAAGATCAGTTTGTGCGTCTACAGCGGGGCCGTATTCGATGCAGCCCTTCTCTGCGCGGACGTCGGAAATGATTTTCCGAAACTCGGTCAGGAATGTTTCGCGCGTGCCTGGCGCGAGTTCAATTGTAGCAATGACGTGGATCATTTTTTCTCCTTTGGTTACTTCACAAACTTCACGTCCACCTTGGGCAGCAGGGCCTTCAAGTTGGCCTGCGTTTCGTCGGGGTAGCCTTTGCCATAGCGGACGAGCGTGAGGGACTTGAGATGAGCAAACTTTTGCAATTGTTGCAGGCGGGTGTCGGGCAGGTCGAGGCCTGAGAGGGAAAGTTCTCGGACCTGTATCGCGCCGGCGAGGGTGGCGAGGTCGGTATCGGTGAACTTGGTAGCGTCCAGCGAGAGACGACGCAGCGTGGGGATGGCTTTGAGCGTGTCGATGGCGTCCGATGCCGGAGTGTTCACGCCGTATTCGAGCGCCACATATTCCAGTGGCAACTCGCGCAGGTGCTTGACCAGGCCGGAGGTGGCCTTCGCACAACTGATCTCGATGCCTGTGAGGTGCTTGAGCTTCTTGAAGTGCTCCGCAGCGGCATCGGTGAGCTGCTTGGAATGCCAGAGCTTGATAAACTCGAGATTCGGAAACTTTTCACACACGTGGCCGAGGCCTTCGTCATCAAGGCCGTTGCTGTGGAAGTTGATCCGCTTGAGCTTTGTCCAGCCATCGAACTTCGCGAAGAAGTGACCTGGATACCCGGCGCCTCGTGGCGTGAACGACTCCAGGTTTTTAAGGCCCGCGAGCTTTTCCCAGCCCGAGTCGGTGGCCTTGCCCAAATAGGCCAGCTCGAGGTTGGTGAGATCAGGACACTCGGTGAGTTGCTGGAGCTGAGCCAGGCTGGCATCGCCCAATTTGCCAAAGCCGCTCACGCTCAAGCTCTTCAACTTCTTGAGCTTGAGCAGCGGAGCCACCCAGTCGTCCTGGATTCCCGATGCCTCCAGCCTGACCGACTCCAGCGAGAGTATATGTCCGAGGTGCTCGATAAAGGATGCGTTGTAGGGGTCGTCTTTCTCCTTGCGATGATCGTGCGCTTTGCCGCCCATGATGTTGGTGCTGACGAGTGAGAGCGTGTCAAAGATCGCAATGTCACCGCCAGCGGCTTTCTTTAGCGCCTCGGGCGTGGTGCTGATCTTCGTGAACGAGCCCGGCGCGCTCTCGATGGTGCGGATGACGGCCTCGACGTGCGGGTGCTGCTCCGCAGCGACCAAAATGGCTGCGGCGTGGTCGGTGAGCGCCTGCTTCAGAGTGGCATCGGTCGTGGCGGCGATGACAGCATCGAGGTCGGCCTTTGAGGTGATCTTCGAAAGATCAGGCACAGCGGCCTGCAACGCGGTGAGTGATGTCAATAGAATGGCGGTGAGGACAATGAGCGTGTGTTTCATGTAAAGTATCCCAAAATGGTCTATTTGTTAAATTCAAACTCGAACTCGCTATTTCGACCCTGACTTCGGCAAGTCAACTGTTAGTGCCTCCAAACGTTAGATCTTCTTCAACTCGGTCCTCATGCGCTCCTTGCCTGCCTTGCCGATCAACATACACTTGGGACGGCACGCGCGTGCCGTCCACTTCCGTTGGCACACAGAAAAAAAACGGCTCGCTCTTCCACTCGACCTTGACGAGGTCATAGGTCGCGGCATCCAAGAATACATTCATGGGTGGCTCAATGGTGCCGCTGACCTTTAGACCGTGCGCAGCTTTGCCTTCGACGCTCCCGTCGGGAAGCGCTTCCAACTTCGACTTCGGATCAACGAGCGGTGCAAGCGTCAACATCCACACGACATGGCAAACGCCGCCTTTGTTCTGCTCGGCCACACGCTCGGTCTTGCCGACATACCACCGCGGCGAGCGGCACCAACAGTAGGGCGGCGAGGAGTGTGAGGGGGGCATGTATCTCTCTTTTTCATGGAGCGGATGGGAAGGCCTGCACAGGGACTCGAACCCCGGACCTCGTGGGGGTACTGCTGCTCCCTCGCCCTACTCGACTATCCTATTTATTTAGACTTATGACACTATCTAAGATTCACGTTGCGGTTCCTTGGCAGTGGGAATTTCGCTCGTTCGGCATGGATTCGCATGCGTCCACACTATTCCATTTTTAAAGGCTGCTTCGGAATTTGCCATTCAAAGCTTCACCCACTGATCTACAACGTTTGATCTAACTCGCCAAACTACACAGCAATGCAATTAGCACCATGCTGACAACCGTTTCTTGCACCACAATTCTCCGCTATCAACTACTTGTCGCGGGTCTCTTCCGCTTCTTTGACAAATGCGTCAAAGGTCCACGTCCAAAACAAAAAGCGTTGCTTGGCGGCGGGATCGTCGGTTAATTCAGACAGCGCCTTGTCGCGTAATGCTTTCATTTTGGCCACAACATCGGGCGGCCATATTCTCTGGAACGTCTTGGGAGAGAAGCGACCATTATCGCCCAAGCCGCCTGTTAGAGTTTGCCAGCGGGCGCACTGCAACGTGATGAGTTCGCGCGCGGTGGGGGCGGCTTTGCCATAGAGGCGGCGACACATTTCGTCGAGCGTGGCGTCCACGTCCAGCGCGGGATTCCAGAGGACTTTCATCCACACGTACAGCGTCGGCTGGGATGTTGTCCAATCGCTCATCATACCGCCGTTGATATAGGTGCCCACGAGATAGGATTGATTGGCTTGATAGAAGTCGCGAACAAGATGCGGGTATTGGACCGGGCCGAACGTCCAGCCGCTGCCGCGGTCGGAGTAGTCCCAATTCGACATCGGGTGACCAACTTTGGTGTGCCAGGCATGAAGGTTGGCCTCCGTTCCTTTCCGACGGTCGGGTTGGATCATCAATGCCATCGGGCCGCCGGTCGTGCAGACCATGACTTCGAGATTGTCCGGGAATTCGATCTCTTTGGGGCACTTCTGATAATTGTAATACGGCAGGAAGATGACCTTCTTGTCGGGCCAACGCTGCTTCACCGCTTCGCACATTTTCTTGACGAATTGCCCCAGCACAAGCGACCCACCGCCCTTGGCCATCGTCTCTTTGCAAGCTGCGCATTGACAATCAATCGGATAGTCGCCGGGAGAAACCGTCACGCACGTGGACGTGACCCATGATGCGGGTTTCCCGTGATCCCATGTGTCGGAGCAACCTTGCAACAGGTACTCCAGCGTCTTCGGCGAGCTGTAACAGAGCATGCTCATATAGCGCGTGCCGTCTTTTTTCAGTTGGAACATTTCCATCAGTTCGGGATTTTTAGACCACTTGCTCTCCCATTGCTTCCACAGTTTTTGCGGCTCGTGAACCTTTACGAGATACGGCCAGCTGTTGCCGCTTCGCACCAACGGAAGGTACGACGCCATATTCACCGACGTGATGCCTTCTGGAATAGCACCGGGGGCGAACTGCGTCGGCTCTTTGTCAAACCAGCGTGCATTTGTGGGAAGCTTCCAACCGCTAGACGGATGAAATAGCCGGGTGCGAAAGACGGGATGATCCGAGTAATGAACCGGGGGAACAGCGAGGGAGGTCGTCGCGACGATGCTGCGCCCGCCAACGTCCGCTGGCCAGTACCATCGCACTCCCGTAAATCGTTCAAGAAAATCCGAGACCGCCCATGCGGTGCCATCGTTGGACCACGGTGACCAGCGGTCGCTTCCCGCCGGAACGGCATGTGTGCTGCCAACGAGGAACACACGATTGGCAGCGGTCTTGATGACGAAGCCTTCGATCGGAATCGCTGCCGCGTCGATCCCGGCTTTGCGCGATTCATCACAATCACTGATCACGATCGCGGGTTGATCTGCGGTGGGCGGCTGGTCGGCAAGTGTAAGCGTGGCTCCGGTGCTGAGGCGAATGACTTCGATGAGTTCGTCAACCTGCTGCTTCAAAATGTACGGCATGGCATTGCGCGCTTTCTTCGGATCCACTTTCTCGCGGAATTTTGGATCCGCCACATAAATCACTGCGCACGCTTTGCCGTCTCGAACGATGTCCACAGCGGGATGCAGGGGCGCATCGAACCACGTGACGGGCGTTAAGTCGCGGGGTTTCAGTTCAGTTGCGGACAGCACTGGCAGCGTCAACGCGGTCGAGAGGGCGATCAGGATGGCAAGTTGTTTCATGGGTAATTTCATGGCTTGTCTCCAGCAGTCCAGTTGTCCGTGCGGAATTCCAGCGCCGGCAGACCGTCCTTGTTGAACAGATTCGCCCACGGATGCTTGCTCGCCCAAGCGTACCGAACGGCGATTGGGGTGGCTACTTTTTCACAGCTCACCACCACCGAGTCACCATCGATGACTGCTGTGGCCCAATGGAATTGCTTATCCGCCCCGGCGACGGCGAAGCCCTGCGGCTTGTCTGTGGGCTGGAAGGCCATCCCTTGGCCAACATGAGAGAATTTGATCCGGATCTTGTTGCCCTCAATGGCATGCGAGGCGTAGACCGGTCCATAGATTTCGGATTTCGCCCCGTAGAACGCGCTCAGAGCCACCCGAGCTGCCCGGGCGCCGTAGCCGGTCTTGTTGTACGGGTTGGCCGGTTGCAGTGCCGGACCGGCGCCGAGATCGCTGGTCGTCACCATGGCCGAGTTCGCGACGTCGCGGATGCGGAGGTACGTTTCGCGTTCGAGTGCATTCGCCGAATCGGGCACGGCGGCCGGCAGCGGAGAGAACTTATCGGCCATGTACGTGACGGGATCCTTGGGATCCCAAGCGCAGCCCCCGCCGTCGGGCTTCGGCATGTAGAGGAAGGCGATGTCCTGCCCCCATTCCTTGCGCCAGCCGCGGATCATCGCCCCGGCCAGGACATCAATATCAATCCCGTCGATGCCGCTGTTGATGCCGAAGTCCCAGATCGCGCCGCGAATTGCCATGGGCTGCAGCGGCTTGATGAGTTGCTGGTACTTGCCGACCAGATTCCGCTTCACGGTACCCGGGTTGACCGGCTTGCGCGGCGCTGGCGGCGGTTTTTGGCCGGGTTGCAACTGCTTTTTGGCTGATTCCCAAGCGGCCATTGCCACTTGGTACGTCGCCAACGCTTTGGCCTCATCGAACGCTGCCGTTATTTTCGCGACACGTTCCTGACAGGTCGCATCGTCGAGGAAGGCCTGCGTGGAGAGCCATGCCGAGGCACTCGGCGTGAAAGCGCTGACCTCGACCATCCCGATCGGCACCTTGGACCCCTTCTGCAGCGCGAGTGCGAAGGGCAACAGGAAGGCCGAGGAATGTACGTTGGCGGCTGGTTCAGCCCGCTGCCAGTGTGTGTCCTGGCCAGCGAGGATAATCCGCGTCCGCAGGAAGGGGGTGGTCGTCGCCGCCACCGCGTCCAGGTTCTTGTCGTGCTCCAGATGCTGGCCGACGGTGGTGCTATACCAGTTGCCCAGCCAGACATCCCCGACCAGGACATCTTCCAGCGTGGCCGGTACGCCGCCCGACGATGCCGTAAGAGTTAGAGTGCGCGGCTCAGCCGAGGCGGTCAGCGGGTCAAGGACCACTTTCCAGGCACCTGCCGCATCGCAGGTTGTAGTCTTCTTCTGCCCGGCGAATTCCACCGTGACCGTGTCGCCGGGCTTGGCCGTGCCCCAGACCGGTGCCGGGATGTCACGTTGCAGCACCATACTGCTGCCAAAAATCGCGGCCGGTTTAACGGAGGACTCGGCTACCACCTGCGCCGTCTGTGGTTTCTCCAAACGCAACCAAACTTCGCCGATCTGGCAACCCAGTTTCGGCAGGGTAGTCACCAGGAGTCGAACGCGGCGTGCCTCGGTTTGTGGTACGCGACTGCTGAAGTTCTCCGACTTGCCGGACTTCGCCGGGGTCATCGGCGGGGTGAAGGTGTGGATCGTCTCCCAAGTCTCGCCGCGCTGCACCTGAACCGCAATGTTGCCACTATCCGAGACCTGGGCCAATTCGATAAAGTTGAAGGACCTGGCCCGACCCAAGTCGAGTTCCAACCAAGCGGTACCTGCGGTCTCGTTGGCGACCGCCTGCCACCGCGTCGATTCGAAGCAGTCCACTACCAGTTCTGCAAGACGCTCGGCGCTGCTGGCGGTGACGGTGGCGGCGTTCTCGATCAGCGACTGGCAATCGTCCCAGGACTTACCGCGCCAGGGCTTGAACTTTACCGTCCTGGTGGTGCTCGGCTGATCAGCGAACCCGACCCACCAGGGATCGAGCGAGGGCGGCAGCGGCGGGTGAAAGAGCGCCAGCGGTCCGACCGCCCAGACCGGCCCCGGTCGTGCGAACTTCCAGGTCGTGCCCGGAGGCACGGCCCCGACCTTGCTGGCGAGGTCCTTGTAGGCATCCCCCGACAGGCCGCTCTCGCTGAGGGCGGCCTGCGCGTAGATCTCGTCGATGGCGAAGCTGACGCGGGGGATCTCCTGCTCCTCGCCGTACTCCCCTTCGGCGTCCAAGGCGGGCAAGGTCGGCGGCAGCCCCTCGAAACGCAACGTCTCGGGGCGCAGGAACGGCGTCGCGTTGCGTGAAGCGGGGACATCGGCCGGAATCCTGCGAGCGCGATCAAGGTGCGGACCGATGCAGAGGTTGTCCTTGGCGACCGGGAACTCCATGCCCTTCTGGCTGGCCAAGCCGCCGTGATTGTCCCAGTCCCGGCAGAAGATCAGGTTGCCGGTCATGAGGCAGTCGCGGGCGAAGTAGGCTTTTCCATCCTTCTGCGGTGAGGTGCCCCACTGGAATGCGCACTTGGTGGCCACTATGGAATTGCGGCGCAGGACGATCCCGGACCA
>JBAXUS010000084.1:0-25681 GCA_037129555.1 Planctomycetota bacterium
ACGAGGCGTCGCCATTGTCCACACCATTGACGATGCAACCAATTTCCTTCACGTTCGCTGTCGTCAAATTAGACACCGCTGCCTCTACCTGCCGCAACGAAGTGCGGCGGCTGCGCACGACCAGAATCGTCACGTCCGACATCTGCCCCATGATGCACGCATCAGCCATCGGCAGCACCGGCGGCGTATCGAAAATGATCACGTCAAATCCCGGTTTCATCTGCGCCAATGCGCGTTCAAAACTCTCCGGCTGCATCGTGTCCGTCGCGTCCGGCTTCGCCAATCCCGCAGGCAATAAGAAGAACCCCGGTACCGCTCCCGGCACCGTCATCGACAGCGCAAACGGCATCCCATGAATGATGTCGCGCAGCCCACTTTTTCCGTCCGCTTTGTACGCCCGGCTCAAAGATCGCTTGCGCAAATCCGCATCCACGATCAACACCTTGCGCCCCAGCCCCGCAAACAGAAGCGCCAGATTCGATGAGACCATGCTCTTGCCTTCGTTCGCCAAAGCACTTGTCACCGTGATCACCAACGGCTGCCCCGTCCGGTGCGCACTGTATTTCACTTCCAATCCTATATGCAAATTGCGCAGCGCTTCTGACACCAGCGAGAAGCTGCTGTGCTGCACCAACGTGTAGGCCCGTTGATCGTCCAGAACCGTGTCACTCGCCGGAATCATGCCCAGCGAATTCAATCCCTGCTTGCGCTGCAAATCTTTCGGCGTGCGGATCGTGTCGTCCAATTTGTCCAGCAGGATCACACTCAGCACCGCAGCGATCAGGCTGAAAAATCCACCCGCCGCGAGATTGCGTTTCCAGCTCGGAAGATACGGGATAACCGGCTCAACCGCCGTCTCCCAACCGTTGGCAAATGTGAAATTCATCTGCTTGTCGAAATCCGCTTTGTTCATCGCCTGGTTGCGTTCGATGTATAACTTTTCAGCCTCTTCCATAGCCTTGTTCAAGTTGCTCCATTGAAGCGAGAGCGCGATCAGTTTGTTCTTATCCTTCTCCAATACGCTGTAACGTTCCTGCAATCCGACACGTTCCTGCTCCACAATCTGCAAAGCATTTTTCAGTCGCGTGAGATACTTCGCCGCCGCGTCATCTAAATCTTTTTGAGCATCCGTCACACGCTTCTTTTTCGCGACGACTTCCGCATGCTCTGGCTGAAACTTCTCCTGTGTCTCACGCAACATAATGCGTGAGCGTTCCACTTCTGCTTTGAATGCGATAAAATCGGGATCGCTTTTCGCGCTCTGTAGCGACTTCAAATCGTCGTACGTCAACTCCCGCTTGGGCTCGCTCAGAAACGTGATCTCCGCTTTCAGATCGTTCAACGCCGCTTTCTTTTCTTCCAACGCCTGCCCCACCGGCTTCAGCATTTCAAACAAATGCGTCAGGTCATAATCCTTCGCGTTGAAATTGTTTTCCTTTTCGAATTTCTGCAACTCAACCGTCTTATTGTGCCACGTTTCAAGTAACTTGGGAACGATCTGCTTGTACGCCGCGCCAATGCCTTCGACCTTCTTCAAGCCGCGGTCTTTCATTTCTGCCACGAATGCATCCGACCACGCGTTCGCATAAGCCGCCGCTCGTTTGGGGTCCGTGTCCAGCACTTGAAGATACAACAACTGCCCGTCCGAACGCGCCTGCATGTCGTTGATCTTTGCCGTCTCAGGTTCGCCCAACTTTTCCTGCGCCAAGTTGAAAGCGCGCTCGCGCACCGGTCGGCTTTCAGCCAATATCCGGTTCGCTTTAATCACGTCCGGGCTGACTGACATTTCATTGTAATTGTTGATCGTCTGCCCTTGCGTCGGAACAAAGCTCTCGATCAGCAAGCTCGCCGTGCTGTTGTACAACACCGGCTGCGCCGCCGTGTACGTGTACGTGATCCCCAGCCCAACGATCAATATCGTCGCCACCAAAAACTTGCGGCGCACCACTTCCATCATCAACTGCTTGATGTTGATCACGTCGGAGACCTGCGGTTGATGCTTATCCATTCGTCACCTGTATTCTGCCCCGGTTGTTCCATGCCCGGCCCAATATCACACCCAGCGCGACTGCCACAACGGACAATAGCATCGCGCCTAAAAAACTTACCGACACATTGAACACCCAATTCGGCAGCGACGGAGTAGGCGCTTCAACTGCTGTTTCCCACACCAGCACCCTAGGGACTTCTTCACGATCCTTCGCGTCCGCGCCAGCCGGTTTCGGAATTGCAAGGTGGAGCATCGTCGCATTCACCAGCGCGTTCGCCCATGTATTCGCGAACATCGCCGCCCGTTTCGAATCCCCATCCAGCACGTCGAAGTAGATCAACAACCCATCGTTCCGGACAGTCCGTTGCGCGACCGGCAGCCCCTCGGCTTCATTCAAGGCGTAATGAGCCATCTGTGCCGCCGCATCTTTCACCGGTTTGCTTTCAGCCAAGTTGACATACGCCCGCGCCACCTCGGAACCCACTTTGAATTTTTCGTCGCCACTCCCTGAAAATTGCTCGACCAGCAGACTCGCCGTGCTGCGGTATAATTTCGGCTGCTGTGATGTATACACACCACTCAACACCGCACTCAGCAACGACACCGCCATCACCCCGGCAACCATCCACACGCGCGTGCTTCGTGTAGTGGGCAGAAACGCACCCGCGCCATTCGGTTGCTTCTTAATGTCCATGCGACCGACTCCGAATGCATTACGGCTTCTTGTTCTTGTCCCGCGCTTTTCGCTCACTCAACCTGAGATCAAAATCCTTGCGCCATTCCGTCCAATCCCGTCCGTCTTTCCGGAACCGCCACGCTTGCAACGCCTGCAATTCAGCAGTATTCACGTCACCAATCGCCAACGCCGCATCCGCCCAGATCACGCACAAATAATCAACGCTTCCCGCCGTCTTTTCCAACAGTGAGCACGCCGCAAAATCCTTCCCGCCTTCGCGTAGTTTATGCCCCAGGCTCTGAACCCACATCGGCGCGTTTTTAAGCCGCTCACCCAGTGACTGGGCCAGCCGCTCAGCGCTCTCTGCCGAGAGTTTGGTCATCCGCCCCGCGACCCACATATACGCTTCCGAATCCCGGACCGCCACACCCGCCCCCAACACCTCCGACCAATGTGCGGTCCCGGATTCATCCTGGAGCTGATTAAAATCAACCGCTCCAGCCAGGCAATGATACCAGATAACATCCTGTTTGCCAGCCGCCTGCTTCGGTGACGGAAGCGTCGTCGGATCAATCGACCCCAACGCCTTCGCTGCAAAATCCCACAACTCCCGGTCTCCAAAATAACGCGCCCGCCCCAGGCACGCCGCCGTCTCGTACCCAGTCCACAACTTCATCATCTCGTCGGTTGTACAACCACTGTCATCCATCCAATCCGCGATGCGCGTCGCCTCACCCGGTTCGCGTTTCACCACAAATTGAAAATGCTCCAGCGCCTTCTGCACACCTTCGACGCGCTGCATATTCCCCGGATGCTTTCCCTTCACAAACCGACGCAGATAAAACATACCTGCGTCCACTTGCAACGGCACGTTCGTTGGAAACAACGCGATCGCACGCTGATGATTCGCCACCGCTTCATCAATCCGTCCCAACTTCTCGCTCAACAACGCTGCAACCCACGGCACATGATAATCACGCGGCGACAACTCGCTCGCAATGCGTGTGTGCTCCAACCCCTTCGCGAGTACTTCCGGCGACGCTTTTTTCGCATTGTCCGCCGCCAACGCCAGGAAATAATGCACCTGCTGCTCGCCGGGATCCAACGCCACCGAACGCTTCCATTTCGACACGTCTTCTCCAGCTTCCACCGGCAAAAACAGCTGCCCGAACCACGGACTCGACGCACACGCCAGAGAATTGCGTCCCGCAACAAACGCGCTCCACCCGAGAGCAGCGCTCATCGCAATCACAACCACCAACCGCGGCACACGCTCACTATCCGTTAATGCGCGTCGCCGCCCCGACCGCACCAACGCCCCCGCAAGAAAAAAGAATGCCAGCGCCATGCCGGTTTCTCGCAACGGAAAATCAGCTCCCGTCGCCACCAGAACCGTGAATATCCCCGCCATCGGCATCAGATACAAAATCGCTTTCGACTCCGCCGCCGAACCGTCCGGCGAATTCTCCGTCCGTCCGCGCGACACTTCTTCCCGCGTCTCGCGAACCCGCTTCCACCACAGCACACACCACACGCCCGTCAACACCAGCGCCAGCAGCAACGCTGGCAGCCCACCTTCTAACGCCAACTGCATCCAATCCGAATGCAACCGCGTCCACCGCCCCGTCAATTCAGCCGGCTGTACCGCCGTAAACACCGCTTCAAAACTCCCCAACCCTGTCCCGAACACTTTCACGCCCGTCGGCTCAAACAACGCCACCGACGCACGCATCACATCAAACCGCCCCTCTGTGTTCAGCACATCCAAAAACCGCGTGTTCAACGATTGTGTTCCGACGCTAAATGCCACGATTCCCCACGCCAGCATCACAATCAATGGAAGGCTCCAAAACGCGACACGCTGTACACGCTCGGTCAACGGCAGTTCCCACAGCGCGCGGTCATCGCCCGGCCTCCGGTACCACACCCACACCCACGCCACCAATCCCAACCCCACGCCGAACGCAACAATCGTCAGTCGGCTCAACGACAACACCAAACTCGCGCTCATCACCACCAATGCGACCAGCAACACAGCCTGTTTAATGAATCGATTCCTCAACGCATTGTAGCTCAAATCCAGCTCAACAAACGACGCCAGCAGCAACCCCAACCCGCACGACACACACAGCGATTCCATGACCGCAAAGCGATTAGGATTAATCAACAACCCCGCCGGACGATCCACTGAATTCGGGATCAATCCGCCTAATGTCAAACCGTAACGCTGTGCGATTGTAAAAAGCGCAAGAATAAAACCGAGCGCCGTCAGCGCCCACATCAACACATGTATTCGCCGCCGTTTTCCGAAACTGGCACCCAACATCCCTGCCGAAAAAAATGCAAACGCATACGGTAATGTTCGGACACTGAGTGCTGGAAAGCGATCTCCCTCTCCTCCCAAAAACACATCGCGCGCGACCATGACTACCAGCCAGACCAACAGCGCATAGCCCGGAATCGCGATGCCTCGCGGCACTGGATATGGGTCCGTTCCCAGAAAATAGGAGAGTATTAAATGCGCCACACCCAGCACACAAAACGCACCCGCCGCGAATCCCGACACCCACGGGGGATACGCTCCGAACGCCAGTGGGGCGAGGCACAGAACAACCAGCGACAGATACAACAATCCCCGCTGGAATGGGTGTTCTCTCCCTGCCGAACTCTTAACGCCATGCGTAGTCGATTCCATATTTTCCCAAGCTTAACGAATTTTTCCCAACACGCAAAAGACGGTTTATTGTTTCAAGATCGACGCGACTTTTACGGTTACTTTCTGGCTGATTAAAGTAACGCCGCAATCTAAAGCTGGATCATGAATGCTTCAGCATATCTAAACAGTAGGTGGGTGCCACGGAGCAGTACCCTGCTCCGTGCCGATGCGCGTACTGTTAATGAAATGCATCAATGCTTTCATTCATCAAAAGTCTATCAGCAAGGAGCAGGGTACTTCTCCGTGGCACTCGCTCGAATGGCTATCGGTTTGTCTGGTTCTGTTTACTTTTTCGCAGAACCGGCTTTGCCATTGGTTGTGTAGAATAGAATCGGCGAGGCGACAAACGCCGTCGATGGAAAATCGAACAGGATCGGCAGTACGACGCTCGGGTTGCTCGTAAATTGATCGAAGCCCGGGTTCGGATTCAACGCGGTGATCAAGTCCTGGTTCGTCAGTTTCAATTGAAATCCAAGCGTCGAATCCGTGAAGAATCCGAAGCGGTTTTTTCCTTTCAAAACGAAACTCGCGCCGGTTCTTTTGCCCGCTCCTTTTGATGACAACAGGAACGACGTCTGATAGCCGCCGATCGTCACCGAGACCGTGTCGCCAGCAGGCGAATAACCCGACCCCATCGGAAGTGTGCCATTGATCGTGAGACTGTCGCGCCCGGACGTGAACATGAATTTGAGCGCGGTGGACGTGATCGTCATCGGCGCGGCGGTGACTGTAATAGTAATCATCCCCATCTTCGAGAGCAGCCCATCAGTCGCGCTCACGACCACATCATACGTTCCCGGCGCTGAGAATTTATGCGTCACGAACGCACCGTGCCCGGTCGTGCCGTCTTTAAAATCCCACGTGTAATTCACGGTGTTGCCGGTCAACGTTGACACCAGCGTATTGAACGACACTGTTTCGCCCGCAGTCGCCGGATTGGGCGCGGCAAAGGGTGACGACACCACGACCAGAGGCGGCGGAATATTCAAAATCGTGACACTCGCACTGTCAGGCGCGCCGACGACATAACCGCTGCCGGTGGTCAGCGTCACGGTCAGCGACTTCGATGCGCTCGAGAACGAATTGAATTTCGGCGTGACCAAAATCGTCGCCGTCATGCTCCCGGCGAGGATAGTTGCAGAGACACCAATCGACATGTAATCTGCACCCGACGATGCAGTGCCACCGAGCGTAAAATTCACAGCCACATCTGTTGTTTGTATAGAACTGATCGTCACCGTAAACGAGCCGGTCGTCAGCGCGTTGGCATCGGCGGTGGCATTGGTCGTCACAATCGACGCACTCGGAGGCGGCGGCACAACTGTGATCGTCTTCGTATAATTATTGTCGCTCTCACTGGTCTCCGAAATGGCGAACGCAGGATCAAGCTTCACTAAAATCGTATGCGGGCCTTGAGCAAGACTTCCGATAGAAATGTTCGACTTCGATTGCGTCGTGTTGGCTGAAAATGGATTCGTCAACGCGACGGTTGTAACTTTCGATCCATCAACAAAGACATCCACCGACACCGCTGAATTAATCGCAACAGTGCCGATGTTCGCGACCGAGAATCCGACATACAGCGTATCCGTTGTCGTCAGTGTCGAATCGGTCGTTGTGTTTTGACTCGACGACACGATGACCCTGTCACTCCATCCCACTCCTTTATAGACAGCGAGATTCGGCAACGCACTGACATCCCCGACCGAGACCGTAAAATTCGTGAAACTCGTTGCGGTGCCGTCGGAATTCGTGATCGTAATCGGCCCGGTCGTGGCTCCGAATGGGACTTGATACACTGCCGTCGTCTCTGTGAAAATTCCCTGTGCAATGACGCCGTTGAATTTCACAATCAGCGGGCTCGTAAACTTCGTTCCAACAATCGTGACCGTCGTGCCGACAGGCCCGGTGGACGGTGTGAAACCAGTGATCGTCGGCGCATTCGGACCGTTCACCGAAGTGAGCGCCACAATCAAATTGCCGACATTCGGAACACCGATACCCGTACACAAATCGTATCCCACTGTCGCGCTGTAATCGCCGTTACTTCCGGACGTGATGTCGCGAAAACTGGATGTGCCAATCAGTGGATACACGCTCGGGCCGAGCACTCCGACGGGCGGCATACTGGCTTTGGAACGCGCTTCATTAATCAACGCACAAATCCCCGCCCACGTCGGCGCGCTCCAGCTCGTGCCACCGATGGTCAGCGATTGGCCATTGAGCACGACCAGCGCTCCTGTGTTCGGATTAGCGGGCGCCGCAACATCCGGATTCAAGCGGAATGTCCCCGCCGGAACACCCGTGCCTTTCTGCCACGACGGGCGGCTGAAGTAGCCACTGATCCCGCCGCCACTGCCGCTCCACACCGTCTCACTCGACACGTTTCCGGTATTGGTATTCAAAACCAAACTCGTCCCGCCGACCGACGTCACGTTGGTATCGTTGGCCGGGGAACTAAGCTGCGGCGCATTGAACCGATCCGGCTTTGATCCGCCATCGCCACTCGACGCAAACACCGTGATCCCCAGCCCGGCCATCGTTAAGTAATATTGAGCATCCGTGTCCATCTGAGCATTCGACGTATCCAATTCGTTGCCGCCGAAACTCAGTGAAATCTGATTCAGTCCGGCTTGAGTTGGATAGTCATTAATGATCCGTTGATACGCAGCGTCGAGGTGAATATCGGCCAGGTCCTTCGTCAAATAGACGCGCACTTTCGCGCCCGGAGCGATGCTGCTGGCCCACTCGGTATCCAACGATTCTTCGCCCGTCGGAGGCGTACTAGACGCGACGACCTGAATAAACGAAACGTTGGAAAGCGACTGAGTCACACCCGTCGTGTTCCAGAATTGAGTCAAGTCGCTGGTCTTCGGCGCAGCATCGATCACGATCCCAATCTGTTGCCCGGACCCGGTCACGGTCAGATTCGACGCGCCGTATGCTTTCAGAATTTCGATGGGATAAAACGGGGCTCCGTTATTCTGCCGGGACGCCATCTGTACGGATTGCGCAGCTGGAACGATCTGAGAATGAACGCGCTTTTGCAGATGCGGCTGCAACCCGTTGATGCCGACCACAGGCTTCGCGATCGACGCGGGCAGACTGGGAGCCGTCGCAGCTGATAGGTACGTCCGCCCATTCGCAGCCACTTTGGCGAACGCTGTGGCGAACGCGTTTTGGACGCTGCCCACCGACCCATTGGCCCAAATCCCCATACAATTCGGATCGGTCTGCGTGATGCTAAAACCATTCTGCGTCAGCCACGTTTCAACAGCTTTATAATCGCTCTCAAGCGGATGATAATTTTCTTTCATCTCAGCCGCAGACATCGTCTCGCCCGCCGCAACACGCGCTTGCAATCCTGTCAGATCGCGCATCTTCAACGCGATCATGAATTCCATCGTCGAAGCCGTATCCGCTGTAGTCACGACCGAGCGCACAGCCACATCAGCCGGAAGCGGACGAACACTGTTCGTGAGTACAACGCGTTCCTCCGCCGCCGTGAAGACGTTCGCGCAGAGCAATAGTATGGCCGCAATCCACGCCCAACCCATCGAGCGAGAATTCCCCTGCTGCGTTCCAACCACTTTAACACCCGCCATTTCAATCCACCTTATTTATGACGTCCATGCAAATTACTTCTCTCGAGCCCGGCGTTGAGTAGACGAACGAAGCGTTACAATTCTTATCATAAATCAACCGTTGAACAACCGCGCGGTCCATGATCTGAAAATTCTTTCCGCATCCGCCCCATTATGAGTGTAGTTAGAGCGTCATGTCGTGTGCTTAAATCGTGTCCATTTTTATTTGGAGGAGTACGTTTCGTGAAACTTAAATGTCTCGTCGCGCTGGTCGTCGCCAGTTTTGTCCTGTCCGTTGGAGCCGCTGAAAAAATCAAAGTGCTATTGATCGACGGTGAAAATAATCACAATTGGCGCGGCACCACACCGGAATTGAAAGCGATTCTGGACAACGCCGGGATTTTCAGTGTTGACGTGTCAACCACTCCGCAATCGCCCGCCCCACCACGTTTGGCAAAAGACGCCTCCGCCGAACAGAAGGCTGCGCACGCCAAGAATATGGAGTCGTACAAAGCTGAACTCGCGAAATTCAAAGAAAAGCAGAAGGAGATCTGGCATCCGAAATTCAAAGACTACGCCGTCGTCGTCTCGAATTACAATGGCAACGAATGGCCGGAAGACGTGAAGAAGGAATTCGTGGACTTCATGAAAAACGGCGGCGGACTGGTCTCGGTTCACGCTGCAGATAATTCGTTTTCGAACTGGCCCGAATACAACGAGATGATCGGCCTCGGCGGTTGGGGCGGTCGTTCCGAAAAATCAGGACCGTATCTGAAATTCCAGGAAGGCAAATTCGTCAAAGACATGACGCCCGGTTCAGGCGGCACGCACGGCAAGCAACACGAATTCCTGATGGAAGTCCGAGACGCCGAACACCCCATTATGAAGGGACTGCCGGTGAAGTGGCGGCACGCAAAGGACGAACTCTACGCCAAATTGCGCGGCCCGGCGAACAATCTGACAGTCCTGGCCTCAGCGTTCTCCGACAAAACGCAAGGCGGCACAGGCTTGGACGAACCACTGCTCATGGTGATTTCGTACGAAAAAGGCCGCGTCTTCCACACCGCCCTCGGCCACGCGCCTGAAACAATGCAAGGCGTCGGCTTCCAAGTGACGCTCGCGCGCGGAACAGAATGGGCCGCAACCGGAAACGTCACTCTTCCCAACCCGCCCGCTGAAGACCTGCCAGCCGATCACCCGGTGATGCGCGAGCCGGTTAAAAAATAAAGCGTTCCGGGTTTCACGCACCACGTTCCACCGGCAATCCAACCGCCATCCAAGCAGCCATACCGCCGGAGACATTGACGATATTCTGCCAGCCGTTTTCACACAATGCGCGGCTGGCATGAACTGAACGCACACCGTGCTCGCAGATGATTAAAATGGGCTCAGTCGAATCGCGTGGGATTTCGCCGTGACGCACATTGAGTTCTTGAATCGGAAGCAGATACGCCCCCTTTATATGGTGCGACGCAAATTCGGGAGGCGTACGCACGTCGTAAAGCCTCACCGTGCCAGATGCTAGCAAGGAGGAAGCAACTTCGGGCGAGATCGATTCAAATTCGGTCGTAGCACTTGGGTTCATGGCACTCTTCTTAAAATCTTATAAAATCCGGTCAAAAATTAAAAATTTCTACTGCGAATCCTCAATATCGGCGTATGATTAGTAAGCCGTTAAACCGTAAGATACACTAATCGGTAGGGATAGGAACTGCATCAACTAAAAAATGAAGCATTTCTTGATTTTTAATGGGATTGCTTAGCAAGATTGTCGACTTCAGTCCGTATTATGGAGTAATCCGTGTTCATTGGCACCGTGCGTGTCCTAAATATGAGTTCGAAGACGATCTCGATGACAAAGGTAGGAACCGATCATCAACGGTTAAAAAATTAAAATTTGTTGCAGTAATCTGTGCAACAGTGGCGACTCTTCAGTAGTGCAACGAATGTAGTGCGAGTCAGTAGAATACAGACTACGAATGTGCCACACAGAATACGTGGCGTTTAAGCTCCGAAATTGAAGTTCCCCGCCTGAAAGTGGCGGCGACTAATGTACTGGATTTATCTAGGAGGAAGTATGACCTTCACCGCTCGTTTTTCATCGCTCGTGTGCGCACTGGCAGTCGCCATCGTTGCGTCACCGATGTTCGCCGCAGATTACGCGGTCCCCGACAAAGCAAAAGCGCTCGAGGCCGTCAAAGCCGTCGTTTCTGACGCCGCTAAATCCGGCAAGAAAGTGTACGTCTGGGTCACCCTCGGTGCCTATGTCAAAGCGCAACTGGCGAAGTCTGACGACAAGGTGTTGACCGTCATTTCCGAAGGCAATGAATTCAACATTAAGTGGGAGAAAATCCCGCAGGAACAACTCCCGACGATCGTCAAAAATTGTATCCAGGACGACCACAAGCGCCACTTGATTGGCATGGATTTCTGCCTCGCGACAGGCCAGTTGGACAAAGCCGAAGAATTCATGACGCTGGCGTCTGAAAACAGCAAAGAATTGGGCGACGATCTCAAGTCCCGCATCAAAGCCTTGAACGGTCTCCGCGATGCCGCCAAAGCCGCCGCGAATCCCGCTCCCGCCGCCGCTGTTGCCGCTGCCGGTTCGAAGGATAAAGACGAACCTCAGTCCTACAAAGCGCCTGACAAAATCGCCTTCCGCCCGTCCGATTTCGGAAGTTTGACGCCGACCAAAGACGTCGCCGCAGCCATCGACAACGTGATCGAAATCAGCTTGGCCGAACAAGGCATTCGCCCAGAACCGCTCTGCGATGACACCGCTTTCTTGCGCCGTGTTCACCTCGACGTCACCGGCGAAATTCCGACACCCGAAAACGTTTTGCGCTTCTATGGCGAAAGTGGTTCAACCAAGCGTGCTCGCGTCATCGACGAATTGCTCAAGACCCCGGAATACGCCGATCATTGGGCGACGTTCTGGAGCGTCTTGTTGGTCGGTCGCAAGACCCGCGAAGAGCCAGACGTCAAACCGCATTTCTTCCGCTCTTGGATGCGCGAATCCCTTGCTCGCAACGACGGCTTCGACAAAATCGTCAATTCGATTCTGACCGCTGGCGGCGAAAACGACAAAGACGGTCCGACAAGCTACCTGACATTCCACATGAATGACACACTGCCGATTACAGTGGGACACGTTTCACAAACGTTCCTCGGTGCTCGCATCGCCTGCGCTCAGTGCCACGATCATCCGTTCGACAAATGGACCCAGCAGGATTTCTGGGGCTTCTGCGCCTTCTTGGCCAACACCCGCAGCGAACGCAAAGAACTCCGCGAAGATCCGAAAGATCCAATGAAGATCACGCGCTCTTGGCACGTGCTCGTTGACACAGACGCAAAGAACGGTGGCGCAAAGTACGATCCGCCCCAGCCCGAATTGAAGCTGCCTCCTAAAGTCCTCGATGGTCCCGTCTTTCAGACGTCCATGGCAGCAAAACCGTCCGAAGGTAAAGGTGGAAAGAAGAACAAGGGCATGGCTCCTGAGTCGCCGAAATCCGACAAGGGCATGGCTGACATGGCTATGGGCGATAAAGAGATGGCCATGGGTGATAAAAAGATGACTGACAAAACGGCTGCTGATAAGTCAAAGACTGTAGCAGTGACGTCGAAAGATAAGAATGCGAAAGACAAGCCTGCCGAAAAGAAGATGGATCCGAAGATGGCTGCTGAAATGTCCATGATGATGACCATGGACGATGCGGCCGTGATGAATTCAGCAGCAGGCAGCGCCGGAACAGCAGGTGCGGCGTATCGCAAAGCGTTCGCAGCGTGGATCACCAGCCCGAAGAATGAAAAGTTCAATCAGTCCGCCGTGAACCGCATCTGGCGCAACATGTTCGGCTACGGCTTGGTTGAACCCGTTGACGACATCCGCCCGAAGAACCCGCCGGTTTATCCTGAAGTGATGAAGATTCTCGCCGATGATTTCAACGCGTCCGGCCATGATCTGCAGCGCTTGATTGCCGTAATTGCCAACACTCGTGCTTACCAGCGCTCGTCAATCGGTACGCAGCAGAAGGTTGACCGCGTGAAGCAGGTCCGAGCCTTCGCCCGCGCCGAAGTGCGACCGATGACGCCTGAGGAATTGTTCATGGCGATTATCAAAGCAACAGGTGGTGAAGAAAAGTCCCGCGCAATCGGTGACGGCATTCGCAAGCGAGACGCGAATTCAGGCTATGGTGGCAACATGGGTATGGGCATGGGTGGCGGCGAGTTGGGCGAAATGACCACTCTGATGAACCGCTTCATTGGCACATCGACTGCGGAAGATCGCGCAGGCAAATTGCAATTTGAAGGCACGGTTGCACAAGCCTTAATGATGATGCACTCCAACTTCATGCTGGGGTATATCAAGCAGGGGGTGAAGCGCTTCAAAGGTGACATGACGTGGCTGTTCGCCACCACGCTGGGCCGCCCGCCGACGCCGGAAGAAGCCAACGCGTTTAGGACGATGGAAAGTGATCCTGAAGGAATGCTGTGGGTGTTGATGAATTCGTCCGAGTTTGTAACGATTCATTAAATAAATTTGAATACTGTGTGTTTTTTTTGGGTTGTTTGGGTTCAAGGTTTAGGTTAAGATTTTAGGCACTTGGCGTTTGGTTTAAGACATATTTTGAAGCCTGTTCGCTTCAAATCTCTGCCTTGAAATCAAGAACCCAAGACTAGTTTAGGAGACTGCTTGCATGAAAGATAAGCTGATACAGTGCTCAGGTCCTGTTTCCCGTCGCGGACTGATTAAGTCTACACTGGCGGCATCCTTGGGTTACACGCTGGGACGAAACTACATTCCAGCCGCGTGGGCGTTGGATGACAAAAAAGGCAAAGTGGCTACGTCGTCCGGTCCGACTCCGGAATACATTGTAGCCAAGGGCAAAGCCCAGCGCGTCATCCTCTGCTGGATGGGCGGCGGACCTAGCCATCTCGACACATTCGATCCGAAGCCGGGCACCAAGCAGGCTGGCGGATTCGAAAAGGGCGTCGAAGCAGCTGATGGCCTCCTGATCTCCGAAAAATTGCCGAAGCTGGCGAAAGCTGGCGGCAAGTACATGTGCGTCATGCGCGGCTTGCACAGCAAAGAAGGCGATCACGGTCAAGCCAGCCACGTCATGCACACGGGTTACCGTGAGCAGGCCGGCGTCGCATTCCCGAGCCTCGGCTCGATCGTCTGCGCCGAAGCCAAAGACGGTCCGCAGAGCGAACTGCCGAGCTACGTCGCCCTTAACGGCGGCGGCTACGGCCCCGGTTTCTACGGCGCGTCCTATGCTCCGTTCTCGATTGGCGCAGGCCAGCCGATTCCCGATTTGAAGCCGGCGTCCGGTGCCAAAAACATGGCTGACCGCCGCCGCCTGTTGGACGGCTTGGATAAGTACTATGGTAATCGGACCGGTGCTCAGTTGGCCGTCGAACATCAGAAGACGTACGACCGCGCCATCAAGCTCGCCAATTCTCCGCTCTCCAAGCTCTTCGAAACAGCCAAGGGCGACAAGTCCGAATCGTACGGCACCAGCGGTTTCGCGAAGGCCTGTTACATTGCCAAGCAGCTCGTCTCCAAAGGTGGCGTGAAGTTTGTTGAAATCGACCGCGGCGGCTGGGACAACCACGCCATGGTTGATGATGCAACCCGCAAGAACTGCGAAGATCTCGACAACCCGATGGCGAAGATGGTTGAAGAACTCGCCGCCGAAGGTTTGTTGTCCAGCACCCTGATCATTTGGATGGGCGAATTCGGTCGTACTCCGGATTTGAACGCCAATGCAGGCCGCGATCATTATCCTCGCTGTTACACCGGTATGCTCCTCGGCGGTGGCGTCAAGGGTGGACAGTACGTCGGCAAGTCGAATGCGACCGGTCACGAACCCGAAGTCGGTATTTCGGTTCCGGACATGTTCGCGACGATCTGCGAAATCTGCGGTATCGATTCGACGAAGGTCCGCGAATCCTCCGATGGTCGCCCGATTCAAGTCGCTGACCGCGGCTCGAAGCCGGTCCCAGGCGTCTTCGGTGCCTAAGTTTTCGACAACTTAATTTAAATTTCGGTGTACATGACCAAGGGATAAAACCCTTGGTTTTTTTTTGAATAGTTTAAATTGTTGTGCGTCCAATGACTGAATTACATTCACTTTTTTGGTGAGGGACTTCTATGCGTTTCGTCTTGATCGCCTGTGCCGCTCTCGTGCTGTCCACACTTGCCCCGATTCACGCGGCTGCAATTACGCCTGAAGAATCAAAACTCCAAGCCGAATTCAACAAAGCGTATCGAGTGCCCGACAAAGACCTTCGTAAAAACGCATTGGTGATGCTCGATGGTGCCAAGCACTCCAGCACCTGGCAGTTGCTGGCTGGTGTGGCCAGTTCCGATCCTGAAGCCGATGTCCGCCTCGCCGCGTTCACCGTTCTCGCCAAAGAACCCGCGCGCGACGGGACCCATGCGCATATGCTCGTTTCACTTTACAGCGCACTCAAGCCTAACGAACTGGAGACTCGAGCGAGTTACGCCCAAGCGATGGCTCCCAGCCAATTCAAAGCCGAAATCGTCGCCACGCTGGTCGACAATCTTTCACGCTTGCGCCATCCCAAAATCCCGCAACTGATGCAGACAAGCAATGGCCAGACAAATGCGATGGCGATCAAGACGGCAGAGAAGTCGTGCAAAGAATTCGATGATCTGCTCGCCGGTTTAAATGCCGTTTATAAGACAGAAGTCTTGGCGGCAACCTATGAGTCCCCGCTTCAAATCGGAAAATGGTATCAGGCCACAGCCGCCAAAATTGTTGCGGCGGACAAAGAACTTCTTGAGAAGTACAAGAAGGAAGACGCTGAAGCCGCGAAGGCGGCCAAGGCGGCAAAATAGCGCGCGTTGAATCAAGCGCTATCAAGCCCTCGCACTCTATGAAACTCGAACCTCTTTCGAACACACTTCAAAACGCCGACGTATCTCCGTTGCGTTATTTCATAGCGGATTTGCATCTCGATGGCACCGACTCGCCTCGTGCGTTGCGCTTTCGATCGTTCTTGAAAATGCTCTCCACCTGCGTTGAAACCGGCCCCGTCGAACTCTACATCGTCGGTGATTTGTTTGAATTCTGGTACGAATACAAGAAGCAATTGTTCGAGCTTTATCGTGACGATCTGGCCGCGCTCGAAGCTGCGTTCAAAGCCGGCGTCAAAATCTTTCTCTTCTACGGCAATCGCGATTTCTCGTATGGCGACTACGTGTTGAAACGGTTCGGCGCGACGGTGATGGGCGACGGAGTCCAAATTGTTCTCAACGACCATCGCCGCGCGTGGCTGGAACACGGCGATTTGCTGTGCACGGCCGATGTCCGCTATTTGAAATTCCGCAAACACATCCGCAGCCGAAAAGTACGCATGCTGTTTCGTTTGATGCCCTGGGCCGTCGCGAAACGATTGATCGCCAACATCCGCGCGAAAACAGTTGCAGACAAAAAGAACAAACCGAAAACGGTGTTTGGAATCGACCTGACCGCCGCGCGAAAACGCGTCGATGATCACACCTGCGAAGTGCTGATTTGCGGACACACACACCGCCTCCAAACCGAAGACCTCGGCGCTGGCAAGCGGCTTATCGTCTTGCCGCCGTGGTGCGACGTCCCCGGCGGCTATGTTGATGATGGACGGCTTTTCAAATCGTTTGAAGTTCCGTCGGACGATTAATTCACGCCTTTTCCGCGCACCACTTCGGCGATGTTTTTGACGGTGCGAAATTTCTTGATGCTGAATTCGTCGTCGCCCAGCGCGATGCCAAACACCTCTTCTAGACCGATCACGATCTCCATCAACTGCACCGATTCCACGTTCCACTTTGAAATCAAGTCGTCTTCATCGCCGACTTCGTTGGGCTGGGCGCTGAGCATCAGCCGATCCACGATCATGACTTTAATGCGGTCTTCAATGCGTTCGGCTGACATGGGAGATTCTCCAAAATTCGCGTGACGATGAGCCTCATGGCTCGATCCATCCGACACTAGTGATAACACCGCATTCGCCCTGGGGCCACATGCTTTTTTCACGCGCTAAAAACGATTACGAGAAATCATCTTTCGCTAAAACCACTTCGCGCTTCGATCCGATGTTGACCAGCAGTCCCAGCAAAATGAACGAGCCGACCATTGAGCTTCCACCGTATGACACGAACGGCAACGTCAATCCCGTCGTCGGCATCAGGCCCATCGTCACGCTCGTGTTGATCATGACTTGCGAGCAAAATATTGTGACGCATCCCACCGCAATCAAGCGCCCAGCTGGCTCGCGTGTGCGCGCGGCAATTCCCAGCCCGCTGATCGCCGCAATAAAAATCAGTAGAAGCATCAGGCCAGCCGTCACAAACCCACCTTCTTCAGAAACCACCGCGAAGATGAAATCCGTGTGCCGTTCCGGAAGATTGATCGTCGTCGCCTGCCCCAACCCTTTGCCCCACCATCCGCCAGAACCGATGGCCGTCTGCGATAGCAACTGCTGCCATGCCGCACCCTGTTGATGCTGTTGCGGATCCAGCCATGCGAGGACTCGGTTTTGTTGATACGTGTGCATGACCGTAAAAAACATCGTGACAAATCCAACCGCCCCGGAGATACACACCAACGCAAGGTGCCACAGCCGCGCACCGGCGACGAACAGCATCGTCAAAATCACCGGAAAAAATGACATCGCGCCGCCAAGATACGGCTGCTTCAAAATCAAGAATAAAGGAATCATCGCGAGCACGAACGGTACGACCAGTCCCTTCAGTGTTTTGTAACTGTCGCGGTACATCAAGTAGTATGCGAGCGTCACGATCATGATCGGCTTCGCAATTTCGCTCGGTTCAAATTTGAAAAAATACAGATCGTACCAACAGTGCGCACCTTTGATGGGTCGCGTAAAAAAGACACCGACCAGTAACGCGATCACGAACAGATAAAGTTGCGGCGCGAAGCGCAGAATCGTCATGTAATGAATGCGTTGCAACGCGGCAAAAAAGACCAGGCCGAGGCCCACATACGCCGCTTGTTTCGTGCCGTAATTCGCGCTACCTCCAGGCAGATTCTGGCTGGCGCTCGACACGTAAATGACACTCAGCATCGCGACAAGTCCGACGCTGATCAGCAGCACCACGTCGACTTGAGGCAATCGAAATCGCGCAGGCTCGGACGCAGTCAATGTTCCCGTCATAGTCATTCCCATTTAATTCCCCGCCACCGCGCGCACGTTCTTCGGATTTGATTTTGTGCCGTACATCTCGCGCAGCATTTTGTACGCGACTGGCCCGGCCACACCGCCGCCGTGTCCGGCTTCTTCCAACATCACCGCGAATGCGATGCGCGTTCCATCCGCTTGAAAATTGCCTGCAAACCACGCATGAGGAATCGCGCCTTTTTTGTGCTCAGCAGTACTGGTTTTACCTGAGACGCGAACCGCCAATTCTCCATTGGCATGAAACGCGGTGTAACACGTTCCGCGTTCGCCCGGCGTCCCAACATTCACGCACTCGTCGAGTCCTTGCTTAACGATTGCGAGAGTGCGCGCGCTCAATCCCAACGACACCGGCGCAACGGGCGGCGCGTCCTGGCGGATGCGCGGCGTGACGACGTTCCCGCCATTGCCAATCGCCGCCATCATCACCGCCGCTTGAATCACCGTCGAATTCATTTCGCCCTGACCAATCGCCAATTGAAAATCATTTCCGAGTGTCCACGGCCGAACGTTCTTCCCCTCGGGTGTCGTCCTCAATCGGTACGCGCGATCCGGATAAACACCGTTCTTTTCAAACGGCAGATCGATGCCCGTTTTCTTTCCGAGCACCAACTTCGCATACGGCCCGAGATTCTCGACACCCACGCGCGCTCCCACCAAATGCGACATGACATTGCACGAACACCGCAGACATTTGTAAACATTGACGGTGCCGTGCGCGTGGTTGCCGTCGCAATGAAATGTCTGCCCGCCTTCCTTTAAATAGCCCGGGCATTGGAATGTTTCTTCGGGCGTCAATTGCCCGCGTTCAAGCGCGGCGGCCATGACCATTACTTTCATAATCGAACCCAGCGGGTATTCGCCGTCGATGGCACGGTTGATCAGCGGCTTGTCCGGATTGTTCGCGAGCACGGCGAGTTGCTCCTGGCGGCGCGCGCCCGTTCGCGGCGGCGTGAACACGTTCGGATCAAATCCCGGATTGCTAACCATCGCGAGCACGGCTCCGGTGTTGGCATCGAGCACCACAATCGCGCCCCGGCATTCTTGCGATTGCAACGCCGCTTCAGCGGCCTCCTGCCACGCGCTCGAAATCGTCAACATCAACGGTTTCGCGCTGCGCGGTTCGGACTCGTTTTGAAAACTCGCAGGCACCGCGAAGTCCTTCAAATCAGATGCTGAGAATTTCATCGTGTGTTTGCCGCGCAGCAAGTCGTTGTAAAAACGCTCGACCCCCATTTCGCCAATCGTCCGGTTTCCCAACGAATTGCGCGAAGCAGACATTGGCATCCCGACGCCCAACCACAGCGATTCCGCTTCATTGAGTTTCGTGCGCGGCGGGCGTTGAATCCATTTCAGTTGATCCGCCATGCCTAGCCGCGCGACCAGATCTCGCTCGTGCGGATTCAGTTTCACGAGATGGTCGTACAGTTCCCCGATGTTGTCGATTTCGCGCGGGTCGTCGCCGATGAGGTCCGCGATTTTTGATACCTGCGTCCCGTCAAGTTTCTTGCGCGTTTCGGTCCACGCTTTCGCCCGGGCGTCGAAACTTTCGAGCAGCACACCGCATTGCCGCAATTGCGTTTCTTCAGGTTCAGACATATCGTTGACGCATCCCAGCACAGCGCACGCGAATGTGCCGCGCGGATACACACGGCGCGTCGAGAGTGTGCAGACCAATCCGGGAAAAGGCGGCTCAGGCAACGCCTCAATTTTGGCTGCATCTTTGCCATACAAAATCGCGCCGTTGATATAGCCGTCTTCGTGCGTCGCTTTCAATTGCAGCCAGACATCTTCGTTGACGCCTTGAACAATCGATTGAACCGACGCGAGTGACGCCCATTTTCGAGCGACGTTATCCAGAGCTGTGAAGACGCCACGCGCCACGTCGTCGCGGTCGCGCTTTAACGTCGCCGCCAATCCGGCCACAAAACGCTCGTCCATCAAACGGCGGACGAATTCCTCCACGCGCGCTTTGCGTTCGTCCGGCGCGAGTTGAGCCTCACGCGATTTTTTGATTTCATCATACGTGACACGTTCGAGTTTGAGACGGTCCACGCGAACAGAGATGTCGAAGAAGGGTCGGTCTTCGGCGATCACCACATTGTCGCTTGTGACGATGGCTGCGCGCGGAGCGGGGGTCAATTTCTGCGGCCCATTGTCGCGCTCGGCCAACGCGCGATATTTTTCGTAGCGCAGCACCTGGAGCTGAAAGAGCCGCCCGAGCGCGATGGAGAAGAACACTCCCAGCACAACCGCAATGATGCCTATACGTGTTTTAAACATACCGATTCCGTTATGCCGTTGCGCGTTTGTGCGCGTCATTCATGCGCTCATCGTTGGCCCAGCGCGCTTGAACTTCGGGCGACATCACGCGCATGTGGTACATCACTTTGCCCGTTAAAAAGATGCATGGCAGACACCAAATAATCGCCGCGATGGCATGCGAAAAAACCTCGCCCACCGCGCGTCCCATTCCAATGTTCAATCCCAGAAACGCTCCGAACGCGCAGTACAATCCATGCGCGATAACCGTCCCGGCGACACCCGCCGCGCACGGCAATCCAAAATTGCTGCGGCTCAATTCGCGCGCCAGGACCACCATCATCGCTCCCGCCGCGAGCACGTAGCAGAGTGTCAATAAACCAAAGCGCCCCGACACAACCAGATCCGACGTCAATCCCAGCACAAACAACGCGCCCCAGCCCATCTCGCTCGACCCATACGCCAGCACCGCCATGCCAATCAAGAAACACACATCCGGGCGCAACACAGGCGGAAGAAATGCCGGGACGAAGACGGCTTGAAGTACCAGCGCCGCACCGACCAAAAGGGATAGACAAAAAATGTAGCGCATGGCGATCTCATTTCCTATTTCATGAATACCGACTGGGTGCCACGGAGCAGTACTCTGCTCCGTGCTGTCGCGCGAAAGGGCAAGGAGCAGGGTACTGCTCCTTGGCACCCCAGAATCTCATCACTTTCGCGCGGATGAATTTTGGTTCTTCGGCGCTGTTTTTGTTCCCGGCATCTGCGGCCACGGGACCTCGGGCGTTTCACCGACGAGCACGTGGACTGTTTCGATTTTGTTTTCATCACACGCCGGACGAACGATCAGTTCCCATTGAAAATCGCTCGTGCGATTAATCTTCATCACCACGCCCAGCCACAATCCCGCTGGGAATGTCGAGTCCAAACCACTCGTCACCACATGTTCGCCAACTACTGCTTTCAGTTCTTTTGCAACGATTTGCAACCGGCAAAACCGTTCGGTCCCCTCCCCTGCTTTCATGCCTTGCAGAATGCCTTCGACGCGGCAATCAACCAGTCGCGCGCCGATGCGCATGGATTTGTCCGTCAGCAATGCCATGCTTGAAAAGTGCGGTCCCGTCGCGATGATCCGTCCGACGACCGCGCCGCGATGCATCACGCCAGCATCGTTGCGCACGCCTTCAGCGGTGCCTTTGTCCAATCCCAGCAACGGCTCCTGCCACATCGTCCGCCGCGCGACCACGTCGGCGTTGATGCCCGTCGGTTCGGTCAACTCAGCGTCTTTCGGTGGCAGACGCGATTGCAAGCGGCGGATGCGGTCCACGAGTAAAACGCACTCCGCGCTTAAGCGGTCGTATTCTTCGGATTTGTTGACGATGACACGTCCGGATTCTTCGGTCGGTGTTTTTTGTCCGAGCTCAATTCCGATGGACGCGGTGCGGGGTTCGGGCGAGCGGTTGGATGTCGCGGTGATGCGCAGCAGCGGCGTCAGCAGCGAATACACGCTGGCTCGCAATGCGTTCACGCTGGTGTCCGGTACGGCGAACATCAGCAGTGACGCGCACAGGGCGCAGGGGTAAACTAGGCTGGTGCGCCCGGATTTCCGGTGCATGGTTTTCGCTCGCAATCGTTCAAATCAGTTCAGGTTCAGACGGCACTTGGCCGATTCTTTACTATCGGCATTTTTTGAGCCGGGCTGAAGGGCCGCACTCCTTTAAGTGCGGATGGCGTGAACCGATTTTGAATTCGGCTCTACAGTTTGAAGGCGGGTTGCGTTAGAGTCGTCTTTTTAGTCACTCGATTCAAGAAGGAATTTTCATGCGCTTTGCTATTTCCGCATTCGTCTTTGCCGTCATCGTCCTGCTGTCTTCCGGTGTGTGTCCGGCCGTCGCATCCGAGGATTTGCTCGTCATCGAGCAGGACTACAGCATCGTCGAGCATACGAACAGAGGGTTCGACGCGAAGGACGTGCGCCAGACGTTGTACATCACGCGTGATATGGTGACGATTGATGAGTTCGGCGACAATGGCAAGACGCCGACCGAAACGTTTCAGATCGATCTGAAAAACAAGCGCATCATCAATCTCGATCACACGACAAAACAGATACTCGTCAACGAATCGTTCGCGGATCGCCGTGCTCAGATTCTCCGCCATAAAAAGCAGATTCAAAGCGATTTGGCGGCGTTGGAACCCGGCGAGCAGAAGAACAAAATGCTGAAGCTTTTCCGCTCGATGCTCGACGCCGAACGCGACTACAAATTGGTCGAAGATTCCGGCACAAAGGACGTCGCAGGCGCGAAGTGCAAGACGGTCAAAATCGTCGATGCAAAAGACGCCGCCGCGACGGCCTTCACGGCGATCCTACATCCTGAATTGGACCTGCCGTACGACAATTCCGAAGTGCTTTTTTTGGTAAAAGTCATCGGTGAAAAGATGGCGCAGTTTTTGAAAGACAACAAAGCCACATTCAGCCGCGTTCCGATGGAGATGCACCTGGAACTGGCCGAAGGCGGGAAACTGGATTTGAAAGTGATCAGCGTGAAGTCGATGAAGGTCGAAGCACTCGACCCGAAAGCGCGCGCGCTTGGCAGCCCGTTTGAAATTCCAGAAGGCTATACGTTGGTGCGAAAATACACGCCGAAGAATACCGAACCGGTGAAGGATAAAGCGGATTAAAAGTAGAGCCGACTTTTAGTCGGCTCATTCATGCGCAATTGATTTGGACAAACGAGCCGAATGGAATTCGGCTCTACTTATTTACATTCCCATTTCGCTGTGCACAAACGACGTGTCATACGCGCCGGCGACGAATTTGACGTGGCCGAGGATTTCGCGCAGGAATGGTGCTGTCGTTGCGACGCCATCGAGGACGAGCTGCTCCAACGCGCTGCGCATGCGACTCACGGCTTCAATGCGGTCAGCTCCGTGGACGATCAATTTGCCGAGCATGGAATCGTAATTCGGCGGGACGACGTAGCCGGAATAGATGTGCGTGTCCATGCGGATGTTTTTGCCCTGGGGCGGCGAGAACATACCGATTTTGCCGGGCGACGGTGCGAACTTGCGCGTCGGGTCTTCGGCATTGATACGACATTCCAGCGCGTGGCCCGTGAACGTAATGTCCTTCTGCCGCCACCTCAATTTCTCACCACTTGCCACGCGCAATTGTTCTTCAACCAAATCGAGGCCAGTCACCATTTCAGTGACCGGATGTTCGACTTGCAAGCGCGTGTTGACTTCCATGAAATAGAACTTGCGCGCTTTGTTGTCGTAAATGAATTCAACCGTCCCGGCGTTGGAATACTTCGCGGCCTTCATCAATTTGACCGCAGCCATTTGAATGTCGTAGCGCAGTTTTTTGTCGAATCCCGGCGCGTTGCTCGGGGATTCTTCGATCAGCTTCTGATTGCGGCGCTGAATCGTGCAATCGCGTTCGCCGAGATGGATCACGTTGCCGTGTTCATCCGCGAGAATCTGCACTTCGATATGGCGCGCGCTTTCGATGAATTTTTCCATGTACAGCGTGCCGTTGCCGAATGCGGATTCCGCTTCGTTTTTTGCTTGGACGAAATTCGTGCGCAACGCGGCGTCGCTGTGGCTGACGCGCATGCCACGACCGCCACCGCCTGCAGCGGCCTTCAGTAAAACTGGATAACCGATTTTCTCAGCGATCTTCAACGCTTCACCGACATCGACCAATTCGCCTTCAGATCCCGGCACGGTCGGGACGCCTGCGGCTTTTGCGATTTGCTTGGCGCTGATCTTGTCGCCGAGGCGTTCAATCGCCAGCGTGGGCGGTCCGATGAACGCGATTTTGCATGCGCGGCAGACTTCCGCGAAATGCGCGTTTTCACTCAAGAACCCGTAGCCCGGATGGATCGCCTCGACGTCGCCGATTTCAGCGGCCGAGATGATGTTGTTGATCTTGAGGTAGCTCTCTTTGGCTGGCGGCGGGCCGATGCAGATGGCTTTGTCGGCCAAGCGCAGATACACCGCGTCTTTGTCCGCCGTGGAATAGACGACGACGGTCTCGATGTTGAGGCGTTTGCAGGTGCGGATAATCCGCAGCGCGATTTCGCCTCGATTAGCAATTAGAATGCGTTTGAACATGGATAATGGACTGATGTCGAATGCTGTTCTTCAAACGGTTTGCCGCCGAAGTTCAACGAGTCGAATCTCAACCTGCCTCCACAAGGAACAACACCTGGCCATATTCGACCGGCGTCGCGTTTTCGTGGAAAATCTTGCGAATCTTCCCGGTGACACCCGCTTTGATTTCGTTCATAACCTTCATGGCTTCGACGATACAGACGACGTCGTCCGGATTGACGTGGTCGCCGACTTCCTTGAACGCGGCCTGTCCCGGCGCTGGTTGGCGGTAGAACGTCCCCACGATCGGAGCCGTGATTTCTTTGATGTTCGCCGCGACTGGAATGGCGGGTTCTGCTGCCGAAGCTGCGACGCTCGCCACTGTGTGTTGTATGGGCGCCGACATCATGAACGGCTGCTGCGGCTGCGGGCGTTCGCCACGGCGGGCTGAGAACTCCCAGTCCTTGTCGGAGACGCGCAACTCGCCCAGCTCGTACTGTTTCATCAGTCCGATTAATTTTTCGACTTTTTCTAAATCCATCGTCAGTCGTTAGGCCGCCATTACGCGGCCCGCTCCCGTTAAAAATGTTCCGTAGTTACTCGTCGTTGCTTCCGTCCCAGCGCAATCCGTGTTTCAACCGGCTTAACACCCGACACCCTGTCCGCGTCACCACCACGACGTCTTCGACACGCACACCCGCCACGCCCGGCAGATACACACCCGGCTCCAAAGCCAGCAGCATCCCCTCACGCAACAGCCCCTGCGCATGTTCCGAAATCGCGGGATATTCGTGAATATCCAATCCGATTCCGTGCCCCGCCGAATGGCAAAAACCGGTTTTGAACCCGGCTTTATCAATCGGCGCGTGAGCGGCTTTGTCCAAATCGGCCAACGCCACTCCCGGCTTGATTCGATCTATCATCGCGCCGTGCGCTTCCAACACAACGGCGTGAATCTGGCGCAAGTGAGGCCGGATTTTACCCCAAAAAAATGTGCGCGTCAAGTCCGTGTGATAACCACACGATTTCGCGCCCCAATCGACCAGCACAACCGAGCCATCCGAGAGCTTTTTTCGCGTCGGCTTGCCATGCGGCATGCTCGTGTTCACGCCGAATTGCACCATCGTTTCAAACGCATGATCGTCCGC
>JBAXUS010000085.1:0-25562 GCA_037129555.1 Planctomycetota bacterium
CTGGCCGGCAACGGTTGGCCGGGCGAAATCAAAATCACCACGCACCAATATTTCTGCGCAGGTGGTGGTTCGACGCAGTTGAAGGGCGTCGAGCCGGACTTGTACATCAAGGGTGGTAAGCTCGTCGATGACCTGCTCGAAAAAGCGTCCGACAACCCGATTCCGTGGAACAAAGTGGCGTCGAGTGTTGACATGTCCAACAAGAATGTCGAGCGCTGGACCGAGTGGAAGAAAAAGAACCTCGCGACACTTCAGGAAACATCCAAGAAGCGCATCGAAAACAACCAGGAGTACAACGACTTCTTTGATATCAAGAAGCGCAAGGCAAAGTTCGAAGTGGAGAAAGCGGAGAAAGACGAATACGCCAAAGCACATCCGAACGAACTGCCGCCGATTGAAAAGAAGAAAGACGATAAAGATCCTCAGGCCAACGAAGCTGTTTTGATCGCGGCAGACATGGCTGCGTTGTGGGGCGGAGACAAAGCCGCCGCCAACAAATCGACTGAGGAAGCGAAGTAAATTTATTCAGGACGAGTTCGAAATACGAAGGCCCAAGGTGATGAACCTTGGGCTTTTGTGTTTGAAGAGCAAACCAACTTAGAAAACTTTTTTTCGTTCAACCACCGTGCCACAGAAGAAACACGAATTTGTCGTGACTGATACCGGGCGCATGCACTGCGGACAATTGTCGGGAATGCGCGAGGGCTTGCCGTCCACTTTGCCGTCGAGCATGTCCACCGCTTGAATCATCTCGAGCATTTCGTTTTCCGTCGCTCCGTGTTTTTTCTTCAGCAACTCCCACAGCGCTTGGACGATCAGCGTTGTGCGGTCCAGATCCTGACGCAATAATGCGATTTCGCCTTTCGCGTTGCGCAGCGCAGCACTCGCGTCGTTGTTCTGTTTACTCCCTTGGCCGCCGGTTGACATGGGCATCAGCATGATCGACGTGATTCTCCAATTTGAACTGCGAAACGCTCCGCAAGCGCACAATAATTCGACAACGCCGCGCCTATGCGTTATCCTACTACAGACTGAAGTGGCGTTCCATTTCCTACACTCATTGCTCCTGAGAGGTTTCAACCAGCCATGTCCGCGCCCCGTGTTTTGATTCTTCGAGCTCCCGGCACCAATTGCGACGAGGAGACTGCGTTTGCGTTTGAGAAGGCCGGCGGCGTGTGCAGCAGCGTCCACATCCGCGCACTGTGCGAATCGCCGTCGCTCCTCCAGGAAAACGCGATCCTCGCGCTCCCGGGTGGATTCAGTTACGGCGACGACCTCGGCTCCGGCACCGTCATCGCCAACGAACTCATGCGCCACCTCGCCGAACCGCTCCAGCGCTTTGTCGAACGCGGAGGCCTCGCACTCGGCATCTGCAACGGCTTCCAGATTCTGGTCAAGACCGGCTTGTTGCCCGGATTGTCCTACGCGCCGAAAACCACCGACGAAGCTCCCGGCGCGACGCTGACGTTCAACGATTCTCAGCGTTTCGAAGACCGCTGGGTGCATCTCAAAATCGAAGCGTCGTCCTCGCCATTTTTAGACGGCCACGCTGGGCAGCTCGTTGAATTCCCCGTCGCTCACGGCGAAGGAAAATTCATCGCTCGTGACGCTGACGCTCTGCGCCGCATCGAAGAACGCAAACAAGTCGCGTTCCGTTACGCCACATCGACTGGCGGCGCTCCCGAATTCCCCGACAATCCCAACGGCGCACAAAATCACATCGCTGGCATCACCGACGAAACGGGGCGCGTCCTGGGATTGATGCCGCACCCGGAACGCCACGTCCTCCCGTGGCAGCATCCCCGTTGGACACGCGACGGACTCAAGAAGGAAGGCGACGGACTTTTCCTCTTTAAAAACGCCGTCAAACACGCCAAGAGCTAAATCCTGTCACACGTACTCCGGTGTACTCAATTTGCGTAGGACGGGCTTATAGCCCGTCTACCAATCGAGTCACGCATTGTCGTTTATTTTTTCAATCCACAAAGGCTCTCCATGACCCCTGTACTTCGTAGTCTCGCCGCGCTCATCGTCTTCATTTCTATCGCCGGAAATCTCCGCGCAGCCGACGTCGCCAGTCTCGTCAAAAAGTTCCCAGCCCTCAACGCCACCGAACGCGACACATTAAGCGCCGACCTTTTCAGCGCGGGTCCTGCTGGAATTCAAGCCATCAGTGCCATGCTCACGGAGCCCACAAAAGGCGGCGACACGCAGCCGCGCCTCGCCCTCGAAGGCATGGCCATCCACGCCTCGCGCCCGGGCAACGACGTCAAGCGAAAACTCTTCGCTCAAACCGTCGCTTCCGAATTGAGCGGAACGTTCCATCCACAGGTTAAAGTGTATTTGCTGATCCAATTGCGCATCACCGCAGGGGACGAGCAAGTCGCCGACATTGCCAAATTACTCACCGACACCGAACTCTCCGACCACGCCGCGCAAACCCTGCTCACCATCCGCACACCCTCCGTCGCGTCGGCTCTTCGCACTGCTCTCGCCACATTGAAAGACGGCCCGCGCGTCACCGTCATCAACGCGCTCGGAGCGCTGCGCGACACGAGCGCTGCGGCCGATATTTTGAAAGACGCGTCGAGCGCCGACGTCGACATCCGCAACGCCGCCCTCCGCGCACTCGCAGCTATCGGTGACAGCGCGGTCGCGCCCGCGATGGCCAAAGCCGCCAGTGTTGAGAATTGGAACGACCGAAATCAAGCGCTCCAATCCGCGCTCGCCTTGGCTCAACGTCTTGTTGAACTCGGAAAGAAATCTGACGCCGCTTCCGTCTGCCGCACTCTGATGAAATCCCAGATCACTCCGCGCGAAAGCCATCTCCAATGCGCCGCGCTGAATATCCTCGCGTCAGCCGAATCCGAAGCAGCATTTGACGATCTAAAAGCCGCGCTGAAAAGCGAAAGCCCCGAAGTCCGCGCGACCGCGACGGCACTCGCTGCATCCATGCTCGGCGCACCGCTCACTCTACGCTGGGCCGCAGAACTAAAAGGAGCGGATCCGAAATTCGCCGTGGATGTTCTCGGCGTTCTCGAACGTCGCGAAGATGCCTCTGCGTTTTCTGCCATTGCCGACGCCGCGAAACACGCCAACGCCACCGTTCGCGCCGCCGCTTTCAAAGCCGCAGCCATCGGCGGCAAAACTGCGCTCCCTTTATTGCTGACTGAACTCTCGCACGTCTCGACTGCCGAAAACGCCGACGAACGTGCAGCCGCCCGCAGCGCTCTTACTCGCGTCAAAGGTGATGGTGTCAACGCCGCTCTCGCTGCTGCGTTAAACGGTGCCTCGGTCAATCTGAAAAAAGTCATCATCAGCGCGCTCTCCGAACGCAATGCTGTCGCTCATGTCTCTGACGTGCTCGCGTTGACCTCTGATGCCGACTCGGGAATTCGCGCGGACGCATTTGAAAGCGTTGGCAAATTGGGTGGCGTGAACGAACTCGCGGTGTTGCTTAAGTCGGTCGTCAAAACGGACAAAGACGACGAACGCGCCAGCGCCGAAAAAGCGTTGATTGCTATCGCTGCACACACCGACCAAAAATCCAACATCGTCACTCCTGTTGCTGGCGCGATGGTCGGCGCGTCCGTGAAAGCGCGTCAATCATTGCTGCGCGTACTGGGAAAAACTGGCGGAGCCGACGCGCTCGCCGCATTGAAGCCATCGCTTAAAGACGCGGATGCCGACATCGTCGATACCGCCGTTCGCGAATTGGCCGGCTGGCCCGACGGTGGCGCTCAAGCCGATCTACTCGACGTCGCCAAAACCGCCGCGACCGTCCCGCATCACGTCCTCGCGATACTTGGTTATGTCCGCCTTGTTGAAGCTGAAAGCAAACGTCCGACGAACGATTTCCTCCCGCGTTACAAACTCGCGATGGACCTCTGCCGCCGTCCTGACGAAAAGAAAAAGATCATCTCCGCGATGCAGAACGTGAAGACGCTCGAAGGCGCTCAAGCGGTCCAAGCGCTGATGGCCGACGACACGCTTCGCGAAGAAGCTTGCAATGCTGCGATCAACATCGCCAAAGAACTCGCACGATCAAAGAAGGAAGTAGCACGCGCCATTTTCGAAAAAGTCCTCGCGACTGCCAAGCGTCCTGAGATCAAAAAGAACGCCCAGACCGAACTGGAGAAATTGGGCAAGTAATGCTGTGTTCCCTCGGCCTCATGTTTGGAAATCGTTCATGAACAAACTCTTCGCCCTCATGCTCGCTCTGTCTTGCGCGTTTGGATTCGCAGCCGACGCTGCCAAGCCCAATTTAATTTTCATTCTCGCCGACGATCTCGGCTATGGTGATCTGGGTTGCTATGGCCAGAAAAAAATCAAGACGCCCGCGATTGACGCCCTCGCCGCTGAAGGCACGCGTTTCACCCAAATGTATGCCGGCTGCACCGTCTGCGCTCCCTCGCGTTGTACGTTGATGACAGGCAAACACACCGGTCACGCGACGATCCGGGGCAACGGTGCGCCCGAAGTGCCGTTGCGAGCCGATGAAAAAAGCGTCGCCGAAATATTCAAAGCGGCGGGTTACTCCACAGCGCTCTTCGGTAAATGGGGCGTTGGCATGAACGACTCGACCGGAGCTCCCAACAAAAAAGGCTTCGACGAATTCTTCGGTTATCTCACTCAACAAGGCGCGCACGATTACTACCCTCCGTACATCTGGAAGAATACTGAAAAGTTTCCGCTCGATGGAAACGCCGATGGAAAGCAGGGCGTGTACACTCACGATTTGTTCGTTCAAGAAGCGTTGAAATTCGTCCGCGCAAAACGAGACGAACCGTTCTTTCTGTATCTGCCGTTCACGATTCCGCACTGCAACAACGAAGCGAAACCCAATGGCATGCAGGTGCCGAGTGACGCGCCGTATTCGAACGAAGCGTGGCCGCAGACTGAGAAGAATTTCGCCGCGATGATCGGACGCATGGACGCCGACATCGGCAAACTCATGGCGTTGCTTAAAGAATTGAAAATCGACGACCGGACGCTGGTCATTTTCACGAGCGACAACGGTCCGCACAAAGAGGGTGGCCATGACTCCGAATTCTTTAAAAGTCGCGGTCCGCTGCGCGGGATCAAACGCGACCTCTACGAAGGCGGCATCCGCGTCCCTGCCATTGCGCGTTGGCCCGGAAAAGTTCCGGCCGGAAAGGTCAGCGACCAACTCTGGGCGTTTTGGGATTTACTTCCCACCGCCGCCGAACTCACCGGCCAAAAAGCGCCCGAGGGTCTCGACGGTGTTTCTGTTCTCCCGGCGATCCTCGGAACAAAAGCTGTCGCACATCCGCCACTGTATTGGGAATTTCATGAGCGCGGATTTGCTCAGGCCGTGCGCCTCGACACGTGGAAAGGCGTCAAGCGCTCAGCCGCCGGGCCGTGGGAATTGTTTGATCTATCTAAAGACCTCGGCGAAGAAAAAGACGTCGCCGGCAACCATCCGGACATCGTGAAAAAGATTGCGGAGATTGCCGCATCGTCACACGTGGATTCGGCGCTCTTTCCCATAGGTGGGAAGAAGAAAAAGAACGACGCGAAGTAGAAAGAGGGGTGACGATATGTTTCTTGGACTGACTATAAGCCCGTCCTACTTTGCGCTCCCGGTTTTTCCAAGCATCGCGGAGTACGTCAGCATCCGCGTTGCTTGCAATACCGTGTTGTCGAAAATCACCGTAAATGTCACGGGCACCGTTGCGCCGACCGTGTTTGAATTCGTCATCCCAAGCACAGACAGAGGTGCTGCGTAATTGCCTTTTTTGAAACTCACACTGAATTTTGATGTCTGTTGAACCACGATACCTTTGCTTGATTTGACCGTTAGTTTCGCGACATCGAAACCATCGATCGCGCTACCTCTTGATGTCAAAAAAAATCGCTTCGAAATGCCGCCGACATCAACCAACAGTCGCGCACCGCTCACGGTGAACCCATCCGGTACAGCAAGCGTCCCAGCAAACGTGATCGAATCGCCGCCGCCTTTTGCGAAATTTAATTTGATCGCTGCACTCGATAACGTGAGCGTTTGAACATCCTGAGCCGTTACCGCTTGCCCGATTGGCGAACTCGTCGCGTTGTTCGACGCGCTGCCCGCCACTATCTCGAACGAATCTGAAAATCCATCGCCATCGCTGTCCGGCCCTGACCCCACGACCGATTCTGCCGCGTTAACCGTCACCGACGTAGAACTGCTGAGTGCCAAATGAACGTTATCGTTGATACTTACAATCGCAGAATAAGTTCCCGGTGTTAGATACGTGTGTTGAACGCTCGCCCCAAATCCCATGAAGCCATCGCCAAAGGTCCACGAGTACGTCAAATTCGTTCCGCTCGCAGCGACTGAAAGCAAAACAGAATGGCCGACCGTAACCGGGTTCGGCGTCGCGTCAGGTCCCGATACGATCATCGGAGGACCACCCGAAGTCCCGGTCGCGGTGAACATCACAGATGGAGCGGATCCACTCGTCACTGTCAGCGTGTTCGTCCCGGCATTTGATCCGAGCTGCCAACTACCCAACGTCGCAACGCCATTTGAATCCGTCGTTGCATTCCCGCCGGTCACTGACCCGCCGCCCGCTGTCACAGCAAACATCACGGTTGTTCCCGCTGCCAATTTGTTTGAGAATTTATCGAACACCGTCACACTGACCGCGAGCGCAACCGTCGCTCCCGTCGGCGCGGATTGATTGTTCCCGGACGTGATGGAGATGCTCGCCGGGACATCAGGAGTCGCTGCGGCGGTGAAGGTAAGGGGAGTTGCGTTGCCGCAGGTGACCGACAGCGTGTTCGGACCCGTCATGGTTCCGAGCTTCCAACTACCTAACGTAACAATGCCCTGATTGTCAGTCTGCTGCGTCGCGCCGGTGACCGAACCGCCGCCGCTTGAGACTGAAAACAAAACATCCGTCCCTACCGCCACGACCATGCCGTTCGCGTCTTTAACCTGAGCGCACACTATGCCCTTTACATTCGTATCGACAATGGCGCTTTGATTATTACCGGTAATAATGAAGATCGAGGCTGGCGCACCCGCTGCGAATGCTGCGGCAGGAAGCACGAGCGCTGCACAAAAAAGTAAACATGAAAGTCGATACGGCATGGTGTTCATCGTCTCAACAATCCCCGCCTTCAGGTCATAACCACGTCAAAATCTAACGCGAATCACTTCTAATTCACTTTGATTTGTGCAAAATAATCAGGCTCTACAATCTACATGTGACAAACGCACGGAAAACGAATCTAAAAATCCACTGGAAATCGCATCATGATTCAATGGGAATACACGCGCTGCACCGCTCCTGATTTCTCACTGCTGGGCCGCGAGGGCTGGGAGTGGGTCACGTTTTATGCCGGTGAGCACGTCTTCAAACGCCCTGCTCCCAGCGCAACCGACCGCTTCACGCGCGAGCAAACTGAACGCGCGTTGCTCGGAGCTTCGGACACAAGTAGCAACGATAAAATGCGGACGCTCTCCACTCCGCACCTTTTGAATCCCGAACTCGCCGCACTTTCCCGCCGCATTGGCCACACTCAGATGCTGCTCGTTTGCGATGCGGGCTTTCCGGCGCCGTTCGGGCTGCCGCTCGGAACTCTTGACTTGTCAGTCTCCGAAGACATCCCGACCGTCGTCCAAGTGCTCGAAGCCCTCCTTCTCGAACTGCCGCACGACCGTATGATCATCGCTGCTGAAATGAAGCTGCGTTCGCCCGAGCGTTATGCGTGGCACGAACGGCACAGTTCGCCGATCGAATGCCATCCACACGCCGAGTTCAAGCATATCGCGCGCGATGTCGTCGCCTGCATCCGCACCGGCGACTCAACGCCGTACGCCAACACGATCATCGTCGGAGGGTGATCAAAAAAATAGTATCGCGAAATCCAAAAAGGTGCATTAAACTTTATGGTGTTCGAGTCAATACCAGTAACCGGACGGCGCGGGAGCCTCGTCCTTTATTTCCGGAGTCCACGTTTATGACGCTGAAACTTACTGCCACGCTCATGTTCTCGTTTGCCTCGCTGGGTGTGATGGCAGCTCAAAACAATAACCCTGACAAGGCTGCTGAAAAGGCGGCGGATGCCGCTTTGGCGGCTAACCGATCTGCTGCGGAAGCGCGGGTCGCTGATCCGAGTTCCGGGAACACGAAGCTGACGAAGGCGGAGCAGCAAAAGGCTGCCGCTCAGAAAAAGTCGGATTTGTCTGACTATAAGGGCTTGGTGAAGGACAATCTGTCCTCCATTAAAGCCATGTTCCAGGCCGCTGAACAAGCGTGGAAAGCGAAGAGCTACAAACAGGCTGGCGCGTTCTACCAGTCTGTCGCGCAAGCCACTGCGCCGGGCTCGGAAGAGATGGTTGAAACGGCGAATTTGCGTATCCATTCCGACATGGAAAAGCTCGCCAAAGAGCACGTGACGGCAGCGGTCGATGCTGAAATGACGCGCGACTATATGAAGGTGATCGACGAATTGTCTGTTGTCGTCAAAGACTTTGGCATCACCAAGTCGCGCGACGAAGCGTACCGCAGATTGACGAGTTTAAAGAGCAAGCCGGAAGTCTGCGGATTCGTGGATTATTCCCAGGCGGAGCAGTTGCTTTCTGACAACAAACTGACCGAAGCGGTCGCGCTGTTGACGTCGATCTCGACGAACCCGCGCTACGAACATTCGATCCCGGCATTGAAGGCCACGCGCAAGCTCGATGAGTTGAATAAGAACGAAGAAACGCGCTCGCGACTCAAGTCCGAATTCATTGCCAAAGCCGATAAAGAAGCACCGCAATTGTTGAACGCTGCCAAAAATTTTGCGGCCAACGATATGCCTAAGAAGGCTAAAGAAAAGCTCGAAATCGTTATCGAACGCTATCAGGGTACGCCTTACGCCGACGAAGCGAAGAAGCAACTCGACGCACTCCCGGCACCTCAACCGGTGAAGTAAAAAAGCACACCGATTTCAAGCCGGAGTGGCATGCTCCAGCGCATTCAAAACTGATGTTTACACGAGCCGAATTGAATTCGGCTCGTTGTATTTTAATTGAACGCAGAACGGTTGATCAAACGCATCGCCGAGTTTCTCTGAAGCCCCCGCACTCCATTGCGTCTCATTTATTGAATCGCGCTTTCTCCCGATCGAATTCTGTTTCGCTTTCGCGCAATTCAGGGCATAATGTCGGCTCAAATTTGAGTGCATGTGGGAATGACCATGATCACAAAAACGACGGTTCAACGGGTTCTGGTAGTGCTTGCAATGGTCGCGCCAGCGTTCGCAGCGGATGTCATCAAGATCGACATTTGGGATCAGCGCGTCGCCATTGTTAACACGGAAGCCATCTGCAAACGCGACGTGGAAGAACGCATGGGCGGGTTGGCCGAGCATCTTTGGGCATTTAAAAGGAAAAAGATCGAAGAGAAATCGTGGACGCCGGAAGCTGAAGTGGAATGGACGAAGCTGTACGTCGAAGGATTCCGCGATGCGCTGCGAAAAATCGTCCGCGAACGCTTGATGATGCAGCATTTCACACTCGAAAAAATGGCACTCGACGATAAGAACGTTCAGAAGCGCCAGGCCGGCCACTTGAAAATGCTCCGTGATAATGGCGTCAAAAACATCGATGTTGTGGATGTCGGCAAACGCATAAGAGAATCGATGACGCTGGAAGAATTCCGGGGCAAGTTCGACAACGCGATGGAATATCCGAAGAAGCCTGAAGTCGAAAAGTACTATGCCGACAACATCGATAAATATCAGCGCAAAGCCGGCGTGAAGATTCGCGTCATTCGAATCGATCCCGCTTACATCGACAAAGTCACCGGCGTGAAAGTCGTGCGCGACAATCCATACGGCATGCTCGAAGATATCCGCCGCGACATCGTTAATTTCGGAGCGAGCTTCAGCGAAGTCGCCAAAACGAAAACTGACGACGTCGATTTGAAAGCAACCGGCGGCCTCATTATTAATGTAAACAAAGACCCTTACATTGTCGTGGAGGATTACAACAAAGTACTCGCCAATGCCACACGCAACTTGAAGAACGGTGAAGTCAGCCCGATTTTTCCCTATGGAAACGGCTACGCCATTGCGATGGTAGAAGACCGTCGGGAGACCGGGCCGGAATCGTTGGAAGGAAAACTGTACGACAAAATATTTGACGAAATGTACCAGTCTAAGCGCATCCGCAAGGAAGACGAGTGGTTCCGCAAAACGCTCGCGAAGACGCTGGTGATGCAGATCGTCGAAGGAACGGCGCGCCCGCTGCCGATCGAATTCTTCTTCCCCGATGACAAGAAGAACCCGGATTTCATCAACAACAGCACTGCTGCTGCCTCCGCTGATAAGAAGGCCAAAGACAAAGAAAAAGAGCCGAAGTAGAAACGGAGCGCGGATCACCTGAACATGCCGAACACACTTCCTGCCTGGCTCGACATCGCGCGTGGGTTGCTCAAACAACCGACCGCTGCGATCCGTGAAACATTGCCGCAGACGTATGTCCGTCAATTCGTCGCAGACCGGCCGAATTTAAAACTCAGCGAAGACGCTGCTGGAAATCTGCGTGTCGATTACCGCGCCGTTGACGCGACGCGCCCGCCGTTGGTCATGGTCGCGCATCTGGATCACCCCGGATTTCACATCACGTCGATTCACGACAACAGCGTTGACATGTCGTTTCAAGGTTCAGTCAACGGACGCCACGCCATACCGGGTAGCCGCGTTCAATTCTTCGAAATCAAAAATCCCAACGCCATCGGCGAGGGCGCATTAGTGTCGCGCTCAAACGAAAACGGTGCGCTGAAGACAGCGACGGCGCGACTGGAAAGCGGACGCGCCACCCTCGACGGTTTCGCGATGTGGGCGTTTCCGGGATTCTCGATTGAGAACGACTTCATCGTGACGCGCTGTTGCGACGATTTGCTGGGAGCGGCGGCGGCGTTGTGCGCACTGGATGAGATTTCGAAATCCGCGCCGTCTGGCGTGGCGTTGACGGGCTTTTTCACGCGCGCGGAGGAGCTCGGATTTTTGGGCACGCTCGAAGCAATCCGACTCGAGACGCTGCCGAAGAACGCGTGTATATTGTCGCTGGAATGTTCAAAAGCACTGGCCAACGCACCGCAGGGCGCAGGCGTGATTGTGCGCGTGGGCGATGCGTCGAGCATCTTCGACACGGACCTGACACACGCGTTGACGCTCTCCGCTCAGAAGCGCGCCGAACGCGATGCGACGTTTAAATTTCAACGCAAATTGATGGACGGTGGGACGTGCGAAGCGACACCGTTTTGTGCGCACGGCTATCGCGCGTCAGGACTCGCGCTGCCACTCGGCAATTATCACAATCAAGCCTTCGACACGGCGGGCAATCCGTGCATGGGGCCGGAGTCGGTGCATGTCGAAGATTTCCGCTGCGAAATTGAATTGCTGGTTGAACTCGCGCTGCATCCGGAATGGTTGGACGACCAGCATGATCAAGTCACACCGCGACTGAAGGCGAACGCCGCCATGGCGCGCAAGCTATTGAGCTAAACATTATTTTTTTCCGACCAAGCGCTGGCGATGTGTCTTCATTAATGCTTTGAATGTCGGATCATCGCGGACGAAATCCAAATCAGGGTCCTGGTCCACCCATTCCAAAATGCGCGGAGAACGCGCTGTCTTCAACGCGTGTTCAAATTGCACAAGAAACGCTTCGCGCTCTTTGCAATGCGACCAGAACGAGGCCTGCATAATCTCCCAGAATTCTTCGTCGGCACGCGGGCGCTCGATGGTTTCGTAGAGATGCATACCTTCTTCGGTTTGGCCATTGTCGATCAAATAACACGCGTGAAGAATTTGTAGATTCCAGCTCTCTGGATTGATCTTGCGAGCCTTCTCAACCGTCGCCAGTGCGCCTTTTAAATTCCCGGCGTTCTTTTGTAGAATCGCAAGATTGTAGAGTTCGTTTGCGTCGTCCGGAAGCATCGCGACGGCGAGTTCCATGTAGCGCACGGCTCCGTTGTAATCCTTCAGCGCGCGGAGGCAGAACGCGAGTTCGGTCAGAACGCCGCTCTGCATCGGCTTCGGTGCCTGAACGAAGGCCTCCATCAAAAATAATCGTTCCTTTTCGTGATCGCCGGTTGCCGCCGCATCGTGGGCGAGAAATGCGAGCGCTTCCGTGGTCACGCTGGGCGGTGGATTGCCTTCGCCTTTTGCGATCAGGGCAACGCGCTTCCGAGCTTCGTCGCGACGACCAGGAATGTCGGCCATCACAGAGAGCCAGCGCAGGCGGTAGTCGGCGTGTTTGGGTGCGAGGCGCATCGCTTCTTCCCAATGCTTGAGCGCGACTTCGAGTTGATTTTCGCCTGAGCGGTGCATCGCGCAGATCGCATGAAGTTCGGCCACGGTTTCGTCGGGATTCAACGAACGGCACCAGCCGAGTTTTTCGATGTCCTCTTCGGCGGGCTGCGACGCGTTGCGGAGATAAAAGCGGTCGGTGTATTCGACGCCTTTGTTGGTCGTCTCGATGTTGATCTTCGAGCGGCCATCGTCCCAGCGCGCGAAGGCGTGGCGCGGAATCAGGACCATGCGAATCGGCAGTCCGAGCGCTTCGCCCGCCAGCACATAAAGTGTGGACGTGGAGAGGCAATTGCCGCGCATCCTCAAGAGACTCGCGGCCAGCGTTGCGTCGCGCCAATAGAGATTCGACAGATAACTCACCTTGCGTTCTTCGAGTAGTTTTGCGTTGAGCGCAGCGATTTTTTCGCGCGGAGTTTTGGCCAAGTCCACCGCCGGGCGAACGCGCGTCATGAGTTCCAGAAACGCACTGCGCATCGCGTCCGCATTGAGTTCCGGTTCTTGAACGCGATTGAGTTCCAGGACGCGTTCGAAGAGCGGACCGGTGCGCTTGAGTTCGGTGGCTTTGATCGCATGTGTTTTGGGCGCATCTTCGGCGCGTGAAAGTAGAGTAAAGGCGCTGAAAAAAACGGTGAGGCCGATGAGCGAAATGGCGATGTGACAGCGAGGCTTGAGCATGGAGTCCTCTGGGAATACGTGCGTATGCGCGTGCTGCATTCGAACATACAGATGACGAACGGCGCACCAATTTTGCTACTGTAATTTTGCCATGACTTGCTTCATATCGTCCCAGACTTGGCGGCGCACTTCTTCCGTGTAGGTGCGCAGAACGAAAGCGGGATGATACGTCGGCATGACAGGAATCGATTTGTATGACTGCCAGCGTCCGCGCAACGCGGTGATGCCGGCTTCGGTGTGCAACAGCGTTTTTGCGGCAGGGCCTCCCAGAGCGACGATCACCTTTGGTGCGATCAGTTCCAGTTGCTCAGCGAGGAACGGCGAACACGCTGCGATTTCATCGGGGAGCGGTGTGCGGTTTCCGGGCGGGCGGCATTTGACCACGTTGCAGAGGTACACGTCCTCGCGCTGGAGCTTCATGGCTCCGATGATTTTATCCAGCAACTGGCCCGCTTTCCCGACGAAGGGCACACCCTGCATATCTTCATCCGGACCTGGGCCTTCGCCAACGAAAACGAGCTGTGCGTTGCGATTTCCCGTCCCAAAAACGACATGCGTCCGCGCTTGATGCAGGACGCATGAGACGCAGCCCATCGCGCGCGCTTCGAGGTCTTTCCAGCGCGTGTCTTTGTCCCCAGGATTTGCATTTACTGTCATCGTTTGAACAGGCGCTCGCACTACAGGCGCAACAGGTTGTCGCGCTGGGACGACGGGTCGCAGAGGAACGGCAGTCGGAGTAACCGGGCGAGCTGCAACAGTCGGGGCGACGGGCGCGGCGAGTCTGATGCGCGGAACGAAATCGACTCCGAGCGACTGCTCGTAGCGGACACGTTCCAACACGCGGCGGCGAAGCGTCGCGGGGTCGAGTGCGTCCGTGTCAGCGGGTGCGTCAGCCATTTAGTTCGCCGAGTCCTTTAGCCGCGGGGACATGTCGCGAATGTCGGAGCGGCCATTCGATTCGATCAAATTGCGCTTCGATTTGCCCCATTCCGGAAACGACATCGCGACCAAGGCGGCGAGCCACGCGACCCAGAGTGCAAGGACGATCCACGGTGTTGCGCCGGTTGGTTTTGGTTCGGACGCAGTAGTGGAATCAGAAGAAAGGTGAGGTGCGGTGGTCATGGTCATCGTCCGAAGATTGTCCCTCCCGGCGAGATCGGCATCGCCGGGCTTTCCTCAAAATTCTTCCGTCCGCCCAAGCGAATGACGCGGATGGGTTTTTCGCCGTTGCGATAGCGCACGAGCATCTCGCTCGCCTGCTGGCGAAGGCTCGGACCATCATTGACTTTCGCGATTTCAGCTGATGCAATTCGGAACGGTGCTGCGCCTTCTTCCATCACGATCCAGTCGGTACCGTCGCGGACGAGGTGTCCGGCATACACTTGACCATCGCGGGTTGTCAACGAGCGCGCGGAATCCATGCGTTCATCACGCACACCCAAGCGAGCTGCACGGCTGAAAGAATCGAGGGCCTCCGAACACACGGCTTCGTTAGTCTTCAATGCGGTCAATGCGCGGCCCAGCCCAAAATGCGCCGCGCCGTTGTCGTAGTCGAGTTGGATCACTTTGCGAAACACACCTGCGGCCTCTTCCCACTGGCCCAGTTCCAACAGAACCGATCCGCGCAGTCCGAGCATCGTGATGTCGTTGGGGCTGTACAACACGGCGGCGTCGAGCAATGTTCGGGCCGAAGTGTAGCGGTGTAGTTGCAATTCGCACAGCGCCAGTTCGTAGTAGGGCCGGGCGTATTTGGAGTAGCTTGCGATGCCCGCCTGAAATGAACTTTCGGCGGATTGAAAGAGCGCATGTCCCGGCGTGTTTTCGACGTCTTTGACTTTGACTTCGTTGTAGCGCAGACGCGAGAGGGCGGTTGTAAATTCCGGATCGCGAAACGCCTGGCTCTTTGCGGATGTGGCGTGCCACGTGAAATTCAACGCGTCGGCATAATTCACGCGCTCGGGCTTGGGTGGAGTGAGCGGCGGCATCTGCGCTTTTCGACGCTCTTCATTGATCTTGGCATACGTCTCGACTTCCTTCGCGTTGGCGACTTCGTTGTCGGCGAATTCATCGAGCTTGTCTTCAAGCCGGGCGATGGACATGCGCGCGCCATCGGACGTTTCGCCTCCGGCGGAGAAGCTCTTTGAGGTCGCGGCTTCGGCGCGCTGATACATTTTTAACGCGTCATCGAGCAGACCAATCTGCTCTTTACCGAGGGCCAGCGTGTAAAGTCCCAGCGCCAAAATATCGGGGCGGTCTTTGGGAAAATCGGCGGGTTCGGGCACGAGTTCAGCGACGCGGTCCCAGGGTTCCAATACCGCGATGGCGTCGTTCGAATTTCCGATCGCACACAACGCCACTGCCAATGAAACGCGGTTGCGTGGATCGGCTGGGAAGCGGTTCATGGCCTCGCGATAAAAAGCGATGGCGGACGGGTTTTCGCCGGAGCGTTCGGCGATCCCGCCGAGGGTGCGCAGAATGTCGGCCTTGTCAGCCGGCGAGAGCGAGCGTTCGGTCCGGGCACTGCAGCGTTCGGGCGTAAAGGTTGTGCTCACAAAAGGCCGCTCGCAGAGTCGTGTGCTGCCGGATATGGCCTCATTCCAGAACCGTCCTGCATCGCGCCAAAACGGCGGCTGCCACACGCCCCAGGCTTCTTCGAGGTAACTGCGTGCGATGTAAAAATCGCGGCGAGCGAACCAGTAGCGTCCGAACTCCATGAGCGCCTGCGGATTCTTGGAATCTTTTTTGAGTGCCTTTTCGAACAGTGCGATGGCGTCGTCGTGCGCTTTGTCGCGCGCGTCGATGAGTTTGTCGAGTTCTTCAGGCTCGCGATATTTTCCGTCACGCATGGCGAGTGTTTTTTCATCGGCACTGCGCCACGCGGCTCGCGCGTCGGCGAGTTCTTTGCTGATGTCGGGCGGGACGTCGAAGGCTGCGCAGTTCAATCCAGCCAAGAGCGCGATCAAGACGGCGGCCCACAGGCGTGTGTGCATAAACGCGGAAACGGGGAGTCGCGGTTGCGTCTGCGGTCTATGGGTTGAATGCGTCATCGTCATGACTTTAAATTCCGATTCGAGTCGCGACATTTCTACGGTTTGATCAAACGTGCTTTGGCAAAGTCGAGTCGGTCGCCTGCGTCATCATCGTCGGGACCGAAATCGCAGATGAGTTCCAACGTCTTCGCATTGGCTACGTCGAGGCGGACAGTCTTCTTGTCGCTGCCTGCGCGGGCGACGCCGGAGATGACATCCTTGCCGTCGACGACAATCTTCCACGCGCATTCCGCTTTCTGCGGAGCGGTCGCGTCCATCCCAACATCGGAGATGAATTTTGCGTACTCACCGTTCAAGTCGTAAACCAGTTTGCAATAGCTGTGGACGCCGATGCCTTTGTCGTAAACGGTCTCACCAATTTTAATCGGGCCGTTGGCGGATGAGCGGTCTTTGCGCCAGGAGAAGACGATGGGTGCGCCACCGACGTAGGGTTTTTGATCGACACTCTTCGGATTGAGCGCGGAGAGATAGATCATGCGGCCGCCGCTGAATTCGAGACTGGCGAGAGTCGAGGTGTTGAGGCGGAACGATTTACCGTCGAGTGCTTCGACTTTCACACTATCACCTTCAAGTCCGAGCGGTTTCACGGTGAGAGTTGAACCGTCGATCAAGCGCAGCGTTGCGTTCAGCGTTTTGTTGGCTTCGAACTTTTCAGTGGCCGCGATTCGGAGGCCAGCGATTTGATCGAGCGCGTACGTTTTCGATTGCCCACCGGCGTTGAATGAGAGTCCTTTGTCGGTGAACTTTTCGTAAAATCCGGAGATCGTTTCACCTTTCAAAAGGAGCAACGCGTCTTCTTTCGGCGGAGCGCCTTTCAACCACCCGGCGAGCATGTCGGGCATTTTTTTGGATGCGGCATAAAACACGATGGCATCGATGGATTTGTAGTCCAGATCAAGTGTTTCGATCCAGGCTGTTTTGAGTGTCAATTTTGTATCACCACCATTCACAATCATCGATTGCGAGAGGACGTCTTGATTGCGCAGAATAACACTGGGCGAAGTCAATACCGGAGGCGTGGCGGCGGTTGTGAATTTAATCTGCGTGATGTCCCGCGACGCGAATTTTCGGGCTTCGATGGTCGCGCCTTCAGCGTTCAATTCTTTCAGCGATCCGGTCATTTCGTCGCCGTCAGCTTGCACAACGGTAACGTTCAATTGTGCGGCTGAGACACTTGTCATGGCGAGTGCCAGGAGTAGGCTTGCGGCGAGCATATACTTCGGAGTCTTGATCATCGTAATCCTTCGTTTTGAGACTACTCACTGACGGTTAAAACGACTCTTTTAGGCTGTCCTTCTTTTTCGCTTCAGGCTTGGTTTCGGGATCGTCTTTGTGCTTCTCCCACCATTCCTGCCAAATCTTCGGCTCGCGGTCGAATTTCTGTTTCGTGAGGTCGTGAAGTGCGTCCATGGCGCTGCCGCGAATTTTGAAATTGGCATCGCGCGTGGCTTTGATCAGGCCGGCCCACGCGGGTTTTTCTTTGAGCAATCGCAAGGCTTCGACGGCGTCTTCTCGGACACTGTCATCAGCGTCGTCGAGCGCGCTTTCAATTGCGGCGGCGTGTTTGATGCCACCGTATTTTCCGAGCGCAAAGACGGCACGTGAACGCGTTTCAGACTTCTCGGATTTCATCAGCGTCATCAACGCACCGACGGAGGCGTCGCTTCCCAGCTTCGCTCCGGCTACGGCGGCGAAGAGGCGGACGTCCTCATTTTCTTTTTCGTTCGTGGCCACAGCGTCGAGGGGTTGAGCTGCTGGTTTGTAGCGGCAATCGCCGAGCGCTCGGGCAGCTCCTTTGCGCACGGCGGCTTCCGGCGACTTGAGCAAGTCGAGCAGTGCGGGGCCTGCGCGTGGATCCTTTGAATCGCCGAGCGCGATCAGAATCGATTGTGACATGGCGGGCGTGGTGTCTTTTTGCTTGGTCAATTCAAGCAAACCGGGCGTGACCAGATTGCCCATTTCGCGGATGTCGGTCCACGCTTTTTCGCGCTCTTTGGTGTCTTCAGCGAGGGTGCCTTTGACGAGCTTTTTGATCTTGCGCAGCACGTCCGGATCGAGCGGTTCGTCCGCTTCGCCCGCGTGTGAACAGGCAGCGGTGAGCAGCGTGGCGAGGCACAGAATCAGGAATGCAACAGGGCGTCGGGCCAGCATAGCGATTTCAATCTCGGGCTAGAACGAGAGGACAACAGTGTTGAGTAAAGGATACTTCGATTGGACTTGCAACACAATTCCGAAAAATGAACGAATGGGTTTGTCAGGAGCATCACCGGACTTGCAGTTGCCGTTCCCTCTCCCCTTGAGGGAGAGGGCGGACGAGCGTACTCGCTCGCCGGGTGAGGGGTGGACGTGGATAAATAAAACGCGCTGGGATTAATCAACGGTTACCCCTCACCCCGCGAGCCGAACAGCTGGCTCGTCGGCCCTCTCCCTCAAGGGGAGAGGGGTAACGAAAAAGCGGCCCGTGAAGGCCGCTCGTTCGTGCAGGATGATGGTGCTCGGACGCGTTTCGTTTAGAGCTTCGCGGCCTTCTTGAGCGCTTCGGCTTTGTCCGTGATTTCCCATGTGAAGTTCGGGAGCTCGCGGCCGAAGTGGCCGTTGCGGGCCGTTTCGAGGTAGACCGGGCGGCGCAGGTTCAACGTGTCGATGATCGCGCGCGGGCGGAAATCGAAGAACTCACTGACGAGGCCGGCGATGGCTTCGTCGGAGGTCTTCCCGGTTCCGCGCGTTTCAACGAGGACGCTGACGGGCTTCGCAACACCGATGGCATACGCGACTTGGACTTGCGCTTCGTCGGCCAACCCAGCGGCGACGATGTTCTTGGCGACGTAGCGCGCGAAGTACGCGGCGCTGCGATCGACCTTCGTCGGGTCTTTGCCTGAGAACGCTCCGCCACCGTGCGGGGCATAGCCGCCGTACGTGTCAACGATGATCTTGCGACCGGTCAAGCCGCAGTCGCCGTGCGGTCCGCCAACTTCGAAGCGGCCCGTCGGGTTGACGTGATAGATCGTATTGTTGTCGAGCAGGTGGGCAGGGATGCTCGTCTTGATGATCTTCTCGATCACATCTTTCTTGAGCTGATCCTGCTTGTCGTTCATTTCCCCCGTGTGCTGAAGGCTGATGACAACCGTGTGAACGCGGACCGGTTTGCGGCCGTTGTATTCGACGGTGACCTGACACTTGCCGTCCGGTCGCAGGTAAGCCAATTCGCCGCTGCGGCGGATGTCGAACGACTTTTCGCTCAGTTTGTGCGAGAGCGAAATCGGCAACGGCATGAACGTGGGCGTGTCGCGGTTGGCGTATCCGAACATCATGCCCTGATCGCCTGCACCGATGTCCTTGCTCGCGGACGTGGCTTCATCCACGCCTCGGGCAATGTCGGGGCTTTGGCGGTCAAGCGTGACCATCACCGCGCAGCTCTTGGCTTCGAAGCCAATGCCGGAGTCGGTGTAGCCGATGTCGGCGACAACTTTGCGGACGGTGTTGGGGATGTCAACATAACTCGTGGTGGTAACTTCACCGGCAATCAACGCCAACCCGGTCGTGACCAGTGTTTCGCAGGCGACGCGAGACATCGGGTCTTGTGCGAGCATTGCGTCGAGAACCGCGTCGGAGATTTGGTCCGCAACCTTGTCCGGGTGACCCGGAAACACAGATTCGGACGTGAACAACGTGTGGGCCATAAACAGAACTCCTGGGACTGCTGTACGGGCAGTAAAACGCCATGCGTTTCGACCGCCAAAGGAGAAAAAAGAGCAACCCGCGCGAACCTCCCCCATCCGCACAGGCAACTGCAAAAGGACACGCATTATAGCGAGGTGTGTCGCGGGTTCAATTCAAATCGCGGAAGGATGTTGGGAGTAAGTAAAGCTTTGAATGAGCACTCGTGGCTTTTACTGGCTGTTGCTTGCCACCAGCTTCAGCTGGTGGTGCGGTGATTACATACTGCAAGCAGCAGGCTTCAGCCTGCTTGAACCGGCTTTAGCCATTGGGTTCGATTAACGGACTGATTCAATCCTTGTAAGCCGGCTGAAGCCGGCTCGAAGTTTATTTTTGCATACCAACCACCACCTGAAGGTGGTGGCAAGCAACTTCAAAAGACTTTGTTATCGTTTGTTTCGTTTCAAAAGATTTTATTATCGCTTGTTTTGTCTCTTTCGAGGTCAATTGACTGTCATCAAGATTGCGATCTGTACTGTCTTAATTTCCATAAATTTTGTCCGCAATACACCTCAATTTCATGGTATATCAGACGCGTCAAAGTCAGGCAAGAGCGCAAGTAATTAGTATCCGGGAGAATCTCATTCAATGCACACGACATCACGGGGCGCGGGTCTTGCGCTTCTGGCGGCAACGATTTTGTGCATCGCCACTGTAGCCGCAGCCGACGTCGAGCCCAAGATCGCTCAAGTCTTCTTCGCGCAGACGCATGTGCAGGCTCCCGATGATCCTCTGTTTAAATTGGTCGGTAACCGCGAGGCGCTGATCAAGGTTCAGGTCTATTCAGAAACGGGCCAGCGCGCGCCTCTGGTCATCGCTCAATTGGCGCTGAACGGCAAAACGCTGGAATTGCCTTTGCGCGGGCCTGCTGTTTTGCCTAAGCCGCCGACTGAAGATTTGCATCTCATGAAGCACTCATATGACGACAGTTTCACGGCCATGATTCCGAAGGAGTGGATCAAGACGGGATTGAAAGTTGCCGTCGAAATGAAAAACCCGGATCGTTCGAAAGGCTCATCGACTGGTAATCGCGTGGTGTTCGATCCGCTGCTCGTCGGAGCTCCGAGCCATTTGACGATGTGGATGTTCGATGTTCATTTCTTTCGCGATCAGAAGCAGGATTATCCGCATGGCTGGTTCGAAGAGCTGTACCAGAAATTGCCCGTGTCGGCGTTGGAACTGCGCAGGATTCCGACGATCGTTTTTGAAAAGCTCGTGATGCAGCCGCGAGGTGGTAAACCCGCCACGTTGTGTAGCAGTCGAGAAGAGTACAAAGAAAAAACGGGCATGGGATTCGACGGCGAGCAGGACGTGGCGAAACGCTGGAACGGTGCGCTGAAACACGCGGCACGGGCTGAAGGGCAATTGGAGCTTTATTACCTGAACATCTATGGCGTCCCAGCTGGCGGAGAAGGCGGCTTGGGCGTGCTGTCCGGCGTGGGCAACGGACATCAACCCGGAATTTTGTTGCATGAGTTGGGGCATGTTTTTGGTTTGCCGCATTGGGGCACGGCCAAGCGCTACCCATACCGGGGCAATATGTATGGAATGCTGACGGATTCGAGCGACACGGTTCATGTTGGTCCGACGTGGGCCTTTGACCTCTCTAAAGGAGTCTTTATTCCGCCAACAGTTCAAGCGAGCGGAGGTAAAGGAACGGTTGGTCTTTTTAAACGTGATCCCATGTGGGGTGGGGGTACGGGCGATCAGGAGAAGCCGTTTCTCTTCCGGCATTTCTCCGATTATTCAGTCCAGCAAATCCAAACGTGTCTGGAGAGCAAATTGGTCTGGAACGAGGTGGCTGGAAATTATGCCACATGGAATCAGGCCAACGGTACCTATTCCAATTTGCCCAAGAAAACCACGGACAAGTTTCCCATCGAGCGCGATGCCGATGTCATCAGCATTTTGGCGTCAGCCAGTGGCGTGACTGCTGAAGCGAATATTATCTATCCTCCGATCGGGCCGTACAAGACCGGGTTGTCCGAACTGTTCGATGCGTCGTCTCCGGCAGAAAACGCCTCGGCTAGACAGCTCGGCTATAATGAGTCGAATTGCAACCTCTGCTTCAAGGTCACGCAGGGTGGCAAGACCAAAACCTATCTGGTGCCGGTCAAGGTGGATAAAACCGAAGACCCTTTGAACGCCAACAGCTTCAAGACATTCGCCATTAACGTCCCGGCGCGAAATGGCGACGTGACTCAAGTCGATCTGTTGCATGCTCCTGATGTCATGAAAACCGGTGCCATTACCGATAGCAAGGTGTTGTTCAGCTGGAAGAAATCTGGCAACTTCGCGGGCCTTCCCCAGGCTCCGACATCCATATTGGGCGCAAAAGAAACCACCGTGTCAAAGAAGACGACACCGACGCCGACTGCGCAGCCGAAGATGGCTGAGCCAGCTCGGGCGGAAGCGACTCCCAAACCCACGTCAGCACCGAAGGCAAGTGTGCCGGACGACGTACGACTCGAATGGCTGGGCAAGCTGTCGCAGGAAATCGCAGCGAACGCCAAGGCCGGCAAGCCGCTGAAGGGGTGGGTCTCTGTGGGCGGAAAAGCGGCGCTGTATCCACTGATGGGCGCTGACGACAAGCAGGTGCAAGTCGCGTTCAACGGGACGGCGATGCCCATGAATTGGAGTTGGTTCAAGCCGAACGATTTAGTCGCGTTGGCTAAGTCGGTTGCGAAAGATGACAACGCAGATAGTCAGCTGATTCTCGGAGTCTTTCTATTGGCGAATGGCGACAGTGATGCTGGCGAGACGGCGTTCGCGCGTGCGGCACTGCTTGACGCGCCCAGCGTGGAAAAGCTGCGCGAGCGGTTGAAAGCAAGCCAGAACCGATGATGAACGTGGAGTACTGGAGCAGGTGTGATTTCATTTACCCTACTGCATCTTTGTGATTCTTCGTGCTCATTGCGTCTTTGTGCGAGCGCAGTTCGACTTCGGCAGAACGGTTGCCATTTTTCCACCCATTTCACCTCCTTAAGTGGTAAAAGAGTCTGGACTCCTTTCCATTTTCGAGGCCCAGCGTTCGAGTGATCAGCTCTTCATCAAAATCGCTTTCCGGCGTCCGCGTGCTGCATCTTGCGGCTGCGGACAGCATGTTGAATCCGAATCTGCGCGACCAATTGCTGTATCTGCGCGACGAAGGATGCCTCGTCAGCACCGCGAGCATCGATGGACCGCTTGCTCGCCGGTTGCGTGACGAAGACGGTTTCGACTGGACGCAGCTTCCACTGTCGCGTGAATTCGCGCCGTTCTCGGATCTCCGAGCCGTTCGATTCATTCAGAATTTGTGCCGGGAGAAACGCTTCGATATCGTCCACACGCACACGCCCAAAGGTAATCTGATCGGCCAATGGGGCGCACGTCTTGCCGGGACGCCGATCGTGCTGCAGACGCTCCATGGATTCTATTTTCATGATCGAATGAACTGGGCCGCCCGCCAGGCTTGGATTGAAATCGAGCGATTCTCGGCCCGTCATTCGGATCACATTTTGTGTCAGAATCCTGAAGATGTCGAGACGGCCATCCGCGAAAAGATTATCGGACGAGAGCACATCACCGAACTCGGCAACGGTATTGATCTCGACCGCTTCGTCCCCGTCAGCGACGAGAAGAAGAGAGAAATCCGAACGCGCCTCGGCATCCCGCCAGATGCTCGTGTCATAGGAATGGTCGGGCGATTCGTCGCAGAAAAAGGTTTTCCGGAGTTCCTAGCCGCCGCGAGGATTCTGGCCAGCGAATCGGATGATATTTATTTCCTCGCCATTGGGCACCGCGTGGCAAGCGAGCGGCGCGGAGATCGTTTCGACTTCGACGCATCCACGCTTCCAGATCACGACATTCTCTCGAAACGATTGATCGTTCTACATGACCGCGACGACATGCCTGAGCTGTACGGCGCGATGGATGCACACGTGCTTCCGTCACATCGCGAAGGGTTTCCGCGCGCGCTCATAGAAGGAGCCGCATGTGGCTTGCCTCAAGTAGCGACCGATATTCGAGGGTGTCGACAGGCGATAGTAAAGGACGTGACAGGGATACTGACCCCGCTTCGGGATGAAAAAGCACTGGCCCAAGCACTGAAAACGCTTCTCGAAAGCCCAACTATGCGAAAAAATATGGGCGTCGAAGCACGAAATTTAGCGAATCGAAAATTCGACCGGAGAACCGTTTTCAGAATCCTTAACGCTTGTTATCAAAGACTTTTGAGGTAAAAACGAGCATGATTACGCTATTGTAATGTATTGACTATAAAGAACTTGGGCCGACACATAGCGATATTTTTGAGAAATTTTTGAAGGGAAAGCCATAGTCTGCTTGAAATAATCCGCCGATCTAGTATAAAGGTGTTGATACAGAGCGAAATTGAAATCTAGCTCTTGACTTGTAGTCATTCTGACGATAAGAATATCGTCTGGATTCAGTTCCAGTCCGAAGGTCACTGTGGAAACACGTGATTTGCAGTGCGAATACTTGCCGCTTCGATGAATAACTCGGAGTGGTGAGCGTAATACAATAGGCGTCTATCCCGCAGAGAAACATGCCTCGCGCAAGTTCGTGAGCAAGGCAGCAAGCGGAGAATTTCCAACCAGATTGAGCCGCGAGGCCTCTGAGCGGGAAAAAAGCCAATTGTGTAGAGATTCGTTGCTGTGAATATGTGTTTCGCTTTCGGAGCAGGAGGGGTGGTGACCAAAGTGGCTGCCATAATTAGGAGAGGACAAATGCAGAAAAAGAATTTGATCGGAATGTTCTGCGCGGTTGTAGTTTTGGCCGTTGCAGCACGTGCGAATGATGCGGGCCCGCGCCCGCCGAATGCGGCACCGGGTGAATGTTGGTGCTTGTTCCAAATTCCGGCTGAATACAAGACGGTCTCTGAATCGATCTGTGTCAAGCCGGCCAGCTGCACGTACGAAGAAATTCCGGCCGTGTCAGAAACCCGCACGCGCAAAGTTTGCTGCACGCCGGCAACCTGCACGTACGAAACTATTCCTGCCGTGTTCAAGGACGAGGAATACAAGGTTTGTGTCAAGCCTGAAACCTGCACGACGGAAACGATTCCGGCTGTGTACGAAACACGCACCCGCAAGGTCTGCGTGACACCGGCAACTTGCACGACGGAAACGATCCCGGCCGTGTTCAAGGACGAAGAATATAAGGTCTGCGTCAAGCCTGAATCCTGCACGACGGAAACGATCCCGGCCGTGTTCAAGGACGAAGAATACAAGGTCTGTGTCAAGCCTGAATCCTGCACGACGGAAACCATTCCGGCTGTGTACGAAACGCGCACCCGCAAAGTCTGCTGCAAGCCTGAAACCTGCGTTAAGCACCCGGTCCCGGCCGTGTACGAAACCCGCACGCGCAAGGTCTGCTGCAAGCCTGAAACCTGCGTCTCGCACCCGGTTCCGGCCGTGTACGAAACGAAGACGCGCCAAGTTTGCGTTTGCCCGTCCCGCAATGAATGGCAGAAGTCTGACTGCACCGGTAAGGGTGCGGGCGATGACAAGGTCAAGGTCGTAGCCAACGAATGCTGGTGCTTGGTGCCGATTCCGGCTCAGTACAAGACCGAAGAATACAAGGTCTGCGTTACGCCGGCAACCTGCACGAAGGAAACCATTCCGGCCGTCTACAAAGACGAACCGTACCAAGTCTGTGTCACGCCGGCTTCCTGCACGACGGAAACGATCCCGGCCGTGTTCAAGGACGAAGAATACAAGGTCTGCGTCAAGCCTGAAACCTGCGTCAAGCACCCGGTCCCGGCCGTGTACGAAACCCGCACGCGCAAGGTCTGCTGCAAGC
>JBAXUS010000086.1:0-25295 GCA_037129555.1 Planctomycetota bacterium
CTGCTGATACGGATTCTTCTGCTCGCTGTGATCCACATCCCAGCCCAACACCTTAAAGAATTTATCAATGAAATCCGTGCGCGCTTCGGTTTCCTGATATTTCGAAGACGTGTAGTGTGCCTGTCCGGCACGATAGACATCGACGAGCTTTTTAATGGCTATGAATGCAGCGTCAAAGGTCGTGGGCATGAGATGAGTGGCCTAAAATGGAGTATTTCACACGATACCAAATACGACACCTAATGCAAGGTGCCCTTTACCTTTCTGGGTGAATTTCCGGGCTTGCGATTGTTTTTCCCCTCTCCCCTTGAGGGAGAGGGCCGACGAGACAGCCTTTCCGTCTCGCGGGGTGAGGGGTAACCGTTGATTAATACCCACGCGCTTTGGTTATTCAACGCATACCCCTCACCCCGCGAAGGAGTACCTTCGTCGGCCCTCTCCCTCAAGGGGAGAGGGAACTGCGCCGCAAGTCCGGTGATGCACCCTCTTCATCTCTCACCCCTCATTTCGACTTGATTCTCCGTGAAGCCCACGCTACGTTCCTCCGTCTCACTATTACGTGTCCGGCGCGCCGTCTTCTTTAACCTGTTTCGGAATCAACTCAGCATGAAACACATCGCCACCCTTCTACTCTCGTTAGGAGCCCTGCTCATGACCGCCACACACGCATCTGAAATTCCGCCGAAGCCCGCTATCGACCTTCCCGCAGGCACGGCTAAAGAAGCCACCGCCATTTTCGCGGGCGGATGTTTCTGGTGCACCGAAGCCGTCTTCCGCCAGATCAAAGGCGTCAAGTCTGTCACCAGCGGATACTCGGGCGACACGAAAGAAAAGGCCAATTACGAAGCCGTCTGCGCGCACATCACCAAGCACGCCGAAGCGATCAAATTCGTCTACGACCCCGCGCAAATCTCCTACGGCCAGCTGCTCCAAATCTTCTTCGTCGCGCACGACCCTACGACGCTCGACCGCCAGGGCGCTGACCGAGGCCACCAATACCGTTCCGCCATTTTCTTCCAAAGCCCCGAAGAAAAGAAAGTCGCCGAGGCCTACATCAAGCAGCTCGACGCCGCCAAATATTTCCCCGCGCCCATCGTCACCACCCTCGAACCCCTGACCGAATTCTACCCCGCCGAAGACTACCACCAAAACTTCGTCGCCCTAAATCCGAACCAAGGCTACGTCCGCCAATGCTCGCTCCCCAAAGTCCAAAAAATCCGCGAAGTCTTCTCGGAATGGCTGAAGAAATAACTGCTTTCACGCAAAGGCGCACATGAACACCATCGTCCAAATATCCCTCGACATCACCACCATCCCCGAAGCACTCGAAACCGCCGCGATGGCTTTGCGAGCAGGCGTGGACTGGCTCGAAGCCGGCACCCCGTTGATCATCGCCGAGGGCATGAACGGTGTCCGCGAATTGCGACGAGCGTTTCCGAACGTCCCGATCGTCGCCGATCTCAAGACGATGGACGGTGGCTACCTCGAAGCTGAATTGATGGCGAAAGCCGGAGCGACTCACATCGTCGTCATGGAACGCGCGCACCCCGAGACGGTCAAAGTCGTCGTCAAAGCCGGCCGCGATTTGGGCATTAAAATCATGGGTGACAACCTTGGCGCGCCCGACATGGTCGCCTCAGCAAAACGCCTCGAAGATTTAGGTTGCGACTACATCATCCACCACATCGGATTCGACGAGCGCCGAGGCATCGTCGCCGCCGGTGGACGCTGCCCCAGCCCTCTCGATCAACTGCGCGACGTCGTCGCTGCGTGTTCGAAGCCGGTGCAAGCCGTCGGTGGCTTGAGCATCGAACAAGCGATCCAAACGCCCGAATACGGAGCGCCGTTGGTGGTGCTCGGAGCGCCCCTCGCGATCGATCCCGACGCGTTCAAAACAGCCGGAGGCGACCTCGAAAGCAAGCTCCGCTTCATCTGCGAAAAAGTTCACGCATATAATAAGTAGAGCCGATTTTTAATCGGCTCGGGTCACATTTGACGAAATAAGCCGATTGGAAATCGGCTCTACTTATTTAAAAATCGCCCAATCCTTGACCTTCGCCGTCGCATCCATATCCTGCACGGAAAGCCCCAACGGCGTCACCGAAATCCAACCATCACGCACCGCCACCGCATCGACCAACGGATCGGTGTCGCGGAAAACCATTTCGCCTTCAAGCCTGAATTTGCGGCGCCCATTTTCAGGCGCTTCTTCAACGTAGAATTCCTTGAACCCGCTCTTGCCCTGGCTCGTCAGCTTCGTACCCTTGATCGCGCTCTGAGCGCAGTTCGGAAAATTGACATTCAACACCGACCACGGCGGCACCCCGTTCGCAACCATCGCATCGATAATCGGCACGCACAACTCGGACGCGAGACCAAAATGCCACAGCCCATTCTTTGGAATATCGAGCGACACGGCCAGCGACGGAATGCCATTCATGCACGCTTCCATCGCCCCGCCAACCGTCCCGGAATAAAAAATATTCATCCCAACATTCGGCCCGCGATTGATTCCCGACACGACCAAGTCCGGCACGAAATCCGGAAACAAATTCGTGATCGCGAGCTTCACGCAATCCGCCGGAGTCCCCGCGACGTGAAACGCCGGAACATCCGAAACCGGATCCGGCAGCCGCACCTTCTCCGCGAACAGCGGCCAGTGAATCGTGATGCAATGCCCGACGCCCGATTGCTCCTTCTCAGGCGCAACGACACGCAAGTCATACCGCCCCGTCCGCTGCAGCTCATGCACCAGCGTCGTCAACCCCGGAGAAGACAGCCCATCATCATTGGTCAAAAGAATTTTCTTCATCATGAGATTAGTTTAAAGCGAAAGCGATGTGTGGCAAATTATGATTGAAAAGGAGTTGATTTTTTGAATTTCGGTTCGTTGTATCAATGCCATTAGCTACAGAGTAGAGTGAGCTCATATAGCCGTGGACGTATCGCGCTTGTACCAAATGCCACTGATTCGGCTACATCTATGAAACAGCCGCATCAGCAGTGATTCCTAAACGCATTAAACCTCGCATTTGGGCATCACCGCTGATGCGGCTCAAATTTTCTATTCATCTATACTCTTACACTACGCTAACGCCTCACTTCTTCTCCCGCAACGCAATCAGTTTCTTCTCTAGCATCGGCCGAATCACCGCCGGATCGCCCTTGCCTTTGAACTCGCCCATGCACTTGCCAAAAATCGCGTTCAACACCGCGTCTTTTCCGCCGACGAAATCAGCCACCAGCTTCGGGAATTTCACCAAAACTTCGTCGATGATCTTGTCCGTCGCTCCCGTGTCCGTGACAATCAACAGATTCTCAGCCGTTGCGATTTCGAGCGCGCTCTGCTTCGATTCCAGCATCTTCGGAAAGACTGTTTCCTTCGCCGCAGCGCGGTTAATCTTCTTGTCTTTTTCGACGAGTTGAATCAACTCAGCGACCGCTTTCGGAGCCAAGCCGCACGTGTCGATCGTCTGTTTGCGTTCCTTCAAAATACCTTGCAAATCAGCCGTGATCCAATTTGATGCGAACTTCGGCGCCACACCTTCCTTCAACACCGCTTCGAAATAATCGCCCATCGGCTTGAAATCGGTCAGCACTTTCGCGTCGTAATCGCTCAACTTCAGCTCATTGATGTACCGCTGCTTCCGCGCTTCCGGCAGTTCGTCGAGCCGCGTCCTGACGTCATTAATCATCGCTTCCGTGATCACAATTGGCGGCAAATCCGGCTCGGGGAAATAGCGGTAGTCCTGCGCGTCTTCCTTCGTGCGCATCGTTCGGATCACGCCAGTGTCACCATTAAATAATCGCGTCTCCTGGCGCACCGTTCCGCCGGTTTCGTACAGGTGAATCTGCTCGCCGATTTCAATTTCAATCGCCTGCTCAACGTAGCGGAACGAATTCATGTTCTTGATTTCGCGGCGCGTGTTCAACGTCATCTGACCAACCGGGCGCACCGACACATTCGCGTCGCATCGCAGCGACCCTTCCTGCATGTTACAATCGCAGATGCCCAGGAATTCAAGAATATGCGCGATGGCTTCCATGTACGCGCGCGCTTCAGCCGGCGTCCGCAAATCCGGTTCGCTGACGATCTCCAGCAGCGGCGTCCCGGCGCGATTCAAATCGACGCCCGAACCACCGTGGTCAGTGTGCACGAGCTTTCCCGCATCCTCTTCCATGTGAATGCGCGTGATGCCGATGCGTTTGGTTTTGCCTTCGACGTTGATGTCGAGGTAGCCGTTTTTGCAGAACGGCAGATCGTACTGACTGATCTGATAATTCTTGGGCAGATCGGGGTAATAGTAATTCTTTCGATCGAACTTTGTGAAGCTCGCAATCTCGCAATGCAACGCCAGCGCTGATTTCAACGCGAATTCAAACGCCTGCGCGTTCACGTACGGAATCGATCCCGGCAAACCCAGACACACCGGGCAGACCTGCGTGTTCGGCGGTTCGCCAAATGACGTCGGACACCCGCAGAACATCTTCGTGTTCGTCTTCAATTGCGCGTGAACTTCAAGACCCATCACTGCTTCATAGTTCGGCATCGTTCAAATCTGCTCCTCAAGATCGGTATGCAAGTCGTGGCGTCTAAATTTATCGGAAGCTTTCAGAATGCAAAATTCAAATCGCGAAATTAAAGCGAAGTTTCGTTCAAACACACCTCCACGCGAATCGTTTTACAACATCGGCACCTTCGGCTCGTCCGCCAAAGCCATGGCTCGGCGCCACGCATTCCAGGCAACTGCCGGTAAAAATGGAATGGGAAAGAGTGCGTTGAAGAGCAACATCCAAAACACATAGCCCGCGCGCGTTCTCGGAACCGACTGACGCGGACTGTATCGAGCTGCGTCAAGGATCACCAGAAACATCACGATCTGCGTGGCGACTTCGCACACGAGAATCGCAATAAAAACGCGTTTTTCTTTGATCAAATAGCTGAAGTTCGTGATCACGGTCAACGTTAGACCCACGGTAAAAACTGCAACCATGATGTCTTGTAGCCAAATCTGATACTTCGGCGGCGGATTAACCAAAACGCGCGTGCACTCCAGCGATTTGCGTTTGAAATGTTTGTACGCCAAAAAAATCCAGCCAACCACGCCAACAGGCAGAACCAAACACATTACGAGACCGCATGTCACGGCATACGCAACTGCAAATGCTAGTGGAGTCAGAAATAACCACGCATAGCCAAAGACCATGCTGACTCTAAAAAGACGTGTCGGTTGGCTGCCGTACAGTTCTTCACGAGCATACTTCCAAACGATACGACGGTAATACAAATATGTCACGCAATATGGACAAGCTGCCACCAGGAGAGCGCCGAGTATCATCACGATGATGTCAAAACTATCCCCTCTTGCACCCATGAACGACGCCCTTTGACATGGCTAAATTATAGTTGCGTTTCATGTGGGCGTTCGATTGCTATCGGCTCGAGGACAACCGGTTTGGGTGTAACGTTCGCGGCATCGTTCTGATTTGTCGGCTCAGGATACACGGCTAAAAACATCGCCCGCCGCCACACGTTCCACGCCATCGCCGTCAACACCGGCAATGGAAAAAACGCGTTCACGAACATCAGCGCAAACATATACATTGCCCGAGCGCGCGGAACCTTTAACGCGTCACTGAACCGGCACACATCGAGGATCGCAAAGAACATCACGAATTGCGTGACTAGTTCATAGATCGCCAACGCGATCACAGCCGTTTGATTCTGAATCAAATGATAGCCATTGACCAGCATCGTCATTGTCAGCCCGAGCGAAAATACGCCAACGATAATGTCTTGCAACCAAATCTGAAATTTCGGTGGGGGATTATCTTGAATAATCAACCGGTATCGCTTGGTCCATTTGAAATGAAACACCGCGAGGATGATCCAGCCCAATGCACCGATTGGGATTGAAATCAGCAGCGTCCACATTGCCATTTCGCCAGACGAATTGCCACTTCGCCAGATTTCTGACAGCAACATACAGATTAATAAAATGATTGGTGAAAATAATAGCCACCCATAACCAGCCAAAACGCTGAGTGCAAAAAGCTTGGCCGGCTTACCCTTACTCGATCCATGTTCACGAGCGAAGGCAACTAATCCAGAGAGCAGGCCAAAAAGTCTGGTTGGTTTACCTCTGCTCGATCTTCGGGCTGCAGCCAAAATCAGGTACCGATAGTACAAGTACGTCAGGCAATACGGCCCCGTCGCAAACACCACCACCACACCCGCAATCAGCGCCACAAAACCAAAATCATCCGCGCTGGTGGTCATGTTCTACGCCTTCGTTAATCGTATTTTCGCCCCATTCTTCTTTGTTTTTCTTTACGCCTTTATGAAAGGCCCATCAACTTACACTTCAAGCCGGTCGAATTCCTTATACACGCTGCGCAACCACACCTTAATGCGATGACGTTCGATGATCCCAAGATCGTCACCACCCGAGCCATTGACCGCCTGCCAAAAGCTCTTGTTCAACGTGTCCACTTTCAACATCGTCGGCTTGTGCAGTTCTTCCAGCGTCATGATCTTCGCGCCGACTTCTTCAGCATGTTTCCGCGTCTTCGAATTTTCGAACTGCGAAAAATCATGCCCGCGCCCCATGTTCTTCACGATCACGTAACGGACCATGTTGTCGTACTTCGTCAGCAGCGTTTGCAGGAGATCAATTGAATCTTTGCCGTCGTCCATCACGTGCCAGAAAATCAGCGGGATCGAGAACTCAGTCCCGAGTTCCAGGATGCCGTTCTTCTCAATCCATTTCGACAACAAGCGATCGCTCTGGGCCGGGAGATCGACGATCACGCGCCGGTCTGCTTCCATCGCCAGCGTCATAATATGATCCGTCGTTTCGAAATGGTCGAGATCGCCGGTCTTTGAAAAGTCAGAGTAGAAACGCAACAGTGCGCCGTGAGATCGATCCGCATCAATCGCGTTGAACGCCAGAGACCGATCCAGACAATACTGCGTCAATAAACGCGCGACGACCGACTTGCCCACTCCGCCCTTTTCGCCACCAACAAAATGAATCCGACTCATGAAAACCTTTCCAAATTGACGACTGAAAAATCGGGCCGCGCGACCCCATTTACGTTACTTCGCGTTCAAGCCATCGACGACCGATGTCGCAGCCAGACCGACGCCCGGACGCAGATCATTTCGCAACGCCTCAGCCAACGGGCGCAATGACTTCGAGCGATTAAAGACTGCCGCGTCCAGCCCAGCCAACACCACCGCAGCCGAGGGATCGCGCAGCGCTTCAGCCCAGAGTGGTCGGAACAATTTCAATTCATCGCGTGTGCAATGTCGAGTTGCCCGAACCAGCGTCTGACGCGCACTCACCGTCATCTCACAGAACACGCGGACCAGTGGCAAACAATCCGGGAACTCGTATTTGAAACTAAACAGACACCAGCTCGCGCCTGGCAAATCGCCAACCGCCGCGCGCTGCCGCAACAACAGCAACAAAATCTTGCGCCAGTCCGCAGCCACAGCACGTTTGCGCAACGCATTCAGGAAACTAAAGCGGCTTGCCGGGACCGGCACCGTCCAATCCGGCATCGCTTCCAAATCGTCGCGATCCGCCGCGACGGCCATCGCATCCGTCAAAAACTTCGGCAGCCCGCTCGTCTCGCGACGCCGCGTGCCCCAGCGCGCCCAAGCCCGAGCGAACGCTTCACCTGGCGCGTAAATACAAATCGCCGCGACGATCCGCGCACCACTCGCGTTCTCCAACAACGGATCACACGCCGCCAAAATCACCGGCCAATCACTCTGCTCGATGCGGTACGAAAACACGCGCGTCTCCGCCATCAAATCTTTCATCGGAGCTGTGTGCGGCATTTCGCACAAATTCTTGATCACGCGCTCAAACGACGCCCCCGTATCGCGCGGAGGACCAGAGCGTTTGCGCGGATTGAATCGAGCCTCTGCCGCGACAAATGTTTCGCTCGCCAAAATCGGCCCGTGGAACGGGTCTTTGCGTTCGAACAACGCTTTCGCCATTCCAATCGGATCGAACGATTCGCCGCCGACGTCGAGCCGGTAATTCTCATCGAATCCAGTCCACTCGCCGCCAAAACGCTTGCGCATCGCTTCGCCCAAAAACGCGCCGCAGGCCATCAAGTCGTCCGGGTCCATCGTCACATTTGCGGATGATAAAAACGCCGCGACCTGAGCGATGCCGTTCAAATCCAGCGTCAAAAATTCGTCGCCAAAGACCCAGAAATCCATCACTGCTTTGGCCATCTCGGCCATCTGTTCATCAAGCCCATTCTTCGGCGGAGCCAACTCGCGAATCGCGCGAATATCCGGGCGCTCTTCAAACGCAGGTCCCAGCGGAGCGCGGCGATGCAGCACACGATTCAACGGTCCCGCCAAAATCGATTGAACCGTCTCGCGCCGGGCAGCCGTGCGCAGGTTATCGACGACCAGCCTCCAGTCCCCGCCCTCGCGTTCAGGCGCAATCAGTCCAGGTCCCGCAGGCGCGGCAACCGCAACCCGAGCCGCTCGCTTCTTCGTCTCACGAATCCGCGTCGAACCTGACAACACCAGCGCGTCCAATCGCACCCAGCGCACGGGCCGGACGATTTCTGGATCATCCAATCGGGATTCCGACGCCGTATTCATCGCATCCAAAACGCGCGCCGCTTTCCAGCGCACCACTTCACTGGCATGATTGCTCGCCAACTGTTCAATCTCGTCGCGAACAATCCACGCAACCGCATCGCCGCAGACAAATTTCAACACATGCCGCACCGCGCCCGGCGTCTCACTCCGCAACGCATCGCATAAAGTGTCGCGCAAAACTCCGGCGTCGAGCTTCGACCGCATCTCCCAATTCAACGGCTTGCGACCATCGCGCAGCAACACCGGCCAGTTCTCAACAATCTTGCGCTGAGCGACCAAGTCACCCGCAGCCGCCAGCCACGTCGTCGGAGCAGCCGTCGCTCCGCCCGCCGCAAGCGCAGCCGCCAACAACAACGGAAAGTGGTCCGCGTTCGGCAACGACCGTTTCACCGCCAACTGAACCAACCGATCCGCATCCGCAGTCGCGCCCAATACAGCGAACGACCGCGCGAGATAGAAAACGCCTTCGCCTTCCATGCGTAATTCAGGAACGGCAGAACGTTCAGCCACGTGCAGAAACCACTGCAACTCAGCCAAAGCGTCCGCATTCGAGCATTCGTCAGCCGCAAACTTCGCGTGTACAAACGCGCACCACGCTTCCGCATGGCTCCAGCCAACGTCTTCCGATTTCGCAAAATCTTCTTCGATCCACACCCGCAAGGCGAGTTGGCAATCGAACGCGCCCATCGCTCCAAGCATCCGGAAATACGTGTGGACCGCTTCCGGCTGTCCCGCTTTTCGAGCCGTTAACGCGCGCGGCCACAACGTAGCCGCACATGCAGTGTCACCAAATTCGCATACTGCTTCAATCGCGTCAGCCGCGCCGGGACCTTTTGAACAGGCCGTCGAAACAACATCACCAACCAAGTCCGTGCGTTTTAATTTCTGAACATACGCCGCCGCCATCGCGCGCAAGCGTGTGCTGGAATGCTTCAGTAATGTACGCAAATCGGCGGTCGTATAATGGATGCTCAACTTCGCGCCCACCGAACACAACGCGTCAATGCGTTGCAACGCATCTTTCGACGGCGCGCGCTTGCCCAAGCGGTTGATTTCAGTCGCAAAACGGCGCGTGATGGCCGCCGATGTTTCGTGCCAGCCGTCCGCTTCCGCAGCGCTCAGCACAGCCACCAATTCCATCGTGGATCGCGTCGTCGGAATCAACGTCGCGGCGCGTTTGATCACAGCATCGCTGCCCAGATTCTGCAACAGCGGCCAGATCTCGTATTTGTGTTGTCGGCTATTCGCGAACGTGCGCGAACGCAGCAGGTTTTTAGCCAGCTTGTCAGGATTCTCGTTCGCCATGCGACCGGCTTCTGCCAGTGCTGGGCGGACCGACTTTCGAAGCATTAACTGCCGTGGTTTGGCTGGCATGAGCAAAGACTCCCAAAAAGGGTGCGCACGGAGACGCCTGCGGTTGCTTCAGTATTCGTCTTGCTTCCCCCCACCCACTGCCGGTCCTCTTCTATAGTAGAGACGACCGGCCCCCTTACTCGTGACTCATCTTCTATATCTTAAGCTCACGGTACGTCGATTTCCAACGGCTTTTTGCAACTCTCCAACACGCCTTGGCAGATCGCCGCAGCAGCCATCGCCGCTGTTTCAATCCGCAGCACATTTGCAGCCAGTCGCACCTTTCGAGCACCCAATTCCTCAGCCAGCGTGATTTCAGCCTCCGTCATTCCTCCCTCAGGCCCAATCAAAAGCATCAACCGTTCAATCCCTCCAGCGAGTTTCGCGACTTCCGTCACCAGATGCGCCTCAACATACGGATCAAGCAGCAATGTCGTTCCGCCCGTTTCGAACCGAGTCAAAAACTCCCGCAGCGTCATTTCGGCCCCAACGCTCATCACGTCATCACGGTGTGATTGCTTCGACGCCTCCGCTGCAATCCGACGCAACCGAACCACACCTTCCGACTCCTCATCTTTGCTCACAACACTGCGAACAAATTGAATTGGGACGAGTTCCGATACTCCCAATTCCGCGCACTTCTCGACCATCACCGCCGCGCGTTTCCCTTTCGGCCACGCCACGCCCAAAATAACTTTCACGCGCGTTCCGTTCGCCCGCGCAACTTCCACCGACAGCAATCGAACGCTCACACCCGCCGCCGAATCCTCTTCAATCACCGCCCGCCCAGAACGCCCAGCCGCATCGAGCACCTCAATTTCAACACCCGTTTTCAACCGCAACACATGCACATGCCGCTGCTCGTCAGCAGGAAGCGTCACCACCGCCCCGGCCTCCAAACCCTCCAACGACCCCACCGTAAAGCGCCTCAGCTTCGCCACTCAATTTCCCTTCGAGCTTGCCGATACATGCCCGTAATACGCTTCCGCCTTCAACCCCGTTTCCTTCCGCACCCGTTCCGCTATTCCGTCCACGTCTGCGTCACTCAAGCTCGACACAATCGGCAGCGCCGGATTCCGCGCGACCGTGTAAACCTGCACCCGTTGAATCGTCCCGCCGCCCTGTTTGAACTCGTTCAAGCGCTGGATGAATTCCGAAATCTCATCACGCGTAGGCCCGACGTCATTCACGCGCATGAAGCAGCTTTGAATCACCGTCGCCCGCTCCCGAGCGCAGTCCATAATAGCCGACAGCACTTTCGAAAATGGAAATTCCGTCGCGTCGATCTGCTTGAAATACTCCGCCGTCCCCGCGTCCAATTTCGCCCAAATCTCGCCGCGATGATCATCCAGAAACGCGAACGCCTGCTTCACGTCCGGTCGATCAAATCCTGTCGCATTAGTAATGATCACGACCTTCGCGTCGGAACCGCCCGTCAGTGGAAGAACTCGCTCCTTGATGCTCACACACGCGCGGATCACCTCGAAAAAATTCTTGAACGTCGTCGGCTCGCCATCGCCGCTGAACGCAATGTCCGCAACGCGCCGCTTCGCATCCGGCAGATGTTTGAATTCCGGCTCGTCCCACAACTCGCCGCCCGGCGCAAGTCCCAGCAAAATCGCTTCAAGCTCCGTCAGCAATTTCGGCAACCCGACAAACCGTTCTTGAGGCGCGCGGGTCCGATCCACTTGGCAGTAGATGCAATCAAAATTGCAAACTTTATCCGGATTGAGATTAATCCCGACGGAGATACCACCCGAGCGGCGCGACAGCACCGGGTAAACGTACGTGTTCTGTCTGAACAATCGAGGATGGTTGGATTCGGTCAACATGGAACGGAAAGTCTACAACCGATGACCGGCTACACAAGTCATCAAATAGGAGCGGCGGCAATCCTGCCGCCGTGTGTACATTATTAAACGCAGTCGAGCATCCAACAGTTTCTTACCGCCCACCGCGATAGTTATTGTTCAAAACATTACTCTGATACCCGCCACTGTAATTGTTGCTGCTATTTCCCATCATGCCATTCGAATTATTGTTATAAGAATTATCGCGGCTGTTGTGATTGCGGTCGAATCGATTGTTCCGCGAATTACCATTTCCATTGTTGTTATTGCTCGCTTGATTCAATGCAGCCAGCTTTTGAGCTTCTTCGCTCGCTCGTTTCGCCGCTTCTTCAGCCTTCTTCCGCTTGGCATCATCTTCTTCCTTCTTCTTCTTTTTGACTTCAGCAACTTTCGCTTCGTCAGCCTTCTTTTCTTCCTCGGAGACCCATTTGCCCTTATATTGGACCTTGCCTTCTTCCTTCATCTGCTTGGCCAACTCTTCAGCTTCTGCCTTCTTCTTTGCGCGCAGTTCAATTTTTTCAGGAGTGTCCGCCTCAATGGTACGTACACGCGACATTGGAACCAAGATCGTTCCAAATTCCACCTGCAATTTCAGCGAATTCTCGTCTTTTTCCAAGATATCGCCGTCCAACTCCTGACCATTTTTAAACACAACCGTGTCCGCGTGCAATGCAAAACACCCGCAGAAAGCGGTGGCGATAAAGGTAGCAAGAATGGCTTTTTTCATAGCTGTGTAGTCCCTATTCGATGCGACCGAGACAAAAGCTGATGCATCTACTCTTTTAACGTTACACCACTTCATCTCACTTTTCCATAAGAAGATTCAAAAAAATTGACGATCTTACTCTAAATATGCTGGAAACATTTCGCGCCCGTGGTAATGATTTGTACTGGCTATTAAGCCTCAACGCCTATTACGGCCTTGGAGAAGCTCGCCCATGCTGACAATTACGTTCCTCGGAGTCGGTTCCGCTTTCGCCAAACGCAACCTCAATTCGAACTGCCTGTTCGAATTCTGGGAAAAGCCCTGGCAAGGGGATGTCCCCGCCAAGCCACCCGACGACACGCTGCTCGTCGATTTCGGCGTCACGGGCCCCATGGCACTGTATCAACTCAAAGACAAACCCGGCTTCGAATACCTCAGTACGCCGTGGAAAGCAATCAACTATCCCGCAATTCGCAAAGTCTTCATCACGCACCAACACGCCGACCACATCGGCGGCCTCGAAGAGATGGCGTTGACCAACACCTTCGTCTTCAAGGACGCCAAGTCCGGAAAGCCGTTCAAAGCCGAATTGATCAGCACCATCAACATCCTCGTCAATTTGTGGGACCACTCTCTTAAAGGCGGCTTGAACACGATTCAAAACCGATACGCGTTGCTTCAGGATTATTTCTTTATCCGCGCGTTGATCTGTCAACCCGGAAAGAATCAGTTCAACGTCGGTCCTTACGTTTTCGAAATCTTCCCGACCGATCATGTTCACATCGAACGCAAATACGATTGGCCCAGCTACGGACTTTATGTTGCCGACAATCAGCGCGGTCAATCCGCCTTCTTCTCCGGTGACACCCGCTTCGATTATCCGGCCTATTTCCCGATGATCGACAAAGCCGATATCTGCTTCCACGATTGTCAGTTGTTCGACCAAACCGACGCCGTTCACGCCAGTTTAAACGAATGCCTGAGCATGCCCGAACAGCTCCGCAAGAAAACATATCTGTACCATTACGGCGACAATTTCGAAGACAAAGCATGGGAAGCGCCCGTCTCGAATTTCAAAGGGTTTGCCCGTCCGCAGATTCGTTACAAGCTATTCCATTAAACCCGATTCACACACCGCGCGATTGATCAAGGTAAAACTGTCGCGCGTTGATTGCTTGACGTTCGTGGCGGTTTATATTATGCACTCTCAACCGGTTGGTTATGGAGAGGACCTATGGCACACGAGCAGGCCCCCGAAAAAGTCTCGTTCAAATGCACGTACTGTGGCAGCTTAATCACAACCACACGCAGCGTATTTCGCGTCACAGAAATCTGCCCCGACTGCCGTGGCAGCGTCATGATCCCGCGTCATGTCGAAAACGCCAAACTCTCCGCTTCGCTTATTCCCGAAGGCATTGCGCTGAAAGATTCTGGCGAATGGCCCGCCGCACACTACGCACGTCCCGGCGCACTACGCGTCGATTCCTCTCTACCCCAAACACCTATTCCACCAACTCCTGACACCGCGCAGCGCACACCTTCCACGATTTTCAAACTGCCCGTCAATCTACTCGCCGCTCAATTCCAGCCGAGCGAAAGCGTTCCGCCGCTACCTCCAGATATAACCACGACCGAAAGAGTACCTATCGGTGAACTCGCTGACGCCGCGACACTCGTTACAACGCTGCCGATCCGTGCTGACGCGATCACACAGGCCACTGTTCCAGAAACTCCGCACAGCAACCACGCGCTCGAACACGCTGTCGAACACCCGCGTCTTAGCGCCTTTTCGCACGCAGTCATTGCGGCGACCCACGAACATATCCATGTCCCCGCATCCGACACTCCATCCGAACCGCCACGTGTTGATACTTCTGTGCCCGCAGTAGAACCGACAGCACCCTTTGAGCAACATTCCGCCCCCGATTCACTCTTCGAGACTCCCGCAGCCGTGACTACGAACTCTTCCGACGACCCGAATCCTTCAAACCTCCACCGACCCGCAGATCCTCACGATCCGACGCACCCGACCGAGAAGCCCACGGAAAGCCGCATGATGGCGATCCCCACTGACATCTCCGCGCACGTCCATCCCGAGCCTGCTCTCCCGGTACCGCCGCCCGAAATAGCCCAGCACGTGCAACCTCCGCACGAAGTGGCGACAACCACGCCGCACGTTGAGCCACCGCCAACAAAAGTAATTGAAAAAATCACGCCACTCAGCATCGAAAAATTAAACGCTCCAAAGCCCGTGGACTTGTCCGCCTCACAAGCCTTCAAGCTCCCGCCGCAGGTCACAGTTCCCGCACCTATTGACGATTTCTCCGCAAGCCATGATCCCGCCCCATCTGACAGTACGGGAGCACCCACCTCGCGCCGTTTAAATAAATCGCTCGAACCGACCTACGCCGTACGCCTCGCCCCGGACGGCATGCCTGTCGCGCCGCCCGTCGCGCAACCCACTATTGCCCCACCCTCATCACGTATTCCGAAACCCAAAGGACCCGGTGTGCGCTGGCTTCTGGTCGCTGCAACACTCGCGATTTTCATCGGCGCAGGCTACTGGATTTACTCGTCCGTCCTTAACGGTCTCGCGCTTGAAAATCAAAAGAGCCACATCGAAAGCATCATGTCGACCGCGTTGCGCGAGTTGGTCACAAAAAACGACGTACAAGCAGCCGTGAGCTACGCCAAAAACGCCCACATGGCGATGGACAAGCCCGCCGCAGCCGGCTTGGACCGTGAATTCAAAGACAACACGAACGCAGTCATTAAGACCTACCTCGATGCTGGCGCAGCTGACACACAACTTCAGAACGAATTTATCAAGGCGCAGCATTCCGAGAAAGAGCTCCAAGCCTGTCGCGATTCTTATGATCAAAAGAGCCGTTTGTGGGAGCAGCAGAAGTCGCCTGAATTCGCAGCGCTCCTTGCCATTCTTCGAAAGAAGGAAGCAGACCTCAACGTATTCCAAACCGAGCAAAAGCTCGCCAAGCTGCACGGCCAATTGTCTGAAGCTGAGAAACTGTATTTTGCCGGGACCGTCGAAGATGCCGCGAAGATCGCCGACGAAATCCTCGTAAAGATGAAGGAACGCCCCGTCGTTCAAGACCAATTGACCCAAAAGCGCGCAGAGATTCTCTCCGAACGCGCCACCAAACTCGCCGAGATCAGCACCACAGCCAACGCAGCTTCCGGTACCGGCATCGTCTTGGCCCGAAAAGCCGTCCAAGCTGAAATCGATAAACTCGATCCCAAATCCGACGATTTAAAACCGATGCTCGACCGCTACACCGCCCTGCTCTCCAAACTCGAGAAAGCCGAATCCGCTCAATTCACCGCAACCGCCCGACGGTTAATGCTCGAAGCCGATTCTCTCCATAGTCAAGGCAAGCTCGAAAACGCCGCGAAACTCGCCGCCCAAATCATCGCCAGTGCCACGCCAAAGCTGATCGAGAACAATCGAGCACTCATCACGCGTGCCGAACTGTTCGTCGATCACGGCAAGAAACTCGAACACGCCAACGCCATTCGATCAGCCGCCAAAGGCGAACGCATCGCCGATGCACAAAAAACACTGAAAGCCGAAGTCGATTCACTGGCTCAACTCGGCGAAGATTCCAAGCCGCTCGTCGAACGCATCAACGTGTTGCGCGGCGAACTCGCGCAGGAAGAACGCGCGATCAAAGCCGAAGCCGCGCGTCTCGCACCCACTGAAGGCAATTCGAAAACCCTCTCCGCCAATGACGGCGGCGCACTGCAAAAAGTGCTCAAGCTGTTCCAAGACTACGACGCAAAAGTCGTCCCAGGTGAAATCGACGGCGATGGCTATGCGTTTAAATTCGACGGAAAACAATACAAACTCGGCATCCGTCACGAAGCGCCCAAGAAGACCTCGATCTTCGTTCAATGCGACGACAACCTCATCATGATCGACCCGCGCCACTTCGGCCCCGGCGATTACACCTTCCACCCGCGTTGGCACCGCGCGCTCTACCACGCCATGGCCCTCGGCGACGCCATGAAAAAGGCCGGCGTCAAATCCGACCAGATGTGGGATTCCAAAGAAGAGGCGCCCTTCGTCTCCGCGCGCCGCTTTGACAAGAACGGCATCGAATACGTCTTCTTGGGCAACCGCCTTTACACCGGCAAGGCTCAGGAAAAAACTGATCAGCAGAAGAAAGTCGAAGGCCAGTTCCGCGCCCAGGCAGAAGCACTCGCGGTCGCCGTTGAAAAGGATGCCGAGACAAGTGAAGAAATCCGCAAAACCATCTCCTTCGCCATCCGCGCCTCCGCAGTTCATGCCGATTGGAACGACCAATTGGAAGGTGAATTCGTCCGCAAAGTGATCGACGAAGGCTACATCGAATCCAATATGCCCGGCTCAGCCGAACGCCTGAAAAAAGAACTCGCCGCCTATCGCTCCGGCTACAAGATGATCAGCGAACCGTTCGTCAATTTCGTCGGCATCTGCAACGAGGGCGAAGCCACTGAACTGCGCACGTTTGAAGACCGCGCCGTCTGGCGCATGTACGACAAAGCCACCGACATCACCTCCTTCGCCATCACCAATCCCGACGACGAAAAAGACTGCCTCTTCATCGTCTTCGATTTCCCCGGCAAGCTCACCGACATGCCCGACGGCAAACCGCCCGTCAAAGTTCGCATGACGCATCAAGCCGTCGGCGTGATCTCATCCTACGATCCGACGACCAATAAAATGGACTACGACAAAACCACCTGGGACTTCGCCGCCAAGATGGAATTGCCCGCCATTCGCGACAGCGACCGCATCAACTTGGGCTACGGTGCCGCCTCCTGGGCACACCCGCCGCACGTTCTCTTGATCGACAAAACCGGCCGCACCAAAGCGCTCGTCACACCCTACGGCCGAGTAGACGTTGTCGATTTCAAAACCATCACCGACGAAACCAAACGCAAAGCAGCCATGGACGCCTACATGGACCGCCTGATCACCGTCCTGCCCAGCAAACCCGAAGGCAGCTACCAGCATTTATACTTCCGCTATTTCTTCCAATACACATTCGACAGCCCCGTCAACGAGCGCCCCAATCTGCTCGGCAGCCGAGGCCACACCGGCGACATCCATCAGACCACCTACCAATCACTCGGACGTCTGATGGGCGGACGCTACGTCGGCGACTGCGATGACATCGCCGAACTGTTCATGTCTCTCCAACGCAAAATGGGTAAGCTCAGCTACGTCCTCTCCCTTCCCGGCCACGCCGCCTGCGGCTGGGTCGAAAAATATCCCGACGATAAAAACTACTCCTTCTACGTCCTGCAAACCGGCCCCGCGCTCAAGTTCCAGGACACGTCGCTCGACAAAGTCGTCGAACGAACCTACCGCTCCTTCGACCCCGAAGGCACCGCGCACTTCGATCCGAAAAGCCTCGCTCTAAGTTTCCGATTCAACAACGAACCCACCCGCACAACCTACTGGCTCAGTTCCCGCATGTTCGTGGACAGCGTCTACGGCGAAGCCATGGAACGCGTTCAGAGCTACTGGCACTTCCATTTCTATGCGCTCGGCATTGAAACGATGAAATACATGATCGAACAAAAAGGCGACCGCGTCTCCGAAAACTGGAACGAAATCGCCGGACTGTACGGTCAGGTCCGTGAAATCGACAAGTCCATCGAATGCTCGCGCGAATCCATCAAGAACCTCGCCGCATCCGAAAAACTCTCGCGCATGAGCGAAGAATACCGCATCGCGTCGATGTGGCGCAGCGAGCACGAAAACGAAAAAGCGTACGACGCGATCAGCCTCGCGCTCAAAGAACTAAAAGCCCTCAACGCCACGCCCGAATCCTTCGACTACCTCGGCATGCGCATGCAAATGGCCGGACTACTCCTCGCACTCGAACGCCCGTGGGAAGCCTGGGACTTGCTGCGCACCGACATCTCCATCCTCGGCAACGCCCAGCACTACTCCCTCAAATTAGACCACGTCTCCACGCTCACGTCGTGCTATCTCAAAATGAAGGACCTGATCGGCAACCGCAAGATTCTCACCGCCGCCGAAAACCGCCAAATGAAAGAGCTCGCCAAAGTCCTCGAAGAATTCTACAGCAACGGTAAAGCGATCTTCGAAGACTCCGACGGTTTCGACGGCTACATGCGCAAATACGCCAGCGTCGGTGTCTATTACGCCGGGAAGTTCGGCCGCAAAAAGCTCGTCGAAGAGCTGCTCAAAGACGGCCCCTATCCTGACATCAATTCCAAACGCGATCACAAAGACCGCCGAAATACGAAGGACCTCGTCGAAGAAGATTGGAAGTGGATCCGCCTCTCACTCACCTCTTATTATGTCTGCATTGGCGACGCCATCGACCTCGATGATCCGCCCGAAAAGTGGCGCGTGGACGAAGCTATTAAACTCTGCGACCAATTGCGCAAAGCGGGTGTCGTCGCGGCAAAATACGGCTCACTCTCCACCTTCAAATTCATCCTCGCGAGCAACCGCGTCCTCCGTGATTTCCTCAAGAAAGACTGGAAGGATTTAGAAGAGGTCATCAAGGAAACCGCCGAACAAAACTGGGCCCGTGGCACGACTGAAATCGCTGAAACATTTGGCAAAGGCGCACGATTCTGTACGCCCGAAGAATTCGCCACGCAATACCGCATGTTCACCAAGCACATCAAATCCATGCCGACGTATTTCACCATCGTTTACGAAGCCTACCGGGCCGACGGCATCCCTCACGCGATCGCAGCGTCCAAGATCGCGCTGGAATTGAATCCAGACAACTTGGACATGAAACGCGAAGCCGCCTATCTCGAAAAGCTCGCCGTGGACCGCATGAAAAAGCTCGACGACAAGAAAGCCATCATCGACGCGAAAGCCAAAGAGAAAGCCGACAAAGAAGCGAAGGAAAAGGCGGCCAAAGACGCCGCCGAAAAAGCAGCAACTCCTCCGACCAAATAACGAGCGACTTCCGGCGATGCCCAAAGAAATCGAATACAAATTCCTGATCCACCCCGAGCGACTGCCCGCGCTCGGGCCAGGCAGGACGTTCATCCAAGGCTACATCTGCCCCCGCCCCACCGTACGAGTCCGTATCTCAACCAGCGGCACCACGTCCATCGCGTACCTCACGATCAAAGGACCGGGGCTGATCGAACGCGACGAATTCGAATACGAAATTCCCGTCGATCACGCTCGGCAGATGCTTCCGTTGTGCGGCAAAGCCGTCCTCGAAAAAATCCGCTACGTTCATAACGGCTGGGAAATCGACGAATTCCTGGGACGTCACAAAGGTCTCTGGCTCGCCGAATACGAACTGCATTCAGCCGACGCGAAACTCCCGCCGCTCCCGGACTGGATCAAAGAAGATGTGACCGGACGCACCGAATACTCGAACTCCACCCTGGCACTTCAACCCTGATCGCTCAATAAGGAAATCAACCGGTGACCACGTGCTACGGCTCCAACATACACCACTCCTGTCCGATCCAAAACGACTGCTATCGCTTCACGCAACCCACGCCCGGCCGCGACAGTTTCGGTTCATTGCCCTTTAATTTCGAAGCGAATTCATGCGAATTTTTCGTCACCAATAGTCCCACCGACGAACAGATTCGCGACGCCGCCTATTTCACGTGGCTGCGTCTCGGCCAACCCGAAGGTTCCGCCGAGACCATTTGGCTCCAAGCGCAACGTGACGCCGAAGCGTCGCTCGGACGAACCGCACGCGTTTGAACGTCCTCGATTTGCGTATTTGCGCCGCGCAATTAGCATGTCCTAACTATGGCTCGACTCGTCATCATCGCCACCGTCGTCCTCTGCGCCAACGTCTCCGCGCATTTGAATCACATCCAATTTGCCGCCATCGACGAAGCCCACGGCAAACTCCACGTCCGCTATCGCATGTCCGCCGATATGTTCATGTCTAACGTGGACGCCGACATCAAAGCCGGACGTTTGACCGAATCCGTCAAGCAGCGTCCGATCAGCGACATCATCCAAAGCTATTTCCGGACGCATCTCCTGCTTGAACTCAATGGCGCCGCCAACGCCGCCGATTCCGCCACGTTCGAATTCGACGCAAAAACCAGCGACTGGATCGCAGATTTCATCTTCCCCGCCCCGCCCGAGAATTCGAAGCCGACGCTGATCTGCGATGCCTTTTTGGAAAATAATCCCCGCACCCAAACGCTCGCTCGAATCACTTGGCGCGGCGAAAACACCATGTTCCATTTCCGCACCGGCAACGTCCGCTACGCGCTCGGATCGAGCCTTCAAGCTCCCAGCGAAAATAAAGCCGCACCCGCATCTCCAACCATTCAATTCCTCGACGGCCTCGCCCGAGCACTCAAAGCCTACGATTTTCTCGCCGCCGGTTCACTCGTGCTGATCGTCCTGGGGCAAATGCTCTCGAAACTTCCGCGCCCCGTCATCGCACTGCTCGCCATACCCGCCGCTGTCGCATTAAGCCTCGACCAATGCGGTCGCGATGGAATCCTCGTCGTATCTGGTTTTGCGCTCGGATGGAGTTCAGTGGTCGTGACACTATTTCATCTCTCAAGCAGCATTCTTCACACGCATACTACATCAACATCTCCTGTGGAGATTTCATAAATGCATCGGCTCTTTCTTTCCGTTCTTTTCACGTTGCCACTCGTCCTGCACGCAGCCGACACCGACAAACCGCTCTCGGTTTACACGACGTTTTATCCGCTTGCTCATTTCGCGGAAGTCATCGGTGGCGCGCGCGTCCACGTCGTGAACCCGCTTCCGGAAAATGAAGACGGATCGTTCTGGGTACCGTCGCGTGAGATCATCAAGAAATTTCACGCCGCCGATTTGATCATTATGAACGGTTCGAATTATGAGCAGGGTTTCGGAAAAGTCTCGCTACCCGAATCCAAGATCGTCAACACGACCGCATTTCTCAAAGGCAACGAAGTGATCTTTGATGACCCTGTCACACATTCGCACGGAGCCGCCGGAACGCATACGCACAAAGGCATCGACGGTCACACGTGGGTCGATCCGAACACCGCGCGTAAACAAGCGCAAGCCATCTGCGACGCGCTCTGCGACAAGCGCCCGGCGTTCGCTGCTGAATTCAAAACCAATTTCGCAGCGCTCGCCACACGCTTCGACGAACTCGACACGCTCATTAAATCAAAACTCGTCCCAGCAACCCAGGGCAAGCAACTCCTCGCCGCGCACCCCGCCTACAATTACCTCGCGCGCTCATACAAACTGACCATCCAATCCTTCCACATGGATCCCAACGAAGCGCCCGCAAAAGAGGAATTAGAGCATCTCGAAAAGTTCCTGAAAGATCACCCCAGCACCGTCATGCTCTGGGAAGATTCGCCCAAACCCGAGAATGAATTACTCATGCGCGAGAAATTCAAACTGACCTCGGTCACGTTTTCGCCGTGCGAAGCGCTCGACAAAGAAGACGCGAAAGCCGGACGCAATTTCTTCGACGTGATGAAACGCAACATCGAATCGCTCGCTTCCGCACTCAAATAATTTTGGTTCAACGAGTCACCGACATTCATGCGCCCACCGCCGTCCTCACTCTTCGCCTCGCTCCGCACCGCAGCCCTCTGCGTCTGGTGCCTCACGCTCGTTGCCGCGATGATCTGGGCACGCGGTCACGAGCGGACTGAAGCGCCACCGACTCGCGCGGATTTCGAAGAACGTCACCGCGTGTGCTACGACATCTACGCGTCATCTGATTCCGCGCATGCGTACGATCTGCTCGCACAGGCGTTTAATGGCAACGAGCTCGACCGGCAATATTGCCTCTATGCGAAATCGGCCAAGCAACTCGTCAAAGCTGGCGCGAACGTCACTGTCTGGGACCTGCAATATCAGGATTTTAAAATTATCGCGTCCGCCGGAAACCGCTGCACTGTGTATTCAAAATGGAACGTCGTATTCGTCCTGGGGCACACGCAACATTCGCACGTCCGCAGCAACGCCTACGAAGCCGTATTCGAATTAATCAAAGATGCCAACGGCTGGCGCGTGACCTCCAGCCGCATCGTGAACGAAAATACGTTGGCGTAAATGGAAATGGATCGAATGATCGACATCAAAGACCTGCGCTTCGCCTACCCCGGCTCCAACGGTGCCCTGTTGAACGTCACTCGTCTCACCGTCGAGCCCGGCGAAAAAGTGATGCTGCGCGGCCCCAGCGGCTCAGGCAAAAGCACACTGCTCAATCTCATCGCCGGGATTCTCGCACCGCAATCCGGAAGCATTCGCATCTGCGGCGAAGAGATCGCCACCAAGAACGACACCGCCGCGCGCGATTTTCGCATCAATCACATCGGTTTCATTTTCCAGGATTTCGCGTTGCTGGATTACCTGACCGTCAAAGACAACATCCTTTTACCGTACCGCCTCAACCCCTCGCTCTCGCTCAACGCCGCCGTTCGCAGCCGAGCATCTCAACTTCTCGCCGATCTCGGAATCGCTGAGAAATCGTCCGCATTCCCCGCGCGTCTTTCGTTCGGCGAACGCCAGCGAGCCGCCATCGCCCGAGCCATGATCACGTCCCCAAAAATAATCCTCGCCGACGAACCCACCGCAAACCTCGATCGCGCCAACGCATTGAAGACGATCGAACTCATCCTCTCCAGTGCCGCGAGCAACAACGCGGGCCTCGTCGTCGTCTCTCACGACGATTCGCTCGCCAGCTATTTTGACCGAGTCATCGACATCGAGCAATTCAAACACGTTTGATTGCTTCATCGCATTTTTCTTCAATAATGGTGTTGAGATTTAGAATCCAATTGGCGTTTATAGATGGGCATTTGTGGCACGTCTCCAAACAGGATTTGATCGCATGCGCTTGTCACATGTTCGGACTTTTTTTTCAATTATCCTACCGATCGTCGCCGCGTGGAGTGTTGCGCATGCAGGCGAACCCAAGAACGATGGCGGGCGGCAAAAGCACATTTTCATGGGCCCGGCCCCGACCCACGCGTTCGACATCATTCTCGCCCGGCCCACCGACACGTCGATCACCGCCAGCGTTCTCGCGTACGATGATATGGACGCATTCATCTCGTTCGGAACCGACAAGGAAAAGCTCGCGGCGAAAACAGACGTCAAATCGCTCAAGCCCGAAACTCCTACGGAATTCGTGCTCAAAGACTTGAAGCCCGACACGCAGTATTATTATATGCTGCACACGAAGCATGCGAAATCAGCAGCCTTTGTCGCTGGAAATGAAAACACCTTTCACACGCAGCGCAAGCCCGGCGGGTCATTCGTTTTCACGGTTCAATCCGATTCGCATTTGGATCAGAGCACCAAGGCCGACGTGTTGGAGAAGACGCTCGCAAACGTACTCAGCGGCCAACCGGATTTCCACATCGATCTCGGCGACACGTTCATGAATGACAAGTACCCGAATTACAAGGAGTCGTACCAGCAGTACATCGCCCAACGCTACTACCTCGGCCTGGTCGGTCATTCCGCGCCGATATTCATGGTGCTGGGAAATCACGACGGAGAGCGTCTCGACCGCTTCAACAGCACCCTCGATTGCATGCCAGTGTGGTCGTGTCTGAATCGCAAGAAGTTCTTTCCGAATCCATACCCCGACAGTTTTTACACCGGCAATAAATCCGAGATCAAGCCCGTCGGACGTTTGGAAAGCTACTATGCGTTTGAGTGGGGCGACGCGCAAATCATCGTACTCGATCCGTTCTGGTGGACGAACAAACGCGGCGGCAACAAAGGCGACAATTGGACATCAACGCTGGGACAGGAGCAATACCAGTGGCTCGAAAAAACGCTTGCTGCATCCAAAGCGAAATTCAAATTCGTCTTCTTGCATCACCTCGTCGGAGGCTTGGACGAATCCCAGCGCGGCGGAGCAGAGGCGGCGGTCTTGTATGAATGGGGCGGCAAAGGCAAGACCGGTGTCGATGAATTCAAGACCAAACGCCCGGGCTGGGAGATGCCGATTCATCAGTTGCTTTTGAAGCATAAAGTCAACGTCGTCTTCCACGGCCACGACCATTTTTTCGCGAAGCAGGACCTCGACGGCATCACGTATTTGATGGTCCCGCAACCCGGCCATCCCGGCTTCGACCGCTTGCGCAATGCCGACGAATACGGTTACAAAACCGGCGACTTCCTGCCGCCGTCCGGCCACATTCGCGTGACGGTATCGGGAGACAAAACGCTGGTCGAGTACATCAAAGCATCGAAGATCGCTTACTCGTTCTCGATTCCGAAGTGATCACTCGACGTCAGATGGAAAAGCGAACGATTTTACTCGACGAGATCCCCGATCACCATGATTCCACCCGCGTACCAATTCAGCCCCGCGTATTTGGCAGGATTTTTTTCCATGTCGGGCTTGTTCTGGGGAAAGAGGATTTTCATTTTATCAGGCGATCCGGCATCAAGCTCGATCAGGACCGTGTGCTCTTTATTCTCCATGTTCGCGCCGAGACTCAACGTGGCGATGCGATGATACGTACAATACCCATCGATGCGCGCGACGATCTTCGCCGGAGCACCATCGACCGAGACTTTCAGCTGCCCGCAATCCGGTCCGAGCAAATCATAAATCCCGACCGCAGTCCCTTTGAATTTAAATGCCAGCGTCTCGCCCGGTTTCGACGCTTTAAAAATAGACGGCATGCGGTTGCTGAAACTTTTCGCCTGGCTGCTCTTCGCCGGATCGAGTTTCTCCCAGCCCGCCGAAAGCTTCGCTTTGTCCAGAGGCAGTATCCGCGCGTT
>JBAXUS010000087.1:0-25240 GCA_037129555.1 Planctomycetota bacterium
AATGTGCCGTCTCTACTTCCGGCTTGATTGATGGGGGACTGAACGTTTACGAATTATCTAATCACCCGTTACGAAGTGCGGTACTTGTCAAACGAAAGACAATTGGCTTCTCCGTGTGGGGTCTCCCCTTTGAGGCGTCAGAAATACGACTGGGCAATTGCAAAGGCCCGGTGGTGCGAGTACTGGCTGATATTCCAATTGATTGTAGGTCCCCAGAAACTCTGAAGTCCAAGTTACTCATGGGCACCGTCGAGGTTGTTATTGAACCTACGGTTCGAAAATCCCGGAAATGCCCGACTTCTCAAGACGGTTACGCATGGAGTTTCTCATTCAATCCAGCAATTTCCAAAGACGATGCAGATAAATTCTTGGAGAATCTAGCCTGGCTGATTCGGATGATTGTCCGACCCATAAGCACCGCCAAGGCCCCATTGCTCGCCTCGTCGTGGGCTTGTTGGCAGTACGAGGTTCTCTTTTAAGAATGCCGCCTTCCGCTGCGATCCCTTTTCAGTACGCAGCATGACTTGCACAGTCGCTTCTACGCCGATGTCAGCGGGGCGGCGCCGCTCGTCGAAGAGTAGCATGTATAGTACATAAAAGTTAGTTTCACCGTGGTCGGACGGATTAAGGTGTCCGATATTGAAGTTGAATTCAACCGCCGTTCCTGGCTTTTGTGGATGGAACCACGCAAAGTCAACCCCAAGCCCAATCCGCTTTGCCGTTGCCGTGGTCACTTCGTTCTTGATGAACTCCGCCACATTTGGCAGATATTGCGAAATGAGGCGGAGCGCCCTGCGATGCTTTGGGTCGCCGTATAATTTGAGGATCAATTGCTTGGCGGAATCTTTCATGATGGAAATCCCTGAAAATCGGAATCGGAGATGCTTCTGAAAGCCATGAAGCATTTCAGCCTTTTCTTGTGGAGCTACCTGTCTGACTGTTTCACACATCGAGACGACGGCGTTATAAGCGATTGCGATCACTGGACATCCTGCATCCGCCGCTTTATTTCCCGTGGTCACTTTCCTACCATCTGGCGTCAGGAAGAACAACATCCGTCGAACGCTGGGATATGCCTGCGTCAATGCAACCTGATAATCTCCCAGCTGCCTTTCCTGTTCGTCGCTCCAAGTTTTGTTCTCGATTCCGAAGACCGCCAACAAGGCATTTTGATAGTCAAATAAAGGAGGTCAGCCGCCATGAGGACGACTTGGTTCTCAAATACCGATAGCCTTCCCATCCGAGACCTGCGAGGATGCGATCTTCAATGCGTTCCCGGCAATCGTGACGACATCGGCGTATACGTCGTCCTGCGAACCGAAGTGGTTGTTCCGACGTTTCTCGCCAAAAGCACAGGCGGCAGATTCAAAGGAGGCCGTCGAAATCTGTAAGCTGCGTATGTTCTTGAAACTCGCAGCTCAGGTCGAGCGTTTTGAGGATATTGAGCCGTTACCCGACATTGACTTCAACGTGCGAGCCGGGAACACACTGGTCGGTTTCGCCAGCATCGCTGAAGTAAAAAGAACAATTGCAGGCAAGCTGGCCGACGAGGATCAGGGCAACGAGATTGCGGAAATCGAAGCGGAAGCACTGAACTGCTCCGAATTCTTCGCTAAGTTTCGTAGCGATCAAACGGACCTTTCTCCAAAAGACGGAACGGCTGCCAAGGTGAAAGGGGAACTTCAAAAGTATCTGGACCAACTCAATGACAAGCTGAACAAGTACCTTGCCGCCGAATACAAAATCCGCACGAGTGACAAAGCAGAGTATGCGGGTTGGTTGAAATCCCACCATCCACCAATACATGCTGACACTGCGGAAAGCCCTGATCGAAAAAGGCATCCTCGCCGAACGTAACGGCAAACTGACTCTGACCCAAGACTACTGCTTCGATTCCCCATCCACCGCCGCCGGAGTCATGCTCGGCCGCACCGCCAACGGCCGCATCGAATGGAAAGACGAGCAGGGAACGACATTGAGGGATTTGCAGGCGGCGACGGTTTCGTAAAACGCACCCTCGACCCACACCGCTCGATCTTCGCTGCGCCAGCGCTCCGCCGTGCGCGGTGTCGGCCACTCCGCTCGTTGTTTCAACGACAGCGGGCTGTGCGGCGGCAGTTCGTCATCCATTTTTTCCATTTTTCCTCTTGCATATTCGCTGAAACTTCGGTTGTCAACCATTAGAAATGTGCTAAACTATTTTAAAGTTTATACGATAAAATGGCGATCTGGTGAGAACAGTATGCGAACCAAACGACAAAATCGGATGGTGCGCCCGACCGCGTTCGACTTATTTAGTGGTTGCGGTGGACTTACTGTCGGAATGAAGCGAGCAGGTTTCGCGGTCCTTGCTGCGGTAGAGTGCTGGGACGTGGCCGCCGACGCCTATGCGATGAACCATCCAGGGGTTCGGCTTGTCAGGACGGACATTCGCCAGTGCGATCCAGTCGAATTGATGCGATCGCTCAACCTCTGTGCCGGGGATCTTGATCTGCTGGCTGGGTGCCCACCCTGTCAGGGATTTTCCTCCCTCCGTACTCGCAACGGACACATTCCGACAAGCGATGGACGGAACGAACTAATTTTCGACTTCGTTCGCTTCGCCATTGCACTTCTCCCGAAAACGATTCTGCTTGAAAACGTACCGGCATTGGAAACCGATGAACGATTGAGCCGAGTGACGAAGATCTTGGAAGCACTCGGATATAACTGCAAAGCCAAAGTGCTTAATGCGGCTGATTTCGGTGTTCCTCAACGTCGTCGTCGGCTCTTGTTTCTTGCTAGCCGGGTCGGAAATGTTTTTTTTCCTAACCCGGCCCCGAAGCGCATAACAGTAGGATCGGTCATCCGAAATTTGCCGAAGCCAGGTGATTCTGGGGACCCTTTGCACGATTCGAAATCGAGACACACCCCGCGAATCGCCAAGCTGATAGAATCGATACCCGGCAACGGAGGAAGCCGCGCTGACCTTGGGGAAAGTGAGCAACTACCCTGCCACCAGCGACTCAACGGGTTTCATGATATCTACGGGCGAATGCGTTGGGACGACGTGTCTCCAACGATAACTACCGGATGCATTAACCCCTCGAAGGGGCGATTTCTTCATCCAGAGCAAAACCGAGCCATTTCCCTTCGCGAGGCATCTCTTCTTCAGAGCTTCCCGAAGCGATATCTGCTGCCATTGGACCGAGGTCGGCATCCCGTAGCTCAATTGATCGGGAACGCTTTTCCGCCCGAGTTTGTCCGGCGCCAGGCCGTGCAACTCCGTCGGCTTCTGACATCTGGTTCTTAAGTCGATAATACGAAACAGGGAGAGGTTCATTGTGTCTGTAGTGGCATTCCAAACCCGCGCGCGAACCATCGACCATTTAGGTCGCGGACAGATCGCGGACTGCCCTACGGCGGTCAGTGAACTCTGGAAGAACGCTTATGATGCATATGCGAAGAAGGTTGCATTGCACGTCTTCGACGGCAAGACGCCGATTGCTGCGATCACAGACAATGGCCATGGCATGGACTATGAAGAGTTTCTGACGAAGTGGCTGATCGTCGGGACGGACGCCAAGGTCTCTGATTCTACAACACCAAAAGAAGATCGTCATGGCTTACCTTTGCGCGAACGACAAGGGGAGAAAGGTATCGGCCGTTTGTCGATTGCATTTCTCGGGCCGATTGTCTTTGTCATCACAAAGAGGTCAAATAAGCCATTTGTTTGTGCATTGGTCGATTGGCGAATGTTCGAGAACCCATTCTTATTGATGGGGGATATACGACTTCCAGTCCAGCACTTTGAGCGTAAAGAAGATCTTGCCGGTATACTTCCGGCAATGTTCGAACAGTTGGGCGAGAATGTCACTTCGACGGAGTTAAACTCTGAAGAAAAGAGTGAGCAGGAAGAGGATCGACATACTCGCATTCGTACCTCGTGGGAAAAATATAGCGGCATTCAGAAGAAAAACAAACTCCCCGACACTGCTACTGCGGTTCGGACTACGGCTGCTTCAGGGATCGAGTTCGCCGAAGCAATCTCAACGCGGTGCCTTGAGCAGTGGGATGTGTGGGCCGAGAAGTCGAGTCACGGCACCGCCCTCTTCGTGCTGAACATCAACCACGAACTCGCCGTTTGGGTCGATCCCGACGTACCCGATGGCGATCCAGAAGCAGGCGCAATCAAAAAGAGTCTGAAAGAAACCCTGATCGGTTTCGTCGATCCCTACGTGAATCACTCCATCGAATTCAATTACGCAGTGACGATACACCAAGGAGAAAAACAGACAAATATTGTGTCCAGCGACAATGTGTTTTCTTGGGGAGAACTAAGAGCACTTGAACACATTGTGGAAGGCGAGGTTGACGAAAATGGAACATTCAGGGGACGTGTAAAAGCGTTCGGAATGGATATCGGCGAGGTAATCTTTCCCTCTCCTGATAGACCCGGTCCGATCAAGGCTCGGGCAGTGGTCGGACCGTTCTCGTTGTGTATTGGTTCGTACGAGAGCGACCCCAGCAAGACAAGCATGTCGCCGGAACAGCACCGTCACGTCGAAGCAATGGCGGAAATGTATGCGGGGCTGGCGATCTATCGTGATCAACTGAGAGTCATGCCCTACGGTCGAGCACAGGCGGACTATTTTGGAATCGAGGAGCGCAGATCGTTCCACGCCGGGCGATGGTTCTGGTCCTATCGTCGAACATTTGGCAGAGTTGCGATCACGCGAGCGAGCAACGCAAACCTGAAAGACAAGGCTGGACGCGAAGGGTTTATCGACAACCAAGCCAGGAGGGAATTCAGAAACCTGGTCGTGGAGATTCTGAAGACGACGGCACAGCGTTTCTTTGGGACTGACGCCCAAGTCCGAAAGGATTATTTGCCCGATATCGTCACAGCGAACAAGGCAGCTAAAGACGCTGAAGTGAGCACGCAGGATCATAGAAAGATAGAATTCAGGCGTGCCTTGAGGCAGAAGGCGCCGGAGTTGAAAACCGCGATGGGCATTGCCAATACCGCCAAGGAAGACTTCAGGAAGATTGTTGGCGCGGGCGACTTAGAAGCGTTGGTCAAATTTGAGACAACGGTCAACGAGCTTGAGGCTCGCAAAACGGAGATGAAGCTCCCTGCCAAGCCAGCCAAGCTTGAGAGTCTTGAGGACGACTACCGGACCTATCGCGATCAGTATGCCGGGTATTGCACTACAACGGACGATATTCGTAACGAGTGGGCCGAGACGGTAGAGAAGATAAAAAAGAAGCCCGCCGTAGAAGAAGGGCGGACGCTTGCAGCAACCCACATCGAACAGTTAGATAACGCCCTGCTTAAATGGCAGCGTAGCATTCTAGCTATCCTTGATTCGGAACGTGCGCGGATCGTTGCGGATATCGAGCGCGACGAGGCCCGCTATACTACACAGTCCGAGCCGCTGGTGGCTGATCTTTCGGCGGGAAGGACGAAGCTGCCTGACTTGGTCAGGCAGTTGGAGGCGATACGTGAGACGCTGCACTTGGAGTTCGCGCAACGGTACGGCGGCTACGTTCGGGTATTGGAAAACTTGGCGCAAGGTGTCGATATCGATGCGCTAACGGCATGGAGCATTGAGCAGCGACAAGAGATGCAGGGGAGAGTCGATCAACTCAACGCGCTCGCCCAATTGGGCGTTACGGTCGAGCTCGTTGGCCACGAGATCGAGACGCACTACGAAGAGATCAATCGGTACTTGAACTCGCTGCCGAATTCGGCCCAGCATTCGAAGCCTTGGCGGGATTTGCGAGATGCGATAAAGGCACTTTTCGACCGACTGCGGTTTGTTACCCCCTTGCAACTTTCCGGCAAGCGGTTTCAGCGAGATATTACAGGCGAGGAAGTCACTGCGTACATCTCGCAGTTCTTCGAGGCCCGTTTTCAACGTGCGAGAATCGATTTCAGGGCAACGGAGGCGTTCCGTGCGGTCAAGTTCCGTGAGTATCCGGCGCGCGTTTACCCGGTGTTCATCAACCTGATCAATAACTCTCTGTACTGGGTTTCGCTTGGTACGCGGCGAGAAATCCTGATCGATGTTGTTGGCGATGACATTGTGGAGGCGGATACGGGACGCGGTGTCGATCCTGAAGATGTGGCATCCTTGTTTCAACTATTCTTCACGAAACGGACGGAAGGACGTGGGGTTGGCCTTTATCTCTGCCGGGCCAATTTAGCCGCGGGCGGTCATACGATCGAGTACGCTACAGACAAGGCGCACCAGCTTCTGCCGGGTGCCAATTTCGTGATTAAGCTCCGGGGTCTGGAACATGGCTGATGCGCTGATTGCCGAACGTGTTGAACAGGCGTATATCCGCCCAATCCGGACCGTTCTAGCTGTGGACGACGACTTCCACCGGTATGACTCGGCCGAAGGGCGCAATCCGCGCGCCATTGCCATTTGGCGCGCTTGCCGTGAGCGCGGGTGGCTTTGTGATATCGATGACGGGTCTGACCTGATCAGCGGGAAGAACACGAGATACTTGTTCAAGAGTGACCTACTCATCCTCGACTATCACCTACAGGGAGAAGACCCGAAGTGGTCGCGCGACTTTTTGCGACAACTCGCTGACTCTGATCATGCGAGTTTGGTGATGGTTTACACCAAGGATAAAGACATCCTATCTGTGCGCCGTAATGTTGCTGCGCATTTGAAGGGCGTTAAGGAAAGGGACCTGTGGTTCCCCGATCCCAAGGTCGAAGATGAATGGGACATGGTCGAAGGTAAAGTGAAGGAAATCCCGACTGGCGAACTAATCGACGCGTACATCGGGGGGCGCACGGATATTTGCAGATCGGACAAGCGACTTACAGACGTGCTTATCAAGGAACTCAAGATTACAGGTCCCGCTGTTGGGCAAATGAGCGACGCTCTGTACGACACCATCCTCATCGAGAGACTCGGAGTCATACCGGGCAATCCATGCAAGATGCCCCCACTTCTGGGAGGGGACGATAAAGTCCCTTGGGTATACGTAAATAACCTGTTCGTGGTTTGCATTGTTAAGAATACTGAAAACGAAAATGACGGCGAATTAGTATTCAAAGACCTTGAGAAGGCGCTGTGCGAATGGGAGCCCGATTTCATGAGGGCCTCCGTCGCTTTCGCGAGGGGTGAATTCGCACGCGGCGGCTTCGAGCAAGAGCGGTCATCGCTCAGCGACCCATGGCTGCAAGCCGGATGGTTGTACCATGCATGGGCGGGGGGCGTTGAGGAACGCGACGCTCGTCTGAGGGTTCTCTTTGAGCGGATTATTCGCAGTTACACCGGCAAAGTTCTCGATAAAGTCATCGAATTCGGCAGTAAGCACATTCCGTCCCACGCATCGCCAGCGGCAAATCTGGAAACCCTGAAGGCTGCGATCGATCAATTCTGCAAGCAGAATCCACCGCAGGGCGAGCACGTTCTGCATGTGCTAAACGAATACCTCGCTCTCGATGATTTGGCGGCATACGTCGATACAGGCACTATTTTCGCTCCGGCAGCGAGCGGAGTTACGAACGGGATTGTTTACATTTGCGTCACCCCAGCTTGTGACCTCGTACCCCGCGTACCGCGAGGCGGTTCTTGGGAGAAGCAGGTTCACCCCTACCGCCCGATCGTTTCGATGAGGTGCAGAATCGCCAATGTCTCACCAGCTCACCTGACGATTGCAGAGCAGAGCAAATGCATCTATCTGAAAGTAGACGGCAAACAAATGGTCGTGGTCCTGTCGGACGACAGTGCGGTGCCCACCCTTGAGTGGTTTTTCATGGAAGGTATGGGCAAGCTCGGAGCCGACAAGACATTCAACGCGATTGCCTTTACCCAGACACAGAGCGACGCCGAAGTGGGGCAGTTAAAGGTCGAGCCAATGTCAATGAAGGCGCTCGGGCAAATCCGCTCGATCTATGCCAATCGGATTCTTCAGGCCGCTGGGCAGCACATGTCACGGATCGGAGTGGACTTTGTCAATCTTCCGAAACCACCCGATGCGAAGAAGGAAGCAAAGGTTGCGGTGAAGCCAGTTCCTCGCTCCGACGAAAGTGCCGCTTCCCAGGCAGATCAAGCAACTGTATGTGCTGCACTATTGACCACCATCCCTGCTACAAAGAATGAATCTGGTGCGCCTGCAAAAACTGATTTGCCGCCGTCTCCTCCGGAGCAGGTCTGATATCGGTACTAGAGGAAGGATGCGGAGTCGTCCATGAGGATACTTCGGTTGACCTGCTCGGAAACCAGTCGGAGAGCCAATAGGCTTACGCAAGTTCAATGTTCATGTTACGGCAAGAGTGAAAGCGAAATAGATACTCTTTCCATAAAAAATAGAAGTTGGTTAATGGCGCGAATCAAAGGGAATAACACAAAGCCCGAACTATTGGTGCGCAAGATACTCTATTCTATTGGTTATCGCTACAGGCTGCATGCGCTCTTTGCCTGGTTGTCCCGACGTGGTTATGTATGGAAGGAAGAAGATCATATTCGTACACGGCTGCTTCTGGCATCAGCATAGTTGTGCTCGGGGTACGATACCCTCGTCGCGGGTTGAATTCTGGCAAGCGAAACTCGCTGCAAACAAACAGCGTGATAAACGCAATCTCCGCAAACTTGTCAAGCTCGGTTGGAAAGTGTTGACGATTTGGGAATGTAAGACACTTAATTCCGACCGGCTCACCAAGAGACTACGACTATTTATGGAGTCATGAGCTCCAACGTCATTCGTCCAAAACGAAACGCGGATTCGTCATAGGCCTTTCGTTGGCCCTCATGCAGAAATAAATGAAGAATCACCTTGGCGCGCGACGTGCCCACATATATAGTCAGCAGACTCCTCGCTATCTCTAAATCATCGATATCAATCAGCAACACCGCATCGGCTTCCAATCCTTTGAAAGCCGCCACTGTCGAAAACCGAACGGCGGGCATGCGCTCCCGAGATTCATCGCCGAACTCCCGAACGGGAACCGGCGCCCCAACCAAACCGCGGCGCATGCAGCTATTCTCCAGACGATATGGCGAAAGAATCATGATTTCCTGAGGTTTCAGTCCGCGGTGCAATAACCCACTGACGCATTCCGAAACAAGTCGTCGTTCCGAGTCGCCGTCCTCGTACCAATTGAATTTGACCGGAGGCCCGTCTACAATTTGAACTGAATCAGCACGAATTCCGGAGAGCAGTGACGTCGCTGTAGCAATCGCAATGGTATTTCGGCAGTTAATCCGTAACTTGAATCGAGCAGGACTGACACTTTCAAGACGACTCAAGGCGTTGGATGCGGTGCCTGCATAAATGTTCTGATTCGGATCGAGAAACATGCGCCAAATACCTTTAATTCCATCTTTGGTCAAGGCTTCGACGACATCCAGATACGAACCTAATAACAGGTCCTGGGCTTCGTCGATAATGAGTGCATCATACGGTAAACGCTCGCCGTCGAGAAGCGCTCCCAGACAAAGCTCTGGATAGAACACCTCCATCAGATCCGTCGATTCCGCATCCGGCAATTGATCCTCAAGCTTCGCATTTTTCACCACTTCCGCCATCAACCCGTGCAGGTGATGAATGGTGACATTTTTGTGTCCGGCAAATTGCTCGCGCATAAAAACGGCCAGATGGCGATTGAAGCATAGATACAAAACTCGCCGCCCATCCGCGCCCAGTCGCTTTAATTCGGCGGATGCCAGCAGCGTCTTTCCGGTGCCGGCCCCACCTGTAACGATGACCCGAGGGTTTTCAGCCAAACCAGAGACAGTTCTACACTGTTCTTCCGTCAAACGAACGAGCTCGTCGTTGACTGCGCCCAATTCGGCCCGAAGCGAAACACACAGATCGAAGTCACGTGCCAGAGCGTCGCGCACGGAAACGCGCAGCGCCTGCGTAAGCTTGCCCGGCTCCCGTCCCCAATCCCGGCGACAACGGTTACGCCAATATTCCACCAGGCGTTGAACGTAATCGGAGAACGGTTTGTAAACATCGCGCGCATCATAGATCATTTCCGCTTCGATGTCGGGGCCGCTATATCGAAATTCCACATCGGGAAATGCCACGCCGTAGCCAGTAACAGTGCCGCCGAAATTGCGGACGTTGGAAGTGAGAAATCCATGCAGCGCGGCCGTGGCCGACCCCACTTGCGAAAACGGCGACTCTTTCAATTCATGCGTTACTCCCGCTTTGGAAGTCGTCGTCCATACGCGTCCGTTGCGCGCAATTGCACCGCCCTTGATCTCCAAACAGTACACGCCCGGCGGCCCGATCAGCACAAAATCAATCTCGGCCCAAGGCTTCCGATTGTGAACGGTTAGGCCTAGAGAGTGAAGCACGATCCAATCATCTGAGAGCTCCGTATTCAACTTTCCAAACACGAACCTCTCGGCATCGCTCTCCGTCGTTTCCATGACGCGAGCGGGTAACATTACAGCCATGATTATGCCTCTTTGACCAGCGCGGCGAAGAATCCGAAGCTCGGATCGTCCGGAGTACCGACTAGCATTGCTCGATCGAGTAGCAGATTCATTTCTTCGCAACTCACTTCCGGCAACAGCAAACAGGCGTGGCATGCCGCGAGGTTGAGCGCATCGACGCCAGCGCTGTCGGCCTCGGCACACAGCGGATCGGCGGAACACCAAGAAGAGTTCGCAATCGCCTGTCGAAGCGCCCCGTCGAGACGATCAGCCTGAGCCTGAGCGACGATTCCGCCCAAACTGCCTGCGGAATCACTGGTCGCGGTATAAATCAAAATGCCGGCCATCGAATCGCTGACATACAGTCGCTCGCGCAACGAAGCCGCCGGGTATCCCGATTCCAGAGACCATTGAGTGATCAGCGAATGCGACAGGCTGTGTAGCAGCAACATCCGCGCGGTGATGACGCGGTCGGGTTCCACCTTCCGAGATCGACAGCGCCGAACATAGCTGACGTTGATTCGCTCCGCGCGCTGCTGAACATTCGTGCGTTGCTCCCAAGATTCCAGCAGATTTTTGCGCGGGCGAATGAAGACGCCTTCGCCAATTACCTCGATGGCTGGTAGCCAGCCCGGATTTGAATCGAAGAGCGGCGGACGGGAAAAGACGGCTGCAGCACTCGGCGGTGTGATGCGGGCGAAACTTTGCAGCACGCGTACTTCCCGCAGCCGCTTCACCAGCATGATCTGCTCAAACCATTTGTCGGCAAGCGGCGGGACGAATTCCGGTTTGACGCAAACAAATTCCTGATCCTTCGACACCTCCTCGCAACCCGTACAAAGCGCCTCGTACTCTTGTTCTTTGATCTGCGCCGCCAAGGGCTGATCCGCGCGGTTCGCCGCCGCCTTTCTCTTCTTGACCGCATCGACCAGCGCGGCTACCGAGTACGGTGTCCCTTCCGCCAGTTTCATGCCGCGAATAACGTGTTCGAGCACGTCGTCGGGAATATGTTGCAGCGCGGGCCATTGGCGATTCAAAATCTTGAACGCGCCTTCCGACCAGGGAGGAATCGAGATCGATGAATGCGTGATCGAAAACCACACGTTCGACGCGCCGCGTTGAAGTGTACGCGGAATCTGGTCACACTCCTTGTCGTCGGCCGTCAGCCACGGGCGTTCGCCTTTGCACTTCATCCCTTGAAGTGCCATACGGCTGAACGCATGTTCCATCGTTTTGGAAACGCCGCACGAACACGAGATAAGGATGTCGCGAAGCGACGCAGTGTTCCCGCCCATCTCCATTGTCATGAGATGCTTGCCGCCGGTGCGTTCCTTATTTCCGGCGTGAATCCAAAAAAAGTACGGAAAATCCGAGATGTGTCCATTGGCGCAGCAGATCACAAATCGCGAGGGAACGAGCGACATGCCGCAAGGACCGCAGATGTTCTTATCGCGCGACGCAAAAAAACGGTGTTCATCAATGCGCTTGCAGCCGGGGCACCACATCCAGCGGGGAAAGCGAACCACAGGAATATCCTGTCCGTGATCGGTCGCCGGCGGCAGCACAAATCCCTGTACACTCAGGGCACGTTCCAATCGCGGCTCATGCAGGTTCGGAGTGCGAACGGGCCAGCGGTCAATCCCGGCAACCATGAACGACTCGTCCCCGATAGGAATGATCCCGCCGACGCCGTACGTGTTGATCAACTGACTGCGACGGACTTCATGACTCTGTTTCATGAGGCACCCTTTAGCCCACAACATACAGTTGCGATGACTTATCGACATCCCGCAAACTCCAGGCGGTCGGAAAGCTGTCTTCGGATTGATTATCGGTGCCAGCGACATCCACCAGCAGCGCCTTATCGGGATGATTGAAGTCGCAGAACACGAGGTCTCGCTGGACAGACGCGCGATCGACCCATTGCTTGATAATTTGATCCAGTTGCACTTTCGCGGCAGCTTCCTCAGTTGAATCGACCGCACGCACACGTTTGAGTATGGCCTCTTTGACAAGGTCCAGTTTATCCAAATGCTTTGAAACCTGAGCCGCGGAATCGTTGGGGCGAAACTCCGCGAACATCAGCCGCGCCAGTGCGATCAACACCGCATGAAGGCCCCTGTCGCGAGAACGCGCGGAGAAGGGTGTCACGCTGGTGGATTCAACCTGTCGATAAAGCGCGGAATGGTAGTCCACGAAAGACTCATAATGCGAACGATCTCGCGATCGCGCTGCATTGAAGAGCGTCACGACCATTCCTGGCATCTTGCGCCCCACGCGGCTGGTCGCCTGAATGTACTCCGACGTGGATTGCGGCTGCCCCATGACTACCATCAGTCCAAGACGTTCGACATCGACGCCGACGGAGATCATGTTTGTTGCCAAAATGATATCCAGCGTATCGGCATCTGGTAATGACTTCGCCATGTGTTGCAGATGTTTAGGTATATCGCCAGACGGCTCGCGACTGGTCAGCTCGATGCGGTTTTCAATCAATCGCGGTTCTGCTCCATCGGAGCGCGCTACGAGAGCCACACGCTCTGGAACGTCGTCCTGAACTTGCATGCGCGCGCCGCCAAGCACGCGCAAACTATTGAAGTATCCCACCAGCGTCCAGTATGTGTCGCGCACCGCATCCGAGGCATTGATCGTCTTGATGTTCTGAAGTAGTGCCGCGTATGTACGGATCAGCAGTGTCGCATGACTGACGCCAGGAGCCATCAGGCCGGCATAAAGTCGCGCGCCCCGGCTATCGCGGTCCGCTTCGAGCGCAAAATAGGAATCGCGCGCGTCGAGTCCCGGCGGCGGGAACTGTCGAACGCTCCGGTCGAATAGTCCCACCGATTGACTTTGTGCGCGTCGAATCGTGGCCGTGGAAGCGATTACTTTCGGCCGAATGCCGTCACGTGTACACAACAGATCGACCGCCGTTTCGTAAAGTCCCGTCAAAGTGCCCAGAGGGCCGGAGATCAAGTGCAGTTCGTCCTGAATGATCAATTCCGGCGGCAAACCGCCTTCCGCGACCGCGTTGAAAATATTGGCCGCTTGTTCGCGCCACGGAAGGCTCGCGAATTTATCGACCGTGGCGATCAAGAGTGTTGGACGCTTCTTATAAATATCTTCGTCGACGACGTAGATTGGCAGTCCCTTTTCAAATTCGCAATCCGGATTTTTGCAGTGAACTACCAGTCGCGGATCTGTCTTGGCTATATAGTAATGGCTGGTAGTCAGAATAGTGCCGCACCACGGACACGACTGAAGCTGCATCGGGTTCGATTCGGCGAGGACTTCTCCGCGGTGAAGTTTATCCAATGCCAAGCGTGTATCCCGCAGTGTATTTGGCGTGCCCCCGCGTCCAACCCATAGACCAATGGAGATGGGCGTATTGCGCAAATTTCGCTGGCTTTTCCGGATGTTTTCGCAGCAGCAGATCAAAAGCGCCGCACGTTCGAATTGCTGGATCGTCAACAGACGCAGCGTGTATCGCATGATCACGGTAATACCGTCTGAGTCCGACGTGGCACGCAACCGGCGCAAAAACACCGTAAACGCTATAAGGCCGAGATACGCTTCCGTTTTTCCGCCGCCCGTTGGAAACCAGAGTAGGTCCGCAAGATCGCGATGGGTCGATTTTGGATTGCTGATTCCTTCAATACATAGCAGGATAAAACCAATCTGAAAGGGTCGCCAGCGATGCGCATCTGTCGCGGCCGGGCCTGGCGCCGGTTTGTCGTTGCGAAGCCACTCCGTTCGCGAGCGCTGTTGCAACATGGCGCGATTGGCGAGCCGAAATGCCTCCCACACGTCGGCCTTCGACTCCAATTCGCGCAAGCCCGAACGCATTCGGTCGAGCGCTTGGCGACAGCCGTCGATGTGCTCTTTTGCGGTGGCCGCAAATGATGCGGTCAGCGTCGCCGCGTTCATGTCAAGGCCAGCGATCCAGCGCTCATAGCCGCTGAGCAGCTCGGACAAAGTCGCAAGTACCGCAGAGCGGTCTCCGTCCGCGAGACGCTTCATCGAAAGTCGACCGTCCTTGTCGATCGTCGGATTGCTGTCGGCAAGCAGCAATTCATAGCGTGGCACGAACGTGGTGGTGACGCTTACGGCCCGATGCGAGTTGGCGGAATCCGACACCCATTCCACGGAACACCCGTGCCCGACCGCGATCGCGGCGCGATGTCGATACAGCAACCGGTTGGACTTTACGTCGTCGTCAAACCCTCGGCCAATCGATGGCCGAGCAACAAACACCGACTGCGTGGACTTTTTGTCGACGACGGTGATGTTGGGTTGAAAAAATGCCAGCGCGTCGCGGAGTCCTTTCTCGGGCCTGCGATTTTTATTCATGAGAACCACTGTTATGGGCGTAGCGCCATCAGCGTTGGCCGAACGCACGCGGTAGAATAGTTCCAGATTTCCACCCAAATCCTGGCGACCATTCTCGATCGGAACGTGAACAGCCAAGTCGATCGGCGCGCATTTAATTGGGATTCTTTTCCAGCGGTGAGCGCCAGATTTTTCGTCCGTGAATTCTTCATACCGCGCCGCAGTGATCTGCAAACGCAACGTGCTCGCCAGGCGAGTATCCACGCCAAACGTCAAACCCATCGAAGACGGGTAACGCACATTCGCCATTGCAACAGGCGGATCGATAAATGTCGCTTCGTCGTCGTCATCTGCATCCTCCGCCGAGTCGTCCTGATCAGGCTCTATGCCTTCCGGATCGCGCGGAAACAGAATACCGCTGATATAGCGCGTGATCGGCGGATCGGTGAGAATCTCTTCCGGCGGATCGGCCTCCTGCGGTCCAACCAAGTCACGGACGACCGCCTTCAACAGCTCATCGCGGCAGGCATAGAAGGGATTGAAATTCATCGGACCGTCTCCAAAATCAATACTCAAGTTCGCCCAAGCCATGAACTCGAACGCGTTGCCACAATCCCGTATTTCCCAGACCATTCGCGCTTCCCGTCGCTGGTAAAGCGACGACAGTGTCGACACCTTCAACGTAGAGTTTCAAAATGCGTTTCGGCAAGCGCGTTTCGTTCCGTCCGAGAATACGAATCAAATCGTCGGAGAAATACTCCGACGTGACGCCCACAATTTGGTCCCTGTGGCGTATCGCATAAAAGACGCGCTGTTGGCCGCTTTGCACACTTACCAACTTTTCCAAAACAACGGAGTCTCCGCACTTGATGTTCGTTTCAATGTAGTTCTGTACTGCGCGAACATCGCACTTCGGCACACGATAGCTTCCTGCGGGATCGGTAGAGTGGATATCGCGGGGGCAGACTTCAACTGCAATCGTGCGGAAGCGATCACTCCCGAATCCGCGTTGAACCCAACGGCCGATCCTTGGCGGGACGCGGCCTGCGCCGCCTGTTTTTGGAGGCTTGGCGACAAAAATCTCGCGACGAGCCCGGCTAATAGCTACAAATAAAACCCGAGTCTCCGACGATTCATCGATGGATTCATCTCGATATTCGGGTTCTAAGACGATTACATTATCAAACTCCATACCTTTGGCGCGGTGAATGGTTGAGACGACGATACAACATTCTTGAATTTGATTCAACTCCTCTGGAATCGAGCCCTGTTTAATGCGACTGACAACCTGTGTCAGATTCAGGTCATTGCCTCGCCGCGGGTCTAAGCGTTTCAGCATCGACCACATTCGGTTTGGGTCAAGTCCCGCGGCGGTCGCCACTTCGTTCAATCGATTTTGAATTCGCGCTTTGGAAACCGAGCTTGATGTTGATTGTCCCAACACGGCTGCGACCCATCCGGGTACGGCTTTATCGGAAGCCTCGCGTTGTAACCGATGAGTCAACCCCAACTGGTGCAATTCCCGCGCTAGCAACAGTGCCTGAATGTTAGTTCGACATAAGATTGCAGTGGTTCCTGAGTCGCTACGCTTGAGCGTAGGCGTGAATGCTCGTAGGCTACCAATGGGACGCAATCCGATCACGAAGGTATGGAGATCGCTACGAATCGCCTCGTAGTCCGGATCGGGATTGCGTAGGCGCTCGCCCAACTCCATTGCCATTTTGGTTTCAGATGTTTTGGCTCGAAAATTACGGCTTAAACGTCGTTCCAGTAAGCCAGTCGGGGAAAACTTACGCAAGACATTGTATATGCACTGATCTTCTTCGTTTTTTTTGCACTTTACAGCACCATCAAAATCACACTGGGTCTGGTAGTCGTAAATCGACTGTGCCGGGTCACCGAACAGTGTAAATCCGCAGCCGCAGCGAGTAAGCAGAGCCATAACTAATTCCGCACGACTTCCCACCAGATCTTGGATCTCGTCAACGAGAATATGCTTGAATGGTAGTGCATGATCGATCTTGCGGGATACATCGAGAAGCAATGTTTTTGCCGCTACAATGCGATCCTCATAGGAGGCATTATGCCACATTCCATCGGGCTCGACTTGTGATAATAGGCGTGTGGCGAACGAATCAAAAGTATTCGCTGAAATATACGCAACAGATGCATTTACCGATAAGAGCCTGCGCCGGATTTCTTCAACGGCTGCGCGCGAAAAACTCAACACCAAAAGGTCTTCGCTGGGTTGTAGCCCTTGATTTTGCACGAGGCGATGAAGGCGCTCGGCCAGCACATGTGTCTTCCCCGTGCCAGAACCAGCCGTCACAATGGTACGCGCCTCCGTAGGCAAATCAGCGATCTCGATTTGTTCGGGAGTAAGGTCGTCGCCGCCGAGGACGGCTGTAGGATCACTCATTTCGTGTCCAAAGGTGCTCAAACTCACGGAATGCCAAGCGATCACCGTATTGGACGAAGTTGTCTTCAACGTTGACGATTAGGCATGTTTCCTTGCCGCCATTTTTGGGGCCGCGCAAACCTCGACCGATCATTTGCTGGTAAAGATTGGGACTGAACGTGGGGCGCGCGACATAGATAACACGTGTGGAAGGCGCGTCAAATCCCTGCGTCAACACGTTGTAATTTGTCAGGACCTGAATCTTGCCTCGCTTGAATAAACTGATCGAATGCCGACGCGCGCCGGGTTCCGTTTCGGCCGAAATCGGTGCAGCAGTCAGGCCTTCCAATTCGAGTAATGCGGCCATTGTTTGCGCATGTTCGACCGATGCTGCGAAAAAGAGGATGGGCCAGTCCCGGGGCAGGTTTGCGATGTCCTTCAAAAGCGTATGGTTGCGATCAAAATTGCCAGCGATCCTGTCAATGATCGACGGGCTGATGTTGCCGCCCATTTCCTTCAGGTGTTTGAGTTCAGCCGCAGACAACTCAACGCGGATTCCCTGAATGATGCGGTGTTCGACTTGCGACAACACGCCGATGTCCTGAAGTCGCCGGTATGGATCGTCACCCATCTCCGGGTCTAGTCGCAGTTTTCCGAAGCGGTTGGCAAGTCGTTCGGTTTCAGTTTCGCTGCGCCCGCGGAACGGCGTCGCAGTCAATCCGATCAACGGACAGCGTGTGCCCTTGCGGTCAATGCCGAGCCATGAAAGCATTGCAGTGTACTCCGGCGAAATAGCGCCGTGTGCTTCGTCGATCACCACGACCCCTGCCTTGGACAACCAATCGTATTCCGCATTCGACAGGCAGTTTCCGATTTTTTGGATGGTGGCAACCACAACGTGAGCGGCGTCTTCCTCCGGCTGGTCGGCCCCGTTTTGTGCCCAGAGCCTGCTGATCATCAACGGCCGCTGTGCGCCCACCGATCGCCAAACATCCCGCCAAGTTTCTACCGCCTGCTCACATAATTCGTCGGTCTGGGCGATCCATAATACCGGTCCATCGAACTGTTCGTCGCGAAGCGCGTTAACGAGCGCTTCGACGGCTACTCGCGTTTTTCCAGCGCCGGTCGGCAGCGACAGCAATGCGCGCCGCTCCTTCGCGTTTGCGGCCAGCAGACGGCTGATTTTCGACGTGATCTCAATCTGATAATCGTGTAGGGTTGGCAGTACCGCCGGCCCGTCCACCATCAGAATCGGATCGCGCCGTGCATCTTCATAGCCGGCATATTCGCGCGGAATCTCCAACTTCGAAACGAACTCCCGCGCGGCGCGGCCACCCGCCCATTGCTGAGGCGGTTGCAGTTTCGCCATTTCCGAACGGAACTGCTTGAGTAAGCTCGGGCCATAAATGATCCGGGCCAGATCCGCCAGTTTTTCTTGCGTCAGCTTCCCATGGATTTTTTCGACGGAATCGATCAAAGCCTTGGGCAAACGCGGACGTATCGCGGCCTCGCCCACGGCTTTCAACAATTTGCTGGCGACTGTTTTTTGTTTGCGAATTGCCACTATAAGCTGGCGTCGTTCATGATCCTCACGCTGCTTGACGACGTCGTCGCAATCCTGTACCGTGAGATCCAAAACCAAGCGCTCATTGAGCTGATGCAACAGTCCTTCCGGCCCTAGTTGCTCCAACCAATAAATGCTTTCGCCGTCCTTCCAGAATTCCTTCGGCTCGGATGTCTTGCCGTGCTCGGTAAGCGTTTCCTGCCGAATCTCCGAACATGGGATCAATATAAGGTTCTCGTGCTCAGGCCTCAATCTCCCGTGTAACGCGGGCAACTGATCGATCAGCGGCACGGGACTTCCAGTCGGAATATGCGCCAGCTGCGTGCGAACAGCTCCTTCCGCGGGCCTGCATTTCCATTTTTCGACAAGGAGTATTTCAGCCGCCGCGTCCGCTACCAGCAGTGCCGGCTGCTCGATTCGAATAAGCGCGTCAAACTCATTGCGCGCCGAGCAGACCGTTACTTCGCGTGGCGGTAGATTGCACCACTGCTGCCCGTTTCGCGCGCGAATCATCGGGGGTTCTGTTAGATGATTCGCCGCTGAAGCATAAAAGCGCCCAATCGCGTCATCGTCGTCGAGCTGCAGAGACTGCATCACGGCATTCGTCCAGTGAGTCTGTTCGATCGATTCCAGCGTGTCCGGTAAGTCCAAATGTCGCGCGGCCAACTCCGAACACTGTGCCACCGGCAACACTGCGGCCCACGCCCCGAGTGTCGGAGAGACGGATTCAGCCACTGGCCTTGCGCCAAGCGAAGTCAACAAACGGCCAAACCGCTTGATAGCCCAGATTGTGGGCGACTCAAATTTGACCGGCGGATACTCCGCATTTGACGTGTGAATCATCGTCCACTCGTTGAAATTCGAATCGGCAACGAGTAGATTTTTCGTAAATTCCGCCTTGCCTTCGTGGCTAAGTTCCAGCAATGGTTCGAGCGGACCGGGAAAGGACTCTTCCTTGAACCACAGGTGAGTATTTCGTGGCGTGCTGCGGGTTGAAAGGTTCGTCAAATAGGACTCAATGCAATCCTCCCGGTATTTCCAAAAGACATCTGCGAGGGCTTCGCCGCGGCTCGGGCACGGCGTGGCTGCCGCGCCCATGCTCACCAGCACTCGAAGCTCGCTCCGATGAAACCGCGTATCGATTGTCGATTCGGCATCGCGCATTCCATCGTCCGGCACGACAGGACCGGGAAGCAGCAGGTGAACCAGCATTCGGTAACTTCCGGCGAGAGTGCGCGCGCATATCCGAGCGCGCTGAGATATTTCGTCCGGTTCGGGAAATTCTTTTTTGCCGATCATGATCTCGGCCGCGCGCGCCGGGTCGCACCGCCGGACCAGTCCCCAGAAGCGGTCCCAATCGCGGTCTGCCCAACGCGCAAAGCCGCTTTTTAAGATCGACTGAAGTTCCAGTTCGGGGCTAACCGGTTGAATTCCCAGGATCACCAGCGATTTTTTGACATCTTCGTCGTTGAGTAGTTTCGGATGAACAGTCGCGATATTGGAGTTTTCGATCTTGTGCTCAGTGGGTATAAAAATCCGGCCGGGCTGCGGACAAACGCGCCGTCCCAGAGCATCAATGAGAATCGGCGACAGAGCGATCGCATCCCGATAGCTTGGGACGGCTTCGAAAAGTGCTGCCGCGACTTTAATGCTTTTGCAGAAATCGGCCGGTGTTTTCCCAACACCCATCAACGCTGTAAGCCAGTCCGAGACCGATCTTTCCGGTCGTTTGGTGAGGTCGAACAACCTTAGGACACGGGCGCGGCGCTTTTCCGTCTCGACCGACGGATGACACCAGTTTGCTGGCCGGCTCGGTTGCGATGCCCAAACGTCGAGTACCGAACGAGGTATCAGTTTCGGGTGCAGTTCAATTTCCGATGGCCGATGTAGCGCGCCGTCCTGATCGGGAATACACGGCTTCCCAGCGGCACACTTGTTAATCTTCTCGTTCAAGAGTCTGTCTGCTCCGCGCGCTTCGTCCAAGCGCGCGGGCAGCACGTCCAGAATCCATGCTGGATCATCGGCTTTAACCAAATGGACGATACTGTTTAGTACCAACTGCGCCAACGCATCCAACAGTTCGTCGTTGAATTTGCCCGAGAGCAGGCTCGTACGGTCGTCGTTGATTTTCCAAGGCGCGTTGACAATGCCGGAAAGAGTGGTCTCGTCGCGCAGCGGGAAGAAAGCCCAGAATCGGCCGGGGGAGGGTCTTCCTTCGCACGGCACGGCCCAGATAATGGGGAGTTCGTCGCGGTCGGCAAGTTCGCCAGCATCTTTCTTGGCGTCGGGCGACGGCCGATGCATGCAAGAAAACACGCGCCACAGGCGCTCCTCCTTTCCGTCTCCAAGTCGAAAGGTTGCGCCTTCCGGCGTGAGTGTAATGGTGCGGACAAGCTTCGCCGCGCGATCCTCCAGCACGACACTTCCGACGTGAGGGCAAAACAACAGAAACTCCGTGGGGAAGTCACGGATATCGTCAGAGAGCCAGGTGCTGTCTTCGGCGCGCCGGGGCAATCGGACGACAGTCGTGGCCCAACTCATCAGGTCGTACAGAATCTGATCGTCGGCCGCACTTTTCAATGCGTCGATCGGATAGCCCAGTCGCAACACGGGATAGTGAGGCGCGTCGGGAACCGCTTTGCGAATGTCTTTTGTCGCGCGCTCAGCGTCGAAGCCCATTGATCCAGAACGGCTGAAGATTTCCGGCCTTTTTGACACGCCGATAACCGATTTGAATCCAATTCCAAACCGACCGATCTCGCTGCCACGTTTGACCGAAAGAAATGCGCGAAGAATGGCATCCACGCCTTCTTCGGTCATTGCCTGCCCATGATTGGCGCAATACAACGCGGTCTGGGTCAGAATTACATGAATCCTGCCACCACGCTCACCGGACATCGCGTCGGCGCCGTTTTGCACGAGTTCATAAATTTGCCGATGCCCGTAGCTGCCTTGTGCGACGGCGCGCTCAAGATTCGCATGCTCGTTGACCAGTTTCGGATCTTCGCGATATACCGCCATCGTACGAAGCATCTGCCCGCTAACGTACTTCGTCAGGGATGTCTCGGTTGGCCAGGCGGTGGGATCGAATGGTGTATTTGTCATGCAGGTATCCGTTTATTTGCGACTGCCGTTATCAAACCCAAAAATGCTTGGCGCGAGAATCTCAATGTAGCTCGATATCAGGGGCAGTAAACCACTCGTCTTCCGCAAGATTTCCGAGGTAGATCTGGTTCCATTCGCCGTCCAACTCCATCGGCGAAAAAAACTCTCTTGCTTCGTTGATGTAGATGCGCCCGCCGTTCGGTTTGTGCTGTGAAAGTCGTTTGGCTAGTCTGGCTGCTGCCGTAGGGTTCACGGCTTTCGAGAGGCGAAACTCGGTCATTACGTTCGGTCGTGTTTGCTTCTCGTAGCGAATGTCCTTGCCGCCGGCGGTAAGCGTGTAGGCGACGCCCACGCGCGGACCTTTCCAGACTTCGCCTGGTTTCATTCCTTCTGGTGCCTGCGGGCCGATGCGGATGCCTTCGAAGTCGAATTCCAAAAAACGATCGTACTTACCGGCGCAATAACAAGTCTGATCCACCGGAACTAGGACATGGCCAAACTCGTTGATGTAGAAGGCGCCGCCAGCTGCGCCGCTATATTCCGTTTTTATTCTGTTGACCTTCTTGACCAATTCGGGATGCGCGGTTGTGGTTACAAGCGCTTTCTCTCCGGCACTGAGGCGGAAGATCAGGCGAATTTGCATTTTTCCGCCTGCTCCGTTGACCACCGAGTATTTTGCATCCTTATTGACATTTGAAGGGATATTCCCGTTGTAGACAGTCATTTGATTTCTCCAAAATCAGCAGCGTGTTCATCCAACGGCCACGAAAACCCCTCTTTTACAACTCCCAGAAATCGTGCTTGTCCGTCTTGTTGATACCAAGCATGCCAAAGCGAATTCACATGGAACTCGATGCCCGTTTTCAGCAGTCGTCGCCACTCCTCTAATATGCGTCGGGCGTTTTCTTCGAGAGTGGGTGAAGACCCGCCCGAAACGATCGCAAATTCGGTCGAACGCGTCTTTTTATCTCGACGCTCAATGACGCCACCCCGCTTTTGACTCAGCTTAAAGGAACCATTGGACTTGTCGGCAGGACCGCCATAGGGCTCACCCGGTTTGAGATTCGACACATCGACCGCACTGCTATTCTCCGAGACATTAGGAATCGTGAAAGGTTCGGTCAATCGCCCCACCACGTATGGCGGGCCATCAAATTGACGGACCAAGACCAATCGAAAAAGGGGCGTCACACAGAAGCGGCCGCCGGGCTTTCCGCGTAGCGCGGCCAACTTTCCACCTACGCCCTGCGGATTGGTTACACTTCGGCCGGTCGGCGTGGAAATGTTTCCACGGACATCCACTGAATACTCCAGACCGGGCATGAGACCAAGCCAAGGTTGGGGTGTCTCAGAAACGGCTCGGCCCAAACGATCCCATTCCTGTTCTTCGGTTGGGGCGGGCGTTCGCGGAGGCGCTGGCAGGGACTGCGGACTCGTTTGCAATTGTGGCCAAAGCCAATAGCGGTTCGCGTCCGCGCCGGTGAGGTCGGTCCAATCCTCCTTTGAATAGATTGATTCGTCCACCGTGTCGGCGACATAGACTAAATGCATTTCGGCGACCTTCACTTTATCCACATCGAACGAACGCCGTAAGACGCGCCCCAGCGATTGCACGCGCTGCCGAACGCTGGACGATGAGGCCACGGAGATGCCCACGTCCGCATCCGGGACGTCGATTCCCTCGACCAGCGATTTGACTGAAACCAAAATCGAAACCGAATTGTCCTTGAATGCGGCCAGCGCTTTCTTCCGTTCGCCAGACGCCATTTGAGAATGCTCCAAAGCGATTCTTCGCTCGGGAAACACACTGACCAATAGTGCATGAAGTGCCGCGGCTTCGTTGATCCTCTCGTGGAAAAGTAAAATCCGCGCACCCGCTCGCCGAGCCACGATCTGCCTAACGACTTGCGCAGTGACGCGCGACCGTTCCGTCGCCCGGTAAAGCAAATCTTTTCGCCGGCTCGTCGCCGCGATGTAGGCATGAGCCAGCGCGCCGGATTCGTCGTTTCTCATGCAGGCTTGCCGGACGCGCCCGACTTCGATGCCGTGCTCGCCGAGGCGATCGGCAATGTCGTCAATCTTGCGCGATTCCTCATCGTATTTTTGACGTTCGGGCGAAAGCAATTCCACGCCGTGATGATGAAGCTCGTAGGCAGGTAGCCAGCCGATGCGTCGAGCATCGCGAATGGTAAATCGAAAGACCAGTCCGCCGAGAGCGCGTCCCACGACCTGCTCGTCGAATTCGACTTGTGCTCCATCCTCGTCGAGTTCCTCGCGCTCGGGCGTTGCAGACAATCCCAGGCGAAAGCGCGCTGGTGTATTGAGCACGCGCGAAAACGTCGGGGCTCCTGCGCGATGGCATTCATCCACGATCAAGAGCGTCGATGCTGCGTCCGAAATCAAAGCTGGCAGGCGCTTCGACGCCGAGTTCAAAACGCAGATCAACACGCGCTTCGCAACGAGTGTATCGTCGCGCCCGCCCCCCATTTGGCCTATGAGCAGGGGATCGATATCGGTGAAACGCGTAAAGTTGTCGATCCATTGATCGACGAGCGCTTCCGTAGGAACAACCACTACGATCTTGAGATTCCGTGCCATGGAAGCGGCCTTTTCGGCACAAACCAAGGCAATCAGAGTCTTGCCGCCGCCGGTGAAAATCTCCAAAGTGCCGCGATAAGGACTCCCGCCATCCCCAGCAAGCCAGGCGGAAACGGCATCGTTCTGCCACTCGGCGAGCGCAAACCCTTTTGATCGAATGGCTGGCCGAGAATCCGAACCCGGCTCAAATGCAATCGACAGGGCAGTTTTTTGATCGCAAGGTGATTCGAAAGGTCGAGTGGATTTATGCTCATCCGCATCAGAATGGCTGGCGAGGACGGCCATTTCATCAGCGGAAATCACAAGATCGACAATCGTACCGTCGAGGAGGCGAACCCGACATTTGAATCCATTGCCGACGGGCTGTGCTTCTTCCAACACGACAGGGGCATCAAAGTACCCCGGAAGGCTCACCGAACAACCCAGAGGGGGATTGGCCCAATCAAAATCAGGCATCGCTTTTCCACCTGAAAATCCCATCGAAATTTTCGCGCGTTAATGGAGTGTACACGAGAACGCGAAAAGTTTCTGTACAATTCCGCTTTCGCGGAATTGGTGAGCAGTGCAGGGGAATCGCAACAATCCAAGGAGAGATCAAGGCATAAGCGTCTCAACCGCACATTGCAAGCAACGAGATAAACCGTACCTTAGCCCAATTCCGTCCAAAATTGCGCTGATATTCGTTTTGCGCCAAGAATACCCATGCCGGAAAACTCACGATTCGCGCTGACGAACAGGTTTGCAATGTGCCGACAAAACACAGTTTTCTGACGCAAACACCGGCTTTAAATCGCCAAATACGGCTCATCCGACTAACGCGTACTTCACTTTGTGCAATGCGAATATCTTCAATTT
>JBAXUS010000088.1:0-25054 GCA_037129555.1 Planctomycetota bacterium
CAAATGATTGACGAACACTGGACCCAACTTCCGCCCGTTGCAAATTTAATACATTATTAAATTTCCATAGAACTTCATTTTAATAACTACCGCATGAACAATTCTTTCGTTATGTTTAAGTGTTCATCGCAATTAGGGATGAGCATGGGCGAAGACTCGTTTGACATCGTGGCGTTTGATATTGGTGGGACTCAGGGGCGGTGCGGGGTGGCTCGGGTTTCGTCGGGGGCGGCGTTTGAATTGACTCAGGTCAAAGCGCTGCGTCGAGGTGTGGATGAGCATGGGCCGGAGTGGCTGGATCGATTGATGGCTTGTGCGAAAGACGTATGTACACGTCAGCCTCGTTTTGCTGCAGTTTCGTTTGGTGGGCCGGTGAGTCCGGATGGTTCAATTCAATCCATGCATGTGAGTGGTTGGGACGCGGTGGATTTGGTGGGGCGCATTGCTTCTGAATTTGGGCTCGCGCGGACGCATGTGTTCGTTGAAAACGATGCGAACGCTGGGGCGCTGGGCGAGAGTCGATACGGGGCCGGGCGTGGATGTTTGGACATGCTTTATTTTACGGTGAGCACGGGCATCGGCGGCGGCGTGATTCTCAACGGTTCGTTGCGGCGCGGGGCGCATGGCATGGCCGGAGAATTCGGGCACATGATTATGGACGGGGATCCGAACGCTCCTTTTTATGCGGCTGGCAAACCGGGGGCGTTGGAGGCTTTGGCGAGTGGCCCGGCGATGGAGCGCGAGGGCCGCGAGGCGTTGCGTCGGGCGGGGCGGGATGTGCCTGAGGCGTTGAGTGCTAAAGTTTTGTTTGATGCGGCAGAGTTGGGAGAGGCGTGGGCGGTTGAGACGCGGCGGACATGTGTTGGGCATTTGGCGCGTGGAATTGCGGCCACGGTGTGTGCGTATGATGTGGAGCGTGTCGTGGTGGGCGGCGGTGTGGCGTTGGCGGGTGAGGCGTTGTTCGGTCCTTTGCGCGAGGCGGTGGCGGTTTATTTGCCTAAATTCATGAGTGGAAAAGTGGCGATACTTCCGGCGGAGTTGGGAGATCGCGCTCCGATGTTTGGCGCGATTGCGGCGTGCTTGGACGCACAATCGGAAAATGTTTGAACGTCGCTTGGGGGAGTTTGCTATAATTTTGGACGACGTTATTGATCGCGATCTGAATTGAGTAAATCACCGCCATTGAAAAGTACATCTATGCCGAACACGGACATCTTCGCAGACCTTCATCTTCATACGCTGGCATCGGACGGCGAATTGACCGCTGAGGCATTAGTGGACGAGGCTGCGAAAGCGGGACTGGGGGCGATGGCAGTCACGGATCATGACACCATCGGGTCGGTTGAAGCAGCGATGGCGTACGGGAAAAAGATCGGCATTGAAGTTGTTCCGGGATGCGAACTGACGATTTACGAAGGAAATATAGAGCTGCATTTATTGGCGCTGTTCATCGATATTTCTCCGACGGGCGCGTTTCAGGCGTTCTTGAAACAGATGCAGCAGCACCGACGGTTTCGCGCGTTGTCGATGATCGCGAAGATGAAGGCGTCGAACGTGGCCATTGAAGAAGCGGACGTGATCGAAGCGGCTGGAGATTCGGATTCGATTGGCCGACCGCATGTCGCGGATGCGCTGGTGAAGCGCGGGTATGCTCGGACGCCTCACGAAGCGATGTTGAAGTATTTGCAGCCGGGGGGCATCGGGTATGTTCCGAAGCATCGGCTGACACCGGAGACGGCGTTTTCGGTTGTACGCGCGGCGGGCGGATTGTCGATTCTGGCTCACCCAGGGCGCATGCCTCACGATGAGATGATCGCGCCGTTGTTTCATCGCGGGATGGACGGTGTTGAGGCGTTGTACCGGTCGCATTCCGATGTCTTGCGACGCTTTTATACGGGACTGGCGCGGCGCTATGAGCGCGCGATTTCGGGCGGAAGTGATTTTCATGGGCCGCATTTGACGCCTGACATTCGCGTGGGGATGGCGGGTGTGGATCGGTATATTTTTTCGACGCTTAAAGCGGAAGCGGCGCGAAGGAAGATGGTTTTGCGGTAAACGAAATTTGATCTGTGAGCGGAGTTGAATGAGGGCTCGGAGCAGAGTACTGTTCCGGGGCACCAGAGACGGTGAAGTCCTAGAGTTCATGAAACCAGGAAAAAAGTCGAATGTCATCAGCCATTGAATCACGTGTATTGCTTGTTCTCGAAGCGGTTAAAGATCCCGACATGGGGTCGTCGATCGTGTCGATGGGGATGATTAAAGATATTGTGTTCGATGGCGGCGCGATGAGTTTGACGTGCGAGTTGACGACGCCGGCGTGTCCGGTCAAAGCGCAGATCGAGAAAGATATTCGCGATACCATCGGGGCGCAAATGCCGGAGGTGACATCGCTGGTGGTGAACATGTCGGCGAAGGTGCGCGGATCGCACATGCCGTCGAATACGGACGCGGTGAATTTGCTGCCGCAGATCAAGCACGTGATCGCGGTGGGTGCGGGGAAAGGCGGCGTTGGGAAATCGACGTGCGCGTTGAATCTCGCGTTGGCGTTGCAGAAGCTCGGAGCGAAAGCGGCGCTACTGGATTGCGATTTGTACGGGCCGTCGATTCCGATCATGACGGGATTAAAAGAGAAACCGAAGCTGGCTGGCGAGAGCAAGATTTATCCGATGATCGCCCACGGGATGGAAGTGATGAGCATGGGGCTGCTCGTCGAATTCAACCAGGCGATGATTTGGCGCGGGCCGATTTTGGACGGGATTGTCGTGCAGTTTTTGCGCGATGTCATTTGGAGCGCGGCGGATTATCTGGTGATTGATTTACCGCCGGGAACAGGCGACGTGGCGCTGTCGCTGGCGCAGACGTGTCCGCTGACGGGCGCGGTGCTGGTCACGACGCCGCAACGCGTGGCGATTGCGGATGTGGTTCGCGCTCGGACGATGTTCAAGCAGGTGAAGGTGCCGGTGTTGGGGATGATTGAGAACATGTCGGGGTACACGGACCCGGCGACGGGGAAGCGTCTGGATTTGTTTTCAAAAGGTGGCGGCGAAACGGCGGCGGAGCAGATGGGGATTCCGTTTTTGGGATCGATTCCGCTGGATCCGGAGATCAGTTTGAGCGGCGATTGCGGTGTGCCGATTTTGATATCGCATCCGGATTCGGAAGCGTCGAAAGCGTTCATGAATGCGGCGGCGAAATTGGCGGCGCAGATTTCAATCAACGCGCTGACGGGGCCGGTTGAAGGTGCGGGTGATATGGCGCATTCGTTTATTTAAGAGCGCTATTTTTGCTCCATCGCGAGGAAGTGTTTCTTCCATTCGAGGCCGCAGCCGAAGCCGCCGAGGCCGGTGGATGAGACGACGCGGTGGCAGGGAATGAAGACGATGATGGGGTTGGCTCCGCAGGCTTGTCCGCAGGCTCGGAAGGCGAGCGGGGAGCCTGCATTGCTCGCAACTTCGGCGTATGTGGCGGTTTCGCCGAAGGGAATTTGGCTCATGGCTTTCCAGACGCGGCGGTGAAAATCGCCGGTGTAGGAGGAGAGGTCGAAGTCGTCCCAATTCACGTCGTCGCGTCCGCCTTTCAAGCGGCTAAGCAGTGCGCTTTTGATGGCTTTCAAACGGGCTGTTTGCTGAGACGAAAGTGACGGTTGCGGCGTTGATTCGTTCGATGAAACGGAGTCAGGCAGCAGCGAAAGACGCTTCAATTTAGCGTCCGAAAATTCTGCTTCCCAAACGATGGAGCGGAAAACGGCAGGCGCCGTCGGAAGCAAAAATCGCGCGGAGGTTCCGATGGAGTTTGCTATGCGTCTGGCCATTGCGTTGGGGCGTGGAAAGCGTTGCACGGAAGTCGGTGCGGAGATCATGGTCTGACCTTTCAAAATTACCGGGCTTGCCACAGAAAATTGTTGGGCGCGATGATGCGACCGGTGCCGCCGCTGAAGCCGGTTACGCTCAAACCGAAGCGCAGGACCGTCGGATCTTTCGAGAAGATCGCTTGCGGAATTCCAGTGTCGGCGGGTGGGATGGAATTGGTTTGAACGCTGTGAACAAACCGTTCGCCGTCGAGGTACAGTTCTAAAATGCCGGCGGTGTTGACGTCTGATTTGTATTTGCACCTGACGCTGTTGATCTTCGCACTGACGGGGCCGAGATCGTCGTCTCCAATGGTGATAGTGGCGGAAACACTACCGGTTTGAGTTTGGCCTTGGGCTGGGTTGCGAACGGGGAAAGCGGTGGTGGCTTTGGAGTCAATACCGTAGCGCGGGACGGCCATGAAGCGCACGTACCAGGCATCGCCTTCGACGCCGGGATCGCCTTTGGTGCCGTCGAAGAATTTCAGGTCCTGGCCGTGCGTTCCGAGAATCTGCATGCCGCCGGACATGGAGTTGCCGCGCCCGGATCCGAGCGTGTAGGTGAGATATTCCACGTCGGGTTTGGAGCGCAGGTCCATTGCGATGGCGTCGCACGTGATGTAGTGCTTGAATTCCATTGAGAAAATAACCTGCGTTACAATCGTCGTTTTTGCAGCAGCAGCTTTATCGCGAGATGACTGGAGAAAGCGTAGATTTCCCGCGTTATTGAGTTCCGCACCAAAGCACTTAATTTGAATCGTCGAACGGGTCGGCGAGATTGTGACGCTGAGACCGTTCTGATTTTTAATCACGCCATTTTCGTCAAACGTTCCAGTCATTTTCGCGCCATTGATGCGCAGTGTGAATTGCGAGCCGGCCAGAGAATTCACAGTCATGCCTTTGGGGTCAAAGACGCCCGAATAGGTGAAGGAATCCAAGACGGGAGTGGTATGGTAGGCGGTCAGCGTGCAGCGAGTCGCCAGCACTTCCGACGTCGCTTGGTCGTTGTCCTCGACAGAGAGAGTGTAAAGCTGATCTTGGCTCGCGCCATTTCGAGCGGTGGCTAAGCCGGAATTGTCCCCAGCGCGAACTTTGAATTGAATCGTCGTGGTTGAGTTCGTGGTGGGTCGCGCGAACACCGGGCGGCCAAACAGCGTTCCATCACCCGAGAGGGAAAGTCCAAGTAGCTCAAGAATCGCGTAGGTAGTTCCTCCGCTCTTGATCGAGCCGGGGACGATCGAGAAGGCAGGCGTGCTGCTGGCTCCAACGGTTTCCAGTTTCGTGTAATAGTTGCAGCCGAGTTTTGCGGTCGGGAGCTTGTCTTGTGCGAAGCGAAACAACGGCGGGGGTGCGGCGGGATAGACGTTGATGCGGAACGTGCCGGTGACACTCGTGCCAATGTAATCGGAGACAACGGCGTCGAATCGCGCGGCTTGTATGAACGGGCCTGTCGTTTGGAAAGCGTGCGAAATCCGACCGTTTGAACCTAGCGTTGGGACGACGGGTGGAAGGATGGGGATGGACTGGTTTCCACTGAAGACATCAAGATTGGGTTGTGTTTTGAACGTATAGGGGAAAGCCCCCCCGGTAGCGGACAGGAAGCGCTCAACGGGCTGGTTTGAAATGGCGTCGCCGAGATCGTAGCCTTCGGGTTCGATGCCGGTGTTGCCACCGTTAGGAAATCCGGGATCGCTTCCGGCTGCGAGGTAAGGATTGGTGAAGGCGAGAGGCATCCCAACGCTGCGCGGCTTGATGCCACGCGAGGTGGCTGACGCGGCTGCTGATGCGGTCAAATCAGAGTGAGTGGCAATCGCGTAGGAGAAACCCAAGGCGGCCAGAAACAGGGCAAGTGCAAAAGTATTAATGGCCGGTCTCAAGCGGTGGCTCCACGAGTAAAGTGTTCCGGTTTCGAAAGCATGTCGAACACGATAATGAGTGATCGAGATGTTGCCAGTGGTTTGCCTGTTTTCAGCATTATTTAAAGAACAGGCTATCGAGGAACAATTTGACCGGGCGCTGATCGTAGACCATGAAGGTCATGCGGGCGACGTGTTCGCGGCCTTTGATTTCCTGATTGTATTCTTTGAAGTCATTGCGGTTCGACTTGAATGTTTTCGAATCGATCTTCAACGATTCCTTGCACCATGTTTTGGGCATGATACGGATGAAGTGGCTTTCGTGAAAATCGCCTTCTGCATTGACGAAGGCGCAGGCGAGATTGATGGGCTTGTCGCCGTCGTTAAAGACTTTGAAAACCATCTCGCTGCTTTCGCTCAACATCAGCGGCTGACCGTAGCGGCTGAAAGCCACTTTGTCTTGTGTGCCGCCGGTCGAGACCAGTGCCACCATTTTGTTGCCGAGTTTGTCGGCTGTGATTCCGACGGTACAGGGGTTCGCGTTTTGCCACACTTCAGCTTGCCACTTGCCATCCGCTTCGAGACCGTCCACGATCTTCGGCGTTTCGACTGCGGCGACTTCTTTGGGCTTCACGAGCGGCTCAATACGCTTGAAGGCTTCGAGAGCTTCGGCGTCGTCTTTGTGGCCTTCCAGATAGGCTACGTAATTCGGAAACGCTTTGTCGAACTGCCCGCGCTTGTCGTAGGCGATGGCGAGCTGCTTCAATAGATCCGGGCCGGCACCTTCAATTTTGTCGTCAATCGTCTGCTTCTTGATGAACTCAAAAAGCTCGATGGCTTCGGGGTACATGTTACGTTCCATCGCCCACAGGCCGACTTTATAGCGGCCTTCCATGTCGTCTTTTTCGAGCGAATTGAGACGTGTCTGCATGCTGTAGTTGAGCGACTTGATCTTGGCACGCGGGACATTGATACGCGCTTGGTCGTCGCGTAACAACATGATCACATAGTCAGGCAGTTCTTTGTGGATCTTGCCGTAAATGAGATCGCCGGTGATCATTTCGATGTTGTCGTTGTCAGCTTCTTTGACAGCGGCTTCGGCAGCAGCGGTTTGCGCTTCGGGATCGACTTCCTTATCCTTGTCTTTACCTTTAGCCTTGCCTGCTCCGCCTTTAGGGGCCGGACCTTTTTTGGTGGTATCTCGTGCGGCGGCTTTGCCGGGAGCAGCTGCCGGAGCAGCAGCTGCGGCTCCAGGTGCTGCTGCTGCTGCAGGGTCTACGGGTTCTTCGGGTTGAATGACTCGGACCTTCTGGCCCGTGGCTTTGCTGGTCACGACTTTGACTTTGGGTTTAACAGGTGGTTGATCGGTTTCGCCCGCGATCATGTCGAACGCGAGTGTCGAGGCGAGTGCAGCGATGAGGATGGTGGATTTCATACGATTCTCCTGAATTGCACAAATGGGTATTTGCCATGCCGTGCAGTTGTTGATAATACACCTGAGTGTAAAAATCGTCACGGTATTTTGGCGTTTATTTGGATCAGCGATGCGCGGCGGAGCGATGATAAAGAATCCAGCGATGACGATGTGGGAGCGCGTGATCAATCCGCTGAAGCGCGCGGCGGCTCCAGTGGAGGAGTTGGCATTTAGTGCGGACTTCTTGTCCCAACTGGAGCGCTTGCGAGTTGCGGCGTTAAAAGCGTTGGGCGGCGGGTTGCATGAAGGGCATCGGTTGGGTGCTTATAAAGGTGGGCAACTCGAATTTCATGGGCACCGCGATTATTCGCCCGGCGATGAATTGCGCTATCTGGATTGGAATTCGTTCGCGCGCTTGGACCGGCCTTACATCAAGGAGTTCGCGCGCGAAGAGTCCGGCGTGTTGCATATTATGATTGATGCATCGGCTTCGATGCGTTTGGGTGCGCCATCGAAATGGATTTTTGCGGCCCGAGTTGCGGCGCTGTTTGCGCATGTCGCGTTGTCGAGCAATGACTCGGTTCATTTTCAAATTTTCAAAGGATCAAATCAGCTCGAGCATTTTCCGACGCGCAAATCGAAGACGACGACTCAAGCGTGTCTTGCTTTTTTACAGAGCGTGACCGTCGATCAACGCGACGTTGACGGCGAGACCGGGATGTCTCCGAATTCGCATGTTTTGCGCGGCGCAGTGGGCGATTTCTTGAAGCGCAGTCCGGCGCGTGGCGGGGTGTTGATCGTCGGCGATTTTTGGCAAGACGAGAGCGAGATCGCGGAAAGTGTTTCACGATTGACTCAGGCGGGTTTTGATGTGTCGGCGCTGCACACGCTGGCGGAAGAAGAAATCGAGCCGGGCGGGCAAGGGGAGTTGAGGGTCAGTTCGATTGAAGACGGTGCGACGGCAGATCTCTGGTTCGGAAATGCGATGCAGAGTCGCTATGCCGAAGAACTGGAGAAGCACCGCGCGATGGTTGAAGCGATCGTCCGAAAGCGCGGTGGAAATTACGTATTCGCTCCGAGCGCAACGTCGATAGAGAAAGTGTTGATCGCGTCATTGCGTCAACGACGGTGGTTGATTTGAGCCGAACTGCGAATTTTAATCAGATATGAGTGAGCGAGCATTGTATTCAGTACGGACTACCTAACCGATTTGCAGGCGTATTTTTTCGAGGGCTATAGCGTGTTTAAAAATGTAGTGAATTTACTGCTGTCGATTTTCTCGATCGTGTCCATATCAGTCGCCGATTGTGAAGCGGCGGATCGTCCTGGGACAAACAGCGACGAGAGCAAGGTGCTGCCATACACGTTGCCCGACCCACTGACGTGCTTGGACGGGACGAAGGTGACCGACGCGAAGATGTGGTTTGAGAAACGGCGTCCTGAACTCGTCGATATTTTTCAGACGAACATGCACGGACGCAGCACGACGAAACCGGCAGGATTGAAATTCGTGGTCACGTCTACGGACGCGAAAGCGTTGAATGGTCTGGCAACGCGGAAGGAAATTTCGATACTGGTTTCAGGCGAAAAAGATGGCCCGGTGATTCACCTCCTTCTGTACATTCCGAACAGCGCGACCAAACCGTCGGCTGCATTTATCGGTGTGAACTTCGAAGGCAACCACACGGTCTGCGCGGATCCTGGCATCACAGTTCACGAGCAGTGGACGTGGGATAATAAAGAGTTGAAAAGTGTGCTCGCGAAACCGCCGACGAAGCCCAATGGTGCGGGGACGTGGCCGGTTGAAATGTTGATCAAGCGCGGCTTCGCGGTCGCGTCAATTCCACGTGCGGATGTTGAGCCGGATTATGCGGACGGATGGAAGCATGGCATTCGTGGATACTTTTTGAAGCAGTCTGGTAAGGCAGAATTCGCGGCGGATGATTGGGGTGCGATTGCGGCGTGGGGTTGGAGTTTGAGCCGGGCGCTCGATTATCTCGAAACGGATGCGGCGATTGATGCGAAGCATGTGGCGGTCGTTGGACATTCGCGAATGGGCAAAGCGTCGTTGTGGGCTGGGGCGAGCGATCAGCGCTTTGCCTTGGTGATTTCGAACAACTCCGGTGAAGGTGGAGCGGCGCTGGCTCGGCGCTGGTTTGGCGAAACGACGGCCGTGATCAACAAGAATTTCCCGCATTGGTTCTGTGGTAATTTCAAACAATACGCCGGGAACGAAGCGAAGATGCCGATGGATCAGCACGAATTATTGGCGCTCGTCGCGCCGCGTCCGCTTTATGTGGCGAGTGCGGAAGAGGACACGTGGGCCGATCCACGCGGGGAGTTTTTGTCGGCGAAACATGCGGGAGTTGTGTACGCTCTGTTCGACAAAAAAGGCATCGACTCGGCGACGGAATTTCCGGTGGTGCATCATCCTGTCGGCGATTCCGTCGTGTATCATATTCGGTCAGGCAAGCATGCGATGACGGACTATGATTGGGATCAATACGCGACGTTTGCGGAGCGACAATTCAAGAAGTAGTGATTCACCCGGAGTACGCATCGGATGGCTGACGAACCAAAAATAGGCGACGAAACGCGGCAGGAGTTTTTGGCCACGATGCGCGCTCATGTCGGCACGAAAATTTTCGACGACGCGGACGTCGGCGCAACCATCCGGCAGGAAACGAAGCCGATTATTCATACCTCGTTTCCGACCGTTTCAGCGACGGTTGTATCGAACAAAACCATTGGAGTCAAAGCGCCGACCAGCATTTCGCCGGGAACGATCACGTTGTCGCGGGCATCGGAATACACGGTCCATTCGCTGGTCGGAAAAGGCGGAATGGGCGAAGTGTACGTGGCCGGGCAGAACGCACTGCGTCGCGAAGTGGCAATCAAAAAAATCAAGCCGGAGCAACTCGAAGCCGAAAATGCAAAAGCGGCCGAGCAAGCGTTTATTTGCGAAGCGCTCGCGATGGGATTTCTGGACCATCCCAACATCGTTCCGGTTTATTCGTTGGGACGCGATCAGGATGGGAAGTGGTTCTTTTCGATGAAGATGGTACGTGGCACCGAGTGGCGGTCGCTTTTGCATCCCGAGTATTGCAAGGACCCTATCGCTCAGAGCAAGGCGATGGCCGAGTGCTTGTATATCAAAGACCCCGTGCGGCGACTCGAGCATCTGTCTGACAATCTGCGCATCTTCGATTCAGTCTGCAACGCGATTGCGTTTGCGCATTCAAAGAAGGTCATCCACCGTGATTTGAAGCCCGAGAATATCATGGTCGGGTCGTATGGCGAAGTGCTGGTGATGGATTGGGGATTGGCAGTTGATGTTTCTGAAAATCCGCCGGCATTGAACAGCCCGGAGCGGCGCGTTCCGTCACGAACGGAATGTGGCATGGGCGGATCGCCGGCGTATATGGCGCCGGAGCAATGCGAGTTCAACGCGGAAGGGCAATACGTTCCAGACGATCTGAACACGTGGACGGATGTGTTTCAATTGGGCGCAATTTTGTATGAATTGCTCGCGGGACATCCGCCGTTTTTGGGGTCAACGTTGCGTGACGTGTGTTTGAAAGTAGCGCTGTGCAACCCGCCTGAATTACCGGAGACGACTCCGCCAGAGTTGATAGCGATTTGCAAAAAAGCGATGGCTCGCAATCCGCGCGAGCGCTATCCGGACGCTGCGATGTTTCAGGGCGTCATGCAGGCGTTTGCGAAGCATCATCAAGCGGCAATGGTCGCGAGCAAGGCAGAAAGCGAAGCGGCGGGCGGAGATATTCCGGATCTGGCTCGGGCACTGGTGCTGTATGACGAAGCGCTTGCACTGTGGCCGGACAACAAGGACTATCGCGCACGGCGTGAAATCGTGCAGGGGCAGTTGAAGCAGAAGCAGCAGATCGTGCGCCTGACAAAATGGGCGGCAATGGGTTTGGCTGCTCTGGTGTTGATCGGCGTGACAGTGGCGTATTTCAACGCACGGGCGCGGCACGTTGTAGCCGAGAAGCGCGCGGGCGTAATGATGACGACGCTCGACAATCAGATGGAAGATTTGCAAGTGATCTTCAATCTTCCCGGACTGCAAGACGTCAAAAAGAAACTGCTGGGCAAAGCGATCAGCGGTTTTCAGCAGATGTTAAATTATCTTCCGGACACAATGGAAGCAAAGCGTGACGTGGCGAATTCGTTTTCAAAACTCGGGCAGATCGCGTTGGAAATCGGTGAAACAAAAGAGGCCGCTGATTGCGTTACAGTGGCGCTAAAAATACGCCAGGAAATTGCTGGAGCGATGCCTGGTGATGTGACGGCCTTGAGCGCGCTGGCTGAGAGCTACAGCAAGATGGGTGAGATTCTATCGCGCAAAGGGAATGAGACGACCGCGAAGATGAATTTCGATAGTGCGTTGGTCATCTGTGAAAATGTTTTGAAAACCAATCCCAAAAATGAGGAATTCATGCGTCGCATGGCAACGATTCTGATGCGGCGCGGGTATATGATGGTAAGCTCGGGCCATAGAGAATTGGGGTTGGCCGACGAGAATCAAGCACTGCAATTGCGTGAAACAGTTTTGAATAATATGGACTCATCCCGAAGTGCCGAGATACGCGTGTCGAAATTTGAAGTAGCAGAATCGTGTCGGACGATCGCCTACGCGCTGGCAAAAAGTGGCCGAAAACTGGATCAGGCGCGGTTGCTGACAGACCGGGCGATGAAACTATTTTTAGAGCTGAGTTCGACCGGAGGCGAAAACGATTCCGATATAATGCACGAGTTGTCGCGCACGTACACCGCAGACGGTAGGATCAAGATCAAGCATGGCGATTCGGATGGCGGCTTGGCTGCGTTTGAAAAAGCGGAATTGGCATTGCAGCGACTTGTTGATTTGGATGGAATGCGCATCCAGCCGCGTCGGCATTTGGCGAGTGCGAAGTTGAACAAAGGCAGCGTGTATTTGCAAAAAAAGGACGGTGCACGGGCGTTGGTTGCGTACTCGGAAGCGTACAAAATCAGGCAGGATTTAGCGCAGCAAGACCCTCAAAGCAAGGAAGCAAAAGTTGATTTGGTGAAGTCACACACAGGGTTGGGTGATGCTTATTTCCTGTTGGAAAAACAGGCGGAAGGGTTTGAAGAATACGAGATGTCACGCAGTACGTTGCAAGAGCTTTTGGATTCGGACGACGACAAAGAAAACATTCAGTGGCGGATCGATCAGGCGGACGTGAATGAAAAAATCGGTGTTGCGCATTCCCGATTCAATCAGGTTGATGAAGCGGTGGAGTCATTTAAGAGTGCTCTCGACATCCGAACTAAGCTGGTATTTGAGAACATGGAGAATGAGCGGGTGCTGAATGACTTTGCCAAATCCGTGCGCCGCCTTGCCGATGAATTGGCGAAGAAAAAGTGAGTGACGACCTGCGATATTACGGCAGCGGGACGTTGGCAATTTCCAATTCGAATTCACGCGTTTCGGTGCTGCCGGGTTTTTTGAAGACGATGGAACGCGGTTCCTCGGAGAATTCAAGATCATACACATAGCTAGTGTTGCTGCCGCTGCCGCGCGAACTGTTGCTGTCGAGGGGTTTGCCTTGCGCGCCCAGAACGACCATGCCTGCGGCAAATTCCGGGTTGCCCCCAGAAAGTGATTCACTGCCGTCGCGAACTCGGGAGCGACGGGTGCCTGAGACGATTTCCATTAAAGAGCCTGTCGCTTTGTAACTCAGCTTCCATCCGTTCGCCGTATTGCGTTCGAATTTTTGGAGCGTGAATGATCCGCCAAAAAAGTCTTCTGTTTTCCCGACAATGTCGGGCAAATTGTCGAAACGCTTTTCGCCGATCTTGACCGGGACTTGAATTTTCACGGCCATTTTCCACGATAGTTTTTCGGGAGGATCGGCCTGCGGCGTGAAGTTTGCGTTGAAATTATAGACGACGAACCCACCCTTTGCTTCTTGCCCGCCCCAATAGTTATGGAGCGAAACGTTACTGGCTGTGATGGTTTCGTTGTTTGCCCCAGCACTGCGGAAATTTACAAGGCCGATGGCTGAACAGCGCAGTTCCGGTTCGACAATGACGTAGCCTTGGATGTAGTAATTCTTCTGCGCATTTGCATTTCGTTGGACCCCATTTCCGAACGACAAGGTGCGCGACATGTTGAAGTTAATCGTCTCGAAAAAAACGAGTGCGGGACCTTTTGCAGCGCTGGGAACGTCGTCTGCATTTGCCGTGTCTTTTAGCACGATGCCCGAAACAGAATCCTCTCCATTGCCAAGACGACCGCGAAACATGCCTTGCATCAACGCGTTGCGATCATAGGCCAGTTTGCCAGCTTTGCGTACGGCTTCGATGGACTCCATGAATGTCGCGCCTTTGATTTTCAAATCGATCTTTTTGTCCGAAGCGTCTTTCTGTGCGGACGTGCTGAACCCGAAATGCGTTTTAATTTTTGCGAGCACGGCGCTGACCGCTTCATCGTGGATGTCGAGGTCGATGCGCTTGGGCGTGTCGAACGCTTTGAGCACATCGGCGTCTTTTAATTTGCCGATGATGGTTTTGAGGTACGTGGCGTAATCAGGGTCGAGGTCTTTTTTGGCTTGCTCGGCGGTGATGAGTTCTCGGATGGCTTCGCCTTTTTCGATCAGCTTTTTCTTGGAGGCCTCGCGCGCGTCGAAGTCATCGGACTTGAGCGTGTCGAGGAGCTTACGCGTGTCGGCGTCTTCTTCTGCGCGGCTGAAAGAGGTGAGGCAGACACACGACAGTGCGATGATGACGAGTCGTAGAGTTCGTGAGCGCATGATGTCAATTCCTTCTAAAACTTCACCGGACGAGAGTCGACAGGGAATTCGAAATCGATGGTTCGTGTGGCTGTTTTGAGCGTCCGAGTCAACACGATGGCGATGGGCTTCGCGATTGATTGCATAGTCAACCGATACGTTGCCCCCGTGTCATTTTCGCGAGCGAGACGCGCTTGAGTTCGAGTCCAGTGTAGTTGCTTTCCATTGGCGTCAAGCAGCACAATGGCACTGTTGGTCAAAACGGAAGTTCGAAAGGGCGGGCCTTCGGGGATGGTGGCTAATTCGGATTTTTGGCTGAAAGCAAAGGCGTTCGCCGGGACGGAGACATCAACATTCCATACACTGCTGCCCAATTGCGAAACGGAATGGATGGTCAGTGATCCAAAGCTCAACGATTGAGCCTGACCGAATAGCGATGGATCGAATGTGAATTTTTCTTCGGAGCGTTTAACTGGTATTTCGACGGTTAGAGACATCTTCCATTTTAAGCCATCTGGAATATCCTCGACGTAACGGGGTACTGCTGAAAAGCCTAAAAAGAACGAGCCGTTCGCTGGCGAATTTCCGCTCCAAAAGCGCTGAAAGATGAACTCATTCGCGCGGGCTAGTTCGTCAAATTCCTGGTTGAGTGCGGTCGCTTTAAGTTGAGTGATCCGCGCCTTGGTGATGACAATGTCAGACTGGCAGTACAATGAGCCGCCCATCGCGGTTTCGACACTGTTGAGATTGAAGCCTGCATATTTCGGTGGGTGGTTGCGGAAGAGCGAAACGGCAAACGGGCCGCTTGTGGCGACGACTTCTTCATCGAGCGATTTATCTGACGCCAACGATAGATTTTTAAATCGTGCGAGCAAATCGGCCTCATTCACTGCTGGCGCGACGGTCGTATAGGTTGGGAAGAAACGGAGTCCTGCGGCGCGACGGACGGCATCGACGGACTCCATGAAGGTCTTCTGCTTTAAGACGAGCGTGATTTTTTTTGATTCGGAATTACCGCGAGCGGTCACGACTTGTCCGAACGCGTCGGAGATTTTTTTGAGTACAGATTCTACGCTTTCGTTCGCCACTTCCAGATCAATGCGTTTGGGGGCATCGATGGGTTTGAGGATATCCATTTCAGCGATGCCAGCGACTACGGCTTTGAGATTCAATTTGTAATCCGCATCGATGTCGGATTTGGACAGCTCTGAGCCGACAAGTTCTCGAACCGCATCAGCGCGTTTAATTAATTCAGCGCAGGCGTTTTGGCGTTCATCAAAATCATCGGAGCGGAGTTTTTCGAGCAGGCTTTGATGCGAGAGAGGAGCAGGCTCTTCAGCACTGCATCGCAGACTGATAGCGAGGGCGATGCTGAAGAGCAGTACGAGTCGTTTGATGTTCATGCGTGATCCTCTGTACTTGTATTACGCATGAACGTGTCCTTTGGTTTCGGATTTTGTTCCAACCAACACGAAACCCAAAACGCGAAACTCGAAACAATACTTACAGAACCAACTTCTTGTACACCACTCGATGCGGCGTGTCGGCATCGGTTCCGAGTTCTTCATGGCGTTTGGCTTCGTATGATTGGAAGTTGCCTTCGAAGAAGCGGACGACGCTGTCGCCTTCGAACGCGAGGATATGCGTCGCGACGCGATCAAGGAACCACCGGTCGTGGCTGATGATGACCGCGCAGCCGGCGAAACTGTCGAGGCCTTCTTCGAGCGCTCGGAGTGTTTCGACGTCAAGATCGTTTGTCGGTTCGTCGAGGAGCAACAGATTACCGCCGCGTTTGATCAATTTCGCGAGCTGCACTCGGTTGCGTTCGCCGCCGCTGAGGATGCCGACTTTTTTCTGCTGATCGCCACCTTTGAAATTGAATCGTGCAAGATACGACCGCGCGGCGATGCGTTCGGTTTTCCCGAAGTAGACCCAGTCGTTGCCGCCGGAGATTTCTTCGTACACTGTCTTCTCAGGATCGAGCGTGTCGCGGTTCTGATCGATGTATGAAATGTCGACGGTGCTGCCGATTTCGACGGTGCCTTTGTCGGGCTTTTCGAGTCCGAGGATCATTTTGAAGAGCGTCGTTTTACCGGCGCCATTCGGTCCGATCACACCGACGATGCCGCCAGGCGGGAGCGAGAAACTGATGTTTTCCATCAGCAGTTTGTCGCCGAAGCCTTTGGAAACGTCTTTCATGACGACGACTTTTTCGCCCAAATGCGGACCCTTCGGGATCTGCAATTCGATAGCGTCTTCGCGGACGTTTGCTTCCTCGGCTGCGAGCTTTTCGTAGCGCGCGATGCGGGCCTTATTTTTTGCGATGCGTCCACGCGGGGACAAGCGCACCCATTCCAATTCGCGTGCGAGCGCTTTTTGCCGGGACGATTCGACATTTTCTTCAATCTCGAGGCGCTTGCGTTTTTGGTCAAGCCAGCTCGAATAATTTCCTTCGTATGGGATGCCCTTGCCTCGGTCGAGTTCGAGAATCCAGCCGGCGACGTTGTCGAGGAAGTAACGGTCGTGGGTGACGGCGATGACGGCGCCCTTGTAGTCTTTTAAATGGCGCTCGAGCCACGCGACGGATTCGGCGTCGAGATGATTGGTCGGTTCGTCGAGGAGCAGCAGGTCGGGCTTGAGCATCAGCGTGCGGCAGAGCGCGACGCGGCGTTTTTCACCGCCGGAGAGTTTGCTGACATCGGCGTCGGGCGGCGGAAGGCGCAGCGCGTCCATCGCGATTTCGAGCTGGCGGTCGAGGTTGAAGCCGTCGCACGCGTCGATCTTTTCTTGAACGGACGTAAGCTCTTCGAGCAGCGCGTTCATCTCGTCTTCGCTCATCTCATGCGCGAGCTTGTCATTAATTTCGTTGTAGCGATTCAGAATCTTTTTGGTGTCGGCGACAGCTTCTTCGAGATTGCCGAGAACGGTCTTGGTGTTGTCGAGCTGCGGCTCTTGTTGCACGAAGCCGATGGTGGCTTTGGCATAGGGGCGGGCGGTGCCGTCGAAATCTTTATCGACGCCGGCCATGATGCGCAGGAGCGTGGATTTGCCCGCGCCGTTGCCACCGAGAACGCCGATTTTCGCGCCGGGATAAAAGCTGAGCCAGATGCCTTTGAGGACTTCTTTTTTGTCATGGAATTTGTGGAGGTCTTCCATGATGTAAATGTACTGTGGGGCCATTGCGCGGAGCATCTCCTGAGAGTCGAAATGTGAGTTCGTAGTTTAGCGGGGAAACTGCATTTGTCATTTGGTATTTGTTATTTGTGATTTGGCATTTTTGCGGGTAGGACGGTGGCGCGAGATTTAGCGAACCCTGGACGAGAATCATGCCGCGATTTCATCTTTCGACGTTGTTGATTGTGTGCGTGTTCGTTGGGGCGAGCGTTGGGCTGGCGTTGAATCATCGGGTTTGGCGGTTGGAGTATACGTTGCCGATTGATGATGTTAACCGTGGGTTCCTACATGGGGCGAATTATGAAATTATTGTTGATAGCAGTTGCAAGGCATTGGCGGTTCAAGTAGCTGGAAAAGTGCACTTTTTCGACCTTGAATCGAAACGATTGCGCTGGAAAGCGAGCGTTTTGTATCCGGGAAGTATCCAATTTCGGGATGGCGGAGCGATACTTGATTCATGCGAATTATTGCGGATTAAGACCGAGAATTGGGAACAACAGCCTTACACGTATTCGGTCAGAAGCCTTTCTACTGTCGATGGGAGTCTGGTTGACTATGCTTTTCAGTCTACGCAGAAAAAAATCGAACCCAAGAGAATCGACGTCCTGCAAATTGACGAAATAATATTTTTTGGACGCGAGGAATTTTATCATTACATAAAATGCGTAAAGTACTTTTCCAGTGGACATCGCGTTGCAATTGTTTTCCCTGAAGCCGTCGAAATCTGGCGGCGCACTCGAAACTACGGCTGGCTCGGGCTACTTGAATTACCGTTGACGTGGATTGTGTTGATTTCATTTGGCGCGTTGAATGTGCTTTTCGTGCGGTGGGTTCGGGCGAGGCGAAGAGTATCTTTGCAAGCAGGCTGAAGCCTGCTGATTGGCGCTAGTGAATCTCTGTTCCACCAGCTGAAGCTCTTGTCTTTACCCACATCTTTACAGCAATAAGTGGCTAGTCGTTGCGTCCCGTAGGGACATCCCAATAGTAGCCCGGCAATTTATTGCCGGGTCAATTGACACGTATTGAAATAGTCCCATGGGGACGGCTGAAAATGTGCGCTCGATTTTCAGCCGTCCCTACGGGACTATCAATTCCTTCTCCACGTACCCGGCAATGAATTGCCGGGCTACCATTGAATCGTCCCTATGGGACGGAATACACGCACTACTTTGTTGAAAAGATGTGGGTAAAGACAAGAGCTAAAGCTGGTGGCAAGCAAGGGCCAAGAGCTTGGCCCGCCAACAAGTGTCGTCGTGGTACTTTGGACGAATAGGCCTGTGGGGTACTTTTTATGTCAAAGAAAGCGAAAAAGCTGAGCCGAGAAATGGCGCTGAAGAAGCCAAGGGGGGATGAGACTCCGGATTGGTTCGGTGCGTTCAAGTCCTATGCGAAGGGGAAATCGCATTCGATGAACGACATTCGAGCTAGCATTGCAAATGGGCGCGGTGCCGAATTTCAACATTCGATTTAGCCGCGCCCATTTCTCAATTCCCGCCGAACGCCACTTTCCATGCCGACGCAATCGTCTCAGGCAGACCGTAAATATCCAACGCTGTGATCAGGACGGCGCTGGTCCAGCCGGCGATGAGGAGGGGTAGGCCGGGGCGCCATTTGCCCATCAGTTTTTTGCTGCTGACAAAGTACAACATTGGGATCATGGCGAAGGGGAGTTGCAGGGCGAGGAAGACTTGGCTGATGCAGAGCAGGTCCGTCACGCTGCCGTCGCCACGTACACCGATTACGACGATGGCAGGGATGATTGCCAGGAGGCGCGTCATCAAGCGCCGCACCCAGGGCTGGATTTTCCAGTGCATGAATCCTTCCATCACGACTTGGCCTGCGAGAGTTCCAGTGATGGTGCTGCTTTGGCCGCTGGCGAGGAGAGCGACTGCGAAGAGTGTGCTGGCGAGCGACGTGCCAAGGAGTGGAGCGAGTGTGAGATATGCGACGCGAATCCAGTCGCTGTCTTCTGTGAATTTGACGATCTCGCCGCCTTTGACGACGACGCTGTCTTTTCCGTAGAACACAATTGCGGCGAGGATCATGATCGCTGCGTTGACGAAGAACGCGATGGCTAGCGCGACGGTCGAGTCGATGGCGTTGAACTTGATCGCCTGTTTCAACGATGCGTCGTCGCGCTTGAAACTGCGGGATTGGACAAGTGCTGAATGGAGGTAGAGGTTGTGCGGCATGACTGTCGCGCCGACGATTCCGATGGCGACGACTAACATGCCGGGGTGCGGAAATCCGGGATTCGCGAGCGCTTTGCCCATCTCTAAGAAATCCGGTTTGGTCTGGGCGAGGCCGAAGATTTCGATGGCGTAACAGACGCCGATGGTTGCGACGAGCGTGGCGACCATCGCTTCGATCCAGCGCATGCCGAATCGTTGGAGACTCAACAAGAGGATGACGTCAAATGCGGTAATGACGACGGCCCAGAAAAGTGGGATGCCGAAAAGGAGATTCAAGGCGACTGCGCTGCCAAGGACTTCAGCGAGATCGCACGCGGCGATGGCTAATTCGCAGAGAATCCAATTCGGTATACGAGTCCAACGCGGGAGATGATCGCGGCAGCATTGCGCGAGATCTTTGCCGATCACGACGCCGATTCGAGAGGAGATGATTTGCAGGAAAATGGCCATGAGACTGGAGAGCGCGACGACCCAGAGGAGGCCGTATTTGAATCGGGCGCCGCCGGAAAGATCGGTGCCCCAATTGCCGGGGTCCATGTAGCCGACGCAAACCAAAACGGCTGGCCCGGCAAACGCGCGCAATTGACGCCAAAAACCTGCTTCTGGAGGCGGAACGGAGACGGTGTTATGGAGTCCTTCGAGTGATTTGTGTCCAGGAACTTCTCCCGGAATGATCGCGTCGGTCTGCATACGGCTGAGTTACCTTCGTTTTAAATGCTGTGCGGTTTGACGTCCGCTTGAATACGACACTACAAAGTGTAGCCATGGTTACACTCTGCGTCAAGAAACATCTGGCGGAAAAATATTTATCCGATAAATTAAACACAATGACACCCGCTAAACCGAAACAGCGGCGGCGCAAGCCAGCGCCCACGCCTGCCCAGACGCTGTTGCGCCCTGAGACTCAAGCGAGTATTCATCGCAAAACGCGTTCGGCGCATGGAGAAGAGCGGTCTCAGGATTACGCTGAAACCATCGCGGATATCATCGATACCTGTGGTGAAGCGCGCGCGACGGACATCGCAAAACGGTTGGGTGTGACGCATGTAACGGTGATCAAGACCGTGGCGCGATTGCAACGCGACGGGTTTGTGACGACGCAGCCGTATCGTTCGATATTTCTTACGGAACAGGGTCGTAAATTGGCGGAAGAAGCACGCCGCCGTCATGCGATTGTGCTGGAATTTCTGATCGCTCTGGGCGTCAAGCCGGACATCGCAGCGGAAGACTCGGAAGGCATAGAGCATCACGTCAGCGATGAGACATTGGATGTGTTTGAGCGCTTCATTCGGATGAACGCGCAGGAGTGAGCGATTGTCTCTCGCAAAGGCGCAAAGAACGGCGAAGAACGGAAGATGTACAGAAAGAGGTACAATAGAAAACCGGCTCTCACGTCTGAGGTGAAAGCCGGCCGGTGAGAACAACACGCTGTCACGCGCAAATGAGACCCGTCAGCCCCGGGACGAAACCCGGCGAACTGCGTTTCAAGGTTACCGATCAACGGTGTAAACAATCGGTCCTCGTTTGACGCGGCCAGTGCTAAAATCACGAGCACTTGAAGTTCCGTCCTGCTTTACGCGGACAGCAACCTCCGGTCACCGTAGGAATTACTACTCACGTGAACACCTCCTTTATAAGACGACCTCCCTGTCTAGCCCTTGCCACTTGGAGAAGCGGCAACCCGGGGGCATTCAGTCAAGAATGCTGTATCCACGCGGATATGCGGTACTATCAGGTGCGAATTGTCATGCCAGTCAGCGTCCCGACCAGCCCACACCCTTACTAAACCACATGAAATGCCGCTTGTCAAATTTTTTTGATTGAGTTCTTTAATCCTTTTCACACGATGACTTTACGAGTCATTCATACTCGATCAGGCTCGTGACCTCTCAGAAAGTCCCTGTTTCTGTTGAATCGAATTTGACAAAGTGCGTTATTCCGGTAATATAACGTGACCGTTTCAGACCCATGAAACGGCACCTCAAGCCGAGGTGGCGGAACTGGCATACGCGCAGGTCTCAGAAGCCTGTGATCGCAAGATCGTGAGGGTTCGACTCCCTTCCTCGGCATACATTATTTAAATCAAACTTACGCGAATCGCTGATTGTATTAACCCTAACGGGAGCGAGCAAATTATCATGTATGAATAGCGATTGCAGTTGGCGATGAAATGACGTGGTTATTAGAATTCGATCATATCGGCTTGGCTGTTGCTTTTGCTTATCTTATCAAGTCGCTTCGAAACGCCTTCCGTACTGGGTGATTGCACCGCCAATTCTCGATTCCAAGGCGTAATCTTTCCCAACGATTTTGCGATTGCACTTTTGGTGTTGGCGGAATCGTAGTCCAGCTGCAATCCAGTCCAAAAGTTTTCAGACATGCCGAAAAATCGGGATAATCTCAATCCGGTATCTGCGCTAATGGACCGTTCTCCAGCAACAATTTCACCGATGCGGCCTTGAGGTACGCCGATTTCCTTGGCTAGACGGTACTGTGTTATATTCATTGGTTTCAGAAATTCCTCGATAAGAATTTCACCAGGATGGGGATATTTGACTTTACGCATTACGAAGCTCCGATTGAATTTGGTTCCTCAATGGTAATCAATAATTTCAACTTCGGTCGGTCCATCGGGTGTCCAAACAAAACAGACACGAAACTGATCATTCACGCGAATGCTGTGCTGCGCGGTACGATCACCACGAAGGCGTTCTAGTCTGTTTCCTGGCGGCACTCGTAAGTCATCTAACGTTGCAGCGCGATGAAGCATTGCCAATTTACGAATAGCCACCGTTTCAATATTTACAAACCGACGCATCTTCTTTCCGTGGAACAAGGCCGCAGTTTCGACGCATTTGAATGATCGAATCGCCATAGAGGAATAGTATTGCATAGCATTACTAATGTCAAGGAGCAGTATCGTATTAAAAGCAATTTTCAAGTGTCGGAAATGTGCGTTTCGAATGCTGCACGTAATCCAGTGCGAACCGATGCGAGCACGGTGTAGTCCTCTTCAGTGAGCGGCCTCATCCGGCTGCGATTTTGAATACAATTTAGGAGAGTGACATGAAGAACGTTACATTGATGACGCTGGCTGCGTTAGCGTTGATGGTTTTCACCAGCGTTCGCGCGGCGGATAATGAATTGACTGAGCAGGAAAAGAAGGACGGCTGGAAGTTGCTTTTCGACGGCAAGACGACCGACGGTTGGATGGGTTACAAGAAGACAACCGTCCCGACGGATTGGAAAGTGATCGATGGGTTGCTATCGCAGACGGGCAAAGGTGGCGATTTGCGAACAGTTGAGAAATTCGAAAATTTCGAACTCGTGATTGATTGGAAATTCGAAACCGAAGGCAATAGCGGTGTGATTTATCACTGCAGTGAAGAAGGTGCTCAGCCTTATACGACCGGCCCGGAAATGCAGGTCATGATCCATCCCGCTGACAAGAAGCCTGGCAAGAATGACGCGGGCTCGTATTACGACGTCGTCGCGCCCACGAAGATTGCGACCAAGGGTAAAGGCGAATGGAACACGTTTAAAATCGTCAGCAACGGCACCAAAGTCGAGCATTGGGTCAACGGTGAAAAGGTCGTCGATGTGGACACCGGCACCGCTGAATTCAAAGCCTTGATCGCTGCGAGCAAGTGGGGCAAAGTGAAGACGTTCAATACGGTCAAGAACGGCTACATCGATTTGCAGGACCACGGCTCGAAGATTCAGTTCAAGAACATCAAGGTCAAGGTTCTGCCGGAAACGAAGTAGACGCACTATCTTTACAAGTGTTCATGTGGCGGAGCTATTCATGTGAGAATGGCTCCGCCTTTCCATATCCATCCATTCGAAAGGCTGTACCATGAATCGAATCTTGATTGCATCTCTTACCTTTTTGATTTCATGTGCACTGCCCCTCCTTGGCGCCGAGAAGACGGTAAAAGTCTTTGTTTTGTCCGGCCAATCGAACATGGAAGGGAAGGCTCCGAATGCGTTGCTTGACGTGCAAGCGACTGCGCCTGCGACAAAAGAATTCTTTGCTCATTTGCGCAAAGACGACAAATGGATTGTGCGCGACGATGTGTTCATAAAATTTCTGGACCGCAAAGGGCCGCTGACGGTCGGTTTCGGTTCGCCCGGGCGGACGGGTGCAGAGCTTGAATTCGGGGTCATGATGGGCGACCGGTTTGACGAGCCGGTGATGTTGATCAAAGCGGCATGGGGTGGGCGTTCGCTCGTGAAGAATTTCCGTTCGCCGTCCGCAGGTTTTCCGTCTGACGAGGTGCTTCAAAAAGAGTTGAAGCAGGCTCAGGAACGCGTCACGAAGGCGAACGAAAAAAATAAGAAGAATGACCCGTTGCCGACTCTTGAGGGACTCAAGAAAGAATACGGGCTATCGTATCGCGAGATGCTGGCGGAAGTCAAAACGGCGCTCGACAATCGCGCCACGCTCTTTCCGGAATTAAAGGATTGCACGCCTGAGATCGCGGGGTTTGTGTGGTTTCAAGGGTGGAATGATCAGTACGGCGGGCAAGATGAATATGAGTCGAACATGAAGCATTTCATCCAGGACGTGCGGAAGGATTTGAATGTTCCGACGCTGCCATTCGTGATTGCAGCGATGGGCCAGAACGGGTCGAAACCTGCGGCCGGCGCGATGCTCACGATTCAAAAAGCACAGCTTGCGATGAACGACGTTCCGGAATTCAAAGGCAATGTTAAAACATTCCGGACAGATGTTTTGGTCGATAAAGCCGCTGAGGAATTATATCCGAAGTGGAAAGAGAACATGGAGAAATGGAAAGTAACCGGCGGCGATTTTGGCTACCACTATATGGGTAGCGCGATCTGGTTTACACGCATCGGACATGGAATGGGTGAGGCGATGTTGGAGCTGTTGCCGAAGAAGAACTAATGCCTGTGCCACGGAGCAGTACCCTGCTCCGTGCTGTTGCGTGTGGGTTAAGTGTAGATGTTCGGCGTTCAGTCAAATAGCGAACGTTGATACGATGAGTGGTATGGCGTTCTTTTTCATCATTGCATTCGGCCGTCCGCTAAATAATTCTTGATCCGGTCATTTGGGTTTAGGGTTTACAGATTTGCGTGCAATTGGTCGGGCTCGGGGTATGACTTTGTGTTTTATCATCGATGCCGGTGGCATTTTGATTTGACGTTTGGCGATCAAAATTGACAAATGATGCGCCGATTCCGGATCCAAAACCATCACCGGTGAAAGTCGTGATTCTTCTCGCTGTTGCTTGCCCTCACTAACTTGAACGAGTTGATACGCGCCGCAATTTCCGCAGCGGGAACAGATTGTGTAGTTCAATTTAACGTAAGGCAATACAAGTCGAGAGCCATAATTCTCTGCGCAATGTTCGGACGCAAGCGCTAAATCACCTTTATCACAGGCCTTCCGCCCTTCATCCGAAATTGGAAATGGCAGGCAAATAGTTTTATTTTTTAAATTGAGCCATACTTTGCAACTTTCACAAAACACTTCGCTCCGGTAAAACCAATATGCCGCTATGGGCGTGGTTAAAAATACCATCCCTTCAAAAATCCATACACTACGTGACCGCCCTGCAATCATTAGAGTATCTAGCGGATTCATCAGCCAGATAGCCATGCTAGTATAAGGAATGTCTATGGAGTCCAGCAATTCCTCAACCAAACTGACATTAAACGCACCCATTGCCACAATGGCCCCGAGAGCAGCGCTTGTGTATATCCAAATCGGACTTCGGCACTTCATCAACTTTGCTAATTTTACTTCACACCAGCCCGTCGCGGCAACAAAAAAG
>JBAXUS010000089.1:0-24263 GCA_037129555.1 Planctomycetota bacterium
TCGAAAACAAGTAGGCCCGCAAGGGTCTCCAGGGTTCGAATCCCTGCCTCTCCGTTGTTATTTTTATCCCCTTAAACCCACACGAGTTGTGGGTTTTGTTTTTGTCTGACTCGAAAATGTTGTCAGAATGTTGTCATCTTCAAGCAGTCGCCAATTTCTGAACTGCCTTCTCCATGGCGATCACACTTTCGCTCACGTCCACGTCCGCCAGATAACGCATCATCGTTTCCATCGATTTCCAGCCGCCCCACTGCATCACCGTATGGGGCGATACGCCATTCACCATCATGGTCGTGGCGAAAAATCTACGAAACCCGTGAAGATCGCCTTTCTGCAACTTCAAGCGCTCTTGATCTTCCTTCAGACACTTCAACGTGTACTGCTCCCGCAACTTTCCTCCGCCCGGACTCGTAATCGCATACATACCGATGGGCTGGCGCTTCAACACCGCTTCGACCCTCGGATGTAACGGCACCGTTCGATCAGCCCGTCCCTTCGGTTTCCAGTCTTCCTGTACGCGAACATGCAGAACCCGCTTCTCAAGATCCACGTCAGACCAGCGCAGGTTCTCCAGCTCGCCAATCCGTAATCCCGTCCAAGCCAACATCGTCACAACCGGGCGCAACCAGTCACGAACACCTTTCTCAAGAGCTTCGACTTCATGGGCCTTGTACGTTTTCCGCTTCGGTCTATTGGGTTTCTGCGTCTCCCAATCCAGTGCTGGATTGATTTTCAACAGCCCCCGCGAGGCCTTGCTTCCCCACTTCATCGCGTTCTTGATCGTCAGCACGTCGTTGTGCGCGGTCTTGATGTTACGCTCCTCGACCTTTGTCCGGTACTGCATGTAGCCTTCCAGCACTATGAGGGTGATCTCATCCACGTTCGCAACCCCCACCGTTTTGAAATAACGGCTGCACGCGTCTAGTGCCGCCTTGTAGCGCGACACACTTCTCGGAGCCTTCCCCTGCTGCGTTTTGAATTCCAGATACATCCGCTGGAATTCCGTCCATGACAGTTTCTCAGGTTCCGGCGGACGCTCAGGCTCAGGCTTCTTCGCCGGCACATCCAGTTCTTTTACGGCCATCTCGGCCAAGACCTTCGTCCGCACCCCAAGACTGACCCTGTGGCGTTTCTTTCCTACGAGATAAGCGGCAAACCAGGCATCGCGTTGTGGATTGAAGGCCACGCGATATTTCCGCCCCTCGCACCCGTAGAACATAAATGAATTCGGAGCACTCATCGTTATCCTTTCCCTTTGTTAATGCACCTCCTTGCGCTGAGCGCTAATGTTGGATTGGCGATGCAGCCACCGCTTCGACGGCGTTGCGCTGCAAAATTCTCTCAACAACTCCCGCATCGAAATATATTCGGTGATGAATCCGCGTAAACGGAATTTTCCGGCGCTGGGTCCATTCGCGCACGGTCCGCACGCTGATCTTCAGCTTCGCGGACAGCTCTTGGACAGTCAGCATTCCATCCAGGTGGCATTTCATTATCGATGCCCTCCATGGACAAACTGCGCTGCGGCCAGACTTCCCTGCGACTGTTCCTGCACTGTCTCCGTCATGATCGTGCCCGCCAGCAATGCGCGATATTCGCAGCAGCCCAGGGCACCGGTTTCGACAATCCAGAGTGCGGTCGTTGTACCCGCCTCCATATCATTCACTTCGTTGTTCGTTTCCATATTACATCACCCTAAACAGTAAATTTGACTTTCATATCCAACGGTCAGTTTCAGGCGGTCGCCCAGCCACCCCAAACTTTCAGGGTGGACTGGGCGCATCCAAGTTGCTATTCCACGTTTGAGCATCTTTCGCAAGTGTCGGATACTTGCTCTGCTGAATCATCAAGGTCGATGTCCACGTGCATATCGTGGAACTCGTCCAACGAGGCAGCATTGATGGCTCTTGTAAGCAAACCCTTATTGACGATCTCCTTAATCGCCTCCTCCAGCTGCACATCGGATAACGGCTTGTCCTGTCGGATCTTCGGGTAGTGCATACTTGCGTTGTACTGTTGCACAGTTCCACCAACGGCGAATTGCTTCACGACTGCCGCACAAATCAGCGCCAAACCGTCGGAAATATTAAAACTCCCACAAAATTCTACGTTGATCGTGGCGCCACCGCAGTCATCCGGCGCTTCCATCGGTGGATTGTGACATGCCAATTCTTCCGGCATATCCACAACGGAAATTTGGATGTCGAAACAACTCAACACCGCCTTGATGTCCGCGGGCAACCCCGCCCAGACGGTTTTGATTTCCTCGTCGTATTCCAGCACCGTCACATCGGCGAATGGATATTCAGTGCGTTCGTCCTCATACTTCCACACGACGGTCGGAGCGAATAGTTCAGCTTCGTGTTTGTTCTGTAAGCCTTCTTCACTATTGCCATTCGTTTGAACATCCACTGCTGCGGCCGGGCCACTTGCTGAGTTACGACGCTCCACATTCGCGTACGACTGGCGTTTGAACGCGCGCTTGAACGCGCGGAACATCGTCAAAATACCCTCTACTGCCGGGTAGTTTAGAGCGGCATCGTTCACCTTGAGGCCCTTCAGATCCTCTGCGACCATCGCTGCAATGCATCCAAACTGTGGATGCGACCACATACTCGTATCGGTTTCCCACGTTGCGACGGCCTCACGCAGACCAAGGAATACTCCCGGTCGAAACTTAATGCAGTTGTCGGCATTCTCGTTCAACCAATCGCAGACCTGTTCCGCGTCGCTTTTGGTGCGGATGAACCGCTTGATCAAGTACGTCGGATCGCCATCCAGACGTTTAAACGACTTCGGTCTCTTTTTCGTCGATTTCATGCTGCCTCCTTCCTAGTCAAAATCTTCGGGAGCCTTATCTCCCATTTCAACACATACGTCCTCGTTCACTTCCCGCCATTAAAAGCCATCGCCAAGTACCACCACCCAAGATCCGCTGTCGAAACGCTTGTCCGAACCCGCCCAACCATCGGGCGGATTCAGATAATATGGTCGTTAAATCGCGCGCGCGGCGCTAGTATCGAGAGCGGTTGGATTGTTAATATCCTTGTCCACCTCCATCAGGTAGACGGCCTCGAAAGCAGCACTCAAGGCCGGGAACGCTTCATCACCGGACCTGCCCTCGCCTTGACACCAGGTTCGGGTATTGACGGTGACACCACCGTTTTCGTCCGGCGCCAAGAACCATTGATCCAGGAAATCCAAGCTGTCGGGGACATCCACCAGCCGGATTTGAAAGCCAAGGCCGCTCAGCACGATCGCCCATTCCTGCGGCATCTCTGCCCACAATTTCTGGAGCACGGCCTTTACTTCCCGCTCGGTCTCGTCGGCGAAGGGGTCTTGATGACGATCCGTCTCATCCTTCCAGACCACGGACGGCATTGGATACTCAGCATTCCGGGTATCCGGTTCAAGACCGCCGGTAACAGCTCCGGCCGTCGTTTGTGCCTGCGCCGCGCGCCGGCGCGCAACGTTCCTCTTGTGTTGGTGCTGAGCCGCGAAGATGAGCGCGTTGAAGATCACCACCATGTCGCTCACGCGCGGCTCCGCCGCTTCTTCTGCTGTAAGGCCGCGTTTTGCGGCTTCAAACTTCTCGCGGACAGCTTCAAGTGTGCGCAGCGGTTCAAGCGTCTCGTCGCTGTTCCACTTGGCGATCACGTCCCGCAAGCCGAGAAGTTCGTTCTGCGGTAATGCCGGGAAGTAGTTTGAACTTTTGATCAGCCACTCGCTGACCAGCTCCGCATCTGCGGCTGTGCGTATCATCTGCGCGAGCAGATAGACCGAGCCGCCGACGTGGCGGCTTTGCGTCTTCGGTGGCATTTTTGTTGCATCCATCTTTTCCTCCGTATCCTTGTGTCGAGACTCGCCAGCAAAGGCCCATTGCCTCGCTCAGCGTTCTCTGAAAGTCATTTTAATCCTGGATTAGAGGTAATAGCCGTTACCCGAAGTAGTGTTGATGCCGCTGCGGTAAGTATTTTTCTGGCGGCGATGAAACACGAATGGGGAATCGAAAAACGAAAAAATAGGAAAGTTTTTGATTGTTGTTTGACACATGGTCAGAGGTAATGACTGTTACCTCAAATTCCGAAGAATTACGCGATGTCAAGAATCGCCAAGACACTCAATTGGACTGCGCCGTTTCGCTCTCGCGGCTCCGCCCAAAGCAATAGCCGTTGTCCGGGATTAAGCTTTGGGAGCCTGTAGTCGAACGGATAGCTTTGATTTTGCCACCAGACACAAGGCACGAGCGTTCCATCCAGCCAACCATTGAGAAGCCAAAAGGGTCGGCCGTCTCTGGTTTTCTTTTCGAAAGCATCGTTCAAGATGACCGCGACTTGTCCCACCTGCCCCAGCGATTGAGTCAATTGGTCGAGATTGTCGATCACACGGCCGCGATCTTTCCATGCCGGCGGAGAACCTCCCCCGCACATGGCACTCAACGGCACTCCCAGCCGGTCAATCTCCCCGCCCAGCGATAAATTCAGTGTGCCTTTCCCAGCAGCACGACGATGTGCGCCGCGCGCGAAATCAAACTGTTTGAGCACCAACTGGCGGTCGGCTTGAATCACGTCGAAGGCTCCCGACTCGATGAGCGCTATGACAACCTTGCGGTTTACCAGGCGCGCATCGGCGCTGATGCGCAGCGCGAAGTCCGCCACGGTCGAAAAGTACCGGTCTCCGCGGCAACGTACGACGGCTTCGGCAGCGGAGACTCCAATCCCCTTAATCGCGGCAAGCCCGAATCGCAAACTTCTCGATTCAGGAGTCCATTTCACCCCCGACGCATTGACACAAGGGGCTAAAATCCGGAGGTTGTTTGCAGCAGCGGCGGACAAATAGGCCTGGAGTCGATCCCGGTCGTCTAGCAGCTCAAGGCGAGCCGCCATGAATTCCGCGGGCGCGTAAACGAGAGCAAATGCCGTCGCAACCGCCTGCTTGGCGTATGCCATGCTGTGAGAGCGATTGTAGGCGTAACCCGAATACTTCTGAAGTTTGTCGGCCAGATCGCGTGCTTGAATTTCTGTTAGACCGTTCGCAACCGCGCCACGATAAAACTCCTCCAACAACGCCCGCATTGCCTCAGGTTTCTTTTTCGCCATAGCCCGTCGCAGATCGTCCGCGCGCGCCAGCGACATGCCACCCAGGCGATGTACCAATTCGATTACCTGCTCTTGGTAAAGCACGATACCTCGTGTCGGCCGCACGATCTCAGCAACGATCGGATGGAGTGCCGGCAAATCGCTGACGCCCTGCACGTACTGCTCGACCATACCCGATTGCAGAGGACCTGGTCTGTAAAGGGCGATCACGTCCGAAAGCGCGCTGAGCGACGCCGGTTTGACGCGACGTATCAATTCCTGCATCGGCGAGCTTTCCAATTGGAACAACCCGGCGGTGTGGCCCGTTGACAGGAGACTGAAAACCCTTGCGTCGTCTACGGGGATGTTATCGAAGCGCAGCCCCGGCTTCCCGGTGGTACGGCACAGATCGTTCGTTAGACTAAGAACCTCAAGGACCTTTGAATTCAGGAAATCGAATTTGGTAAACCCCGCCATGGAAGCGGCGTCATTATCGTACTGCAACAGCATGTGACCGTCTTTGCCGCGCTGGAGCGGCGCCCACGGCCATGCCGGTGGCACGATCACGAAACCGCTGGCGTGGCGACTGGGATATAACGGGGTCCCATAAAGTTGTCCTGCGTTCGCAAACCAATCGCCGCCGGTGCAATCGCGCGCGATGTTTGCGCGGAACCAATCGAACAACGTGTCGCGTTTACTTGGATCATCAGCGTTCTCCATCGGCAATGCTTTCAGCACGGCGTCTTTCGCAGACACTTCAACGCCCACGCTGCCAGCAACGCCGCCGACCGCTTTGCGGTAGCCAATCGACGAATAGGTCGTTAATCCCAAGACCGAACCGTCTTGATCGAGCATGGGTATAATCTCGTGACGGCGGTCCGCCTGGACATCGATGTCAATGTCGGGGAGTTCATTGCGGCCCGGATTCAGGAAGCGTTCAAACAGCAATCCGTACTGGAGCGGGTCCACGTCGGTGATGCCGAGCGCATAGACGACAAGACTGCCGACCGCGGAGCCACGCCCCGGAGCAATCAAGATTCCCTTCTTTTTCGCCTCCTGGACGACGTGTGCAACTTTCAGAAAATACCAGCCGAATCCTTTCTCCGCGATCAACCGCAGTTCACGATCCAAACGTTCTTGAATGACCGCAGTAATCTGTCCATATCGCCGCCGCGCGCCTTCGACCGCCAGATGGGTTAGCAGCGCGTCGTCTTCCGGTGTGCCCTTGATGGCATCAACGGTGGGCAATCGGGCATCGCAGCGTTCCGCCAATTCAAAGGTGCCGCGCAGCGCCAGTGGTTGATCCTTGAATGCAGCAGCCATTTCGGCCGGCGTGCGTAAAAAGAACGCCTCAGGCTTGTAGATTTTCCTCTTGGTATCGCTGACCGTTGTGTTTGCCGCGATCGCCAAGAAGAGGTCGTGCTGTTTCCAATCCTCCTGATTCACGTAATGAGTGTCGTTCGTCACGATCAGCGGCAAATCGAATTTGCTTGCCGTGCCAACGAGGAAATGATTGAGCGTCAACTGGTCCGAGATTCCGTTCGGCTGTAACTCCACGTAAACATTCTTCTGCCCGAAAACGTCCATAAACCGTCGCACCGTGTTTACAGCGCTTGCTTCACCTTCATGCTTCAGCCGTAAGGCCACTTCACCACCGAGGCACGCCGTCGAAATGAGCAGGCCGTCGGCGTGTCGCTCAAGTTGCTCCCAACCGACGCGGGGCTTATTCCAAAATCCGTAGGTGTGGGCGTAATTGTTTAGTTCGATCAGGTTTTTCAACCCAGTTTCATTTTTTGCCCACGCACAAAGATGATAGGCGTACTTGCCGCCGGGGCCTTTGAGATGTTCGGTGGCGTTCCCTTCGGCGACATACAGTTCACAACCAAACAGTGGTTTGATTCCGTGCTCTGTGCAGCAGCGGGACAATTCCGGCCAGCCGCCAACGCGGCCATGGTCGGTCAGACCAGCAGCCGGCATACCCAACTGTGCCGCGCGCGCCACGAGCGCATCTATCGACGCGATTGCGTCGCCCGGACTGCCTATTGCGCTGTGTTGATGGAGTGAGACGTACATAAACTCATTCCTTTCAAAAATGCGGTAGCGTCAATCTGCTCTGTTTCCGCGGCTCCAATTTCGGAAATGAACCGAGACGGATACTTCTTGTGATTGGCTCCGCCACTCCAGCGCTTACGGGCGTGGAGCAGAAACAAGCGATCCTTCGCCCGCGTCATCACCACAAAGAAAAGCCGACGCTCTTCCTGCATGTCTTCGACGTTCGTGTCTGTGGCGTAGAAATGTGGGAACAAACCTTCTTCGCAGCCCACAACGAAAACCCAGCCGAATTCCAGCCCCTTGACAGTGTGCGCCGTGAGGACGGAGATTTTATGCGCGGTGACTGGTGTTGATTCGAAGCGATTGTGGAGGGCCTTGAAGTCTGAAATGTTCGGCTGCCGAGAAAGATCGGCAACCGCGTTAGCGAACGAGTCCAAATCACGCGCGACACTTTTGGCGGCAGCAGCACCTTTCCCTTCAAGAAAACCGAGCGCGTGGCTGTTTTTGGCGATGGATCGACCGACATCATCAAGCGGCTGTTGCCGTAGTTGACCCAGCGCATCGAGTAGTTTCGACACGTATTCGTACCCCGGTGCCGTAAGCATCAATTGCGCCAACACCCCGGAGTCGGCTAAGTTTTGAATCTCGCATTTCTTGATTTCGGCCTGGCGCAAAATGGCAAGGCGATCAGCCTGTGGAAAGTGCGCCATGAGCGCATTCCATTCTTTCGTCGTCCCGGTGCCGGCGACGGCAGCAACCACTGCAACGGCGTGCGTTACGGTGGGTTTGGACCAAAAATCTTCGTCATAGCGGTGCTGCGAAACGTCCCAGCCACGTCCTTTCAGGAAAGCCGAATACGACGCGACGAGCTGTCGCGTTCGAGCCAGGACAGCGATTTCGCCGAGCGGTATGCCCTCTTTCAGTGCAATTTGAATCTGGGCGGCGACGTATTCTTGTTCCTCCTGCGAGTCAAGGGCATCCACAATCGAAACAGGTGCGCCGGACGGACGGACCGGTGTTAGCACTTTCGGGTAACGCCCCGTGTTCTGCTGGATAAGGCGCTGCGCACATGCCAAAATTGTCGAAGTGCTGCGACGGTTTTCGGTCAACAGCAACACCTCGGCACCGGGGAAATACCGGTCGAAATGCAGGCAGTTGGTAATGTCAGCGCCCTGAAATTGGTAGATCGACTGATCAGGATCGCCGACGGCGAAGATAAAAGCACTCGGCGATGCCACGCGTGTCAGAAAACGGAGTTCGAGCGGATTCGTGTCCTGTAGTTCGTCGATCGCCAGATACTTCACACGGTCGTGCCACAAATCTCGGACGGAGGCATCCGATTCTAATAGCGCTGTGGCGCGCGTAATGAGATCACAAAAATCGAGGGCGGAGCCCTTCAATTTTTCGTAAAGCCCGAATGCATCCGCCTGCGGATCGGCGGGATAGAGTCGTTGAATCTCCGAAGCTCTAAAACCATGCGCTTTCCACCACGAAATACGCGCGACGGCACGCTCCGGCGTAAGCGTGTTGCGCGCCGGATGGTTCTCAAGCGCCTGTTCTATGATCCGGCATTGAGCGCGTTGATCGAGGATCTCCGGTTCGGAACAGCCGTTGCTTGCGGTCGCCGAAAGAATGACTTCGAGTGCCAAACTGTGAATCGTCGAAGCGTGAACATCCACCCCGGCTGCTTGGCGGATTCGGCCGTTGAGCATTGCCGCCGCCCGCCGGCTGAATGTAGTGAGATAGACGTTACCGGCCGCGACAATTCCTCGGCGAATAAAATAGGCGACGCGTTCCGCCAAGACAGTTGTCTTTCCTGCACCCGCGCCGGCCAAACAAAGAACGACGCGATACAAGGCGAGAATGATTCCCTTCTGGCGAACCGTCCATTTATCCTGCAAGACCTTAAGCATTCTTAGCCTCCCAAACCAGGGTTGTGTGCGGGGTGGTAAAGTGAGTTTTCGTCCCCGGTAGGAGCGATCAAAACGACGCGTTGCGCCTCAATGCGCAACACCTTGAAGACAAGCCCCGCATGATTCGGCGTGATCAGCGGTAGCAGTTCAGAATTGAAAAATCCCGCGGGATAATTGAAGCGCTCAAGTTCACTTTGAAACGCAACCAGCTCCGACGGAAGATCGCGGACTTTAGTTACTTCCGCGCACGCCAATGAAAGGTCGTCGTGGAGCGCCACAAGGGTTGGACAATCCAGCGGAATGTGCGGCAACTCTGGCGACACGGACGGGGCATTCCCCGCGGAAATGGATTGCATTGCCGCAGCGATGAGATTGTCGAGCGCGGCAACATCGGTCGGTTTCTCCGCAATGGGTGCATGCGCAGCCGGTATGGACGGTGGAGTCGCCGTATCTGGTACGACTGGCGGCGGAGCCACCAACGGTTTCGGCTTCCAATTACCGATACCCTTCAGCGCGTTGGTTAAGTTCATTTACCATTCTCCAGAGTGGACGGGGTGGACCTAGGGTGGACTTGTTTTTGGCAAGTCCACCCTGATTAAGTTCAATCCTGAATTGAAGTAAGCCAAGTCAGGTGGTTGGGGTGGAGCAATAACACACACATGGAGTGTTAATAGATTGAAAGGCTCTTTCGCCTTAAGAGTTTTTAAAATTAAGTCCACCCTCTCCACCCTTATACGTAACATATGTATGTGTATAGTGTTAATCGGGGTGGATCTGGGGTGGACTAGTCGACTAGTCCACCCTATCCCGATCCTCCAAATGGGAACCGAATCACATGCACATTGTGGCCGTGAATTTTCTTCGCGCAGAATTTCACCTCCCATCCCTTGTGCTCAAGCGCAGCGAGATTCGATTTTAAAGTGGTGATCAATTCCGAACTCGAACCCAGCTTGAGGTTACTGTCCACCATTTTGAGCGCCTTGAGAAGTTGCCCTGCCGTAGCTTGGATCGCGTGGGATTGGCGGTCGAAACGCAAGCAGTACTCCTTTTGGAACTGCTCCGGCGACATGGCATCAGCTGCGGAATTGAGCGCTTCTAAGGCGGCAATCACGTCCGACGTTCCTGCGGCGAGTTCCAAATGGCGCTCGGATTGCTCCTTCAACCAGGCAGCCATCAAACTGTCGGGCGTTTGACGGCCAGCGACCTCGTGGATGGCATTGACGATCAAATACGCCGCGGCGATCGCATGGAAGTTCCTTTGATTGGGATGGTCGGCGGCGTTGGCGTTCAACTCGGCAACAATCTGGTCGAGCGTGCCGTCCATAACCGCCGGCAAGACTTTCGCGGCAATCAACTGCATCACCGCTGAAAGATACTCGTCACGTCGCGCGGCAATGGACTCGCAGTACCTCGCGTCATTAAGTTGCACCGCTTGTTGATGCTCCTTTGCTACCGGGAGAATGAAAGCGCGCTGCGCCGTTCCGGGCAACAACTTCAAATTAGCCGCGCAGAGCAACGGCAGCGCTGAGGCGGGCGGATCGCCTACGCCGCTTTTGGCCAGCACGTTGAGAACTCGGCCCAGTTTTTCGACGGATTCCGGCTCTGCTTCGTCAATGAAAAGCAGCCAAACGGATGCCGCCAATTTGATGACGCAATCATCCTTCATAGCAACGGGTTTAACGGGGACACCGTTTAGAAGGCGCCCCAATCCCGACGCAATTGACGTTTTGCCCAGGCCAAAGAGTCCTGACAGAGCCACCAATCCCAAAGCAGGCAAAAGCGGAAGCAGGAATACGCACAGCGCGAGACCCAACAGAAACAGCCGATCCGTTGGGCTGATTGCCCACGCCCCAATGACTGAATCTAATAATGCTGTGCAAGCGGCGCGCGGATCAACGTCCGCGCGAAACGACCATTCACGCCACGATTCTGCCGGTAGAATAAACACACGGTCGCGGTTGATGCCGTTGGGCACGACTTCGACCGCGCCCGGCTTGAGGCAGATTAGGCGCGTCGGCTCCGATGCGACGTAAAGTTTCTCCTCGACAGTGGGCTTCGTCACGAGTGATTGGGGTTGTACGCGCGTGCCGTTGGCGCGCGCTTTTTGTAGGAACAAATTCAATGTCGCACGAACCGCACTTTCACACGGATCGCCAGCCAATTTAGTGATAAGCGCGCGCCCATTCGAGTCGAGCTTCATCTCGACAAGCCCGTCGGTGTCGAGGAACCACGCCCGCGCATGCCGCTCATCGTAAAGCAGGCTTAGTTCGCCGGATTCGATGTGGCGTTCGTTTTCCTGCTCGCGGCGCTGCCGATTACCTTCGTTGAGCGCGCCTTTGATTGGGCCTAACGACCACCCTTTTTCGGCGGCGAGTTCGATCAGCGAGCGAGCCAAGCGTTCGTCGCCGGCCTTTCCAACGCGAAGTGCCAGTTTCGCGGCGGTGACTTTGTCGGCAACGGTCTTCACTGATTCTTTGAGAATCGACGAATGGGCGGACTTGTCGATCCGGGATAGCAATGCTTTACGCTCGTCTTCGGCGAGCGAATTGACGAATGCGTCTGGTTGGGAGGCGCCGGCAAACACGCGTCCCAGTTCGTCGGGGCTATGGCCTGCTGCAAGAACGCCGTCAATGTCAGCTTTGCCGCTGGTCTTCCAAATGTCGGGGAGCCGTGCGATCGTGGCCATTAGAATCCATCCTCCGAGAGCATCTTGGCCAGCAACACCGCGTAAAAATTGGTGTCGTCGCGACCTGATGGGTAGGCGGGGTCAGCTTTCGGCGCGTCTGTGTTGTCAAAGCAGATAGTGACCGAGCGAATGCCGTGGCGCTTGAGCAGGTCGCGTAATTCGGGGTAATGTGCTCCGACGAACGAGCTGATGCCGGGTACGGCAAGGCAGGGGAAACCAGCCGCGCACGCGGCGATGGCCTTGAATTCACCCTCTGTCAAAACGATCTCGGAAGCTTTCGTTTCCGCCAAAATGAATGGGCTGTACACCGCAATCGGATCGCCGGGCAGGCCCATTTTGTGAGGGCGGATCTTTTGCACGTGCCCGTCATGGTCGAGGTACGGGATGAGGGTATTATCGGCAAGCAACGCCCCCGGTATGTTACCGTCCGCGTTCAATAGCCCGGCTTCGCTTAGCGAGTTGCGGCCGTGCTGTTCGTTGATATGAGCAATTGCATCACGCGCCGATGCCGCAGTGAGCGGTTTCAAGCGCATTTTTTCAGCCCACGCCTGGGGGATCGCGCGTTTCGCCGCCAAGCTGGCGTAAAACGTCGCGTCCGCGGGCAACGCATTCAAGAAATCATCCAACACGCGGGATCGCAGTTCCAAAGAACGATCCGTTGCGCTGCTGGTTTTACTTTTGACTGTATCCAAGTTCATTCCTCTCCAGTGCCGCACGCGAAGTAGTTCGGCGTGGGGGCTTTGGAGAGATTTTACGCCCGGCTACAGGAGACCAGTGTTACCTGGCAATTTTTTAAAGGAGAGTCGTGGACGATATGGATTCGCGATATAGTGGGCGAGAAGCGAATGAATGAAGTTTAAAATAAATGATTTATTGAACTTTTTTGATTGCGCAAATCTTGAGGTAACAGGTGTTACCTGAGATGGCGCCCGAAAGTATACCCCCGAATCTTAGTGGCAAAGACGACGATGTGTTCTACGCGGCAGTAGGAGAATTCCTCGAGGGGCATTCAGGTTTTGGAGACTGGGTTTCGGGAAAGGGAAGAAGGCGAAATTTAATCACTCGAACATGCTGACCATCGATTTCATTTGCTCTTCCGACATTTCGCAAAAGGCTCAATGGGTTCTCGTCCTCATCCTTTGTGAATACTGCCTTAGCAGCTTTCTTGATCCTGTTAAATTTACTACTAACAGCCCTTTGAGCTTTGGATCTTGCAAGAGGATCGGGTGTAGCATAATTGATATCCGGGTATTCGATAGCCTCACAGACGCGCAGCGCCGCAGGACAAGGGGCGATAGGAAAACCCGTTTCAGAGTTGAAGTATTGTTTTAAAAACTTAAATAAACCTTTCTGTATTGGGACATGCAAATTCCAGTTAGTTTCCGCAGTGAGTTTCACGTGCTCTTTTTCAATAGGCTTGTAATAAATCACCGGAAGCTCGGGAGGCGGAGGCGGATCCACTTCTTTTTTGTCCTTTGACGGTTCGGGCGGCGGCGCAATTCGCGTTGTTTGCGTCGCGTTGCGAACCTCGATTTCGAGTATGTTTTTTGCTCCTTTGATTTCGTCCACGCCCAGTTTCTCGTTCGATATAAAAAGTCCAATATCATGACGCAAATCCTCGGACTTGATACCGATCATCTTGATTTCCGGCAGTTTCCGATCGAGCACCCACAATGTAACTTTATATGCGCGCTCCAGGAGTAGGCGCCGGAGGGCGCCTATAGTTATGATTTGCTTGCCCAGTAAATCACTCGAATCGGCGGTCGTTTGACTTCTTTCGTGCCGGTAGCGAAGCCGTCCTTCCTTTACTCTGGCTTCGGCTCGTACTTCCAACAGAACCTCCAGTTTATCTTTTAATACACGATAAACTTCATGAATCTGATTGCTCTGTTGTAAGCGGATAATTTCGCGGTCGATAACACCGCCATCCCGCGTCTCATCCTCGAAAGTTTTGAATTCCTTTTCCACCTGTGCACAATCCAGGATTCGCGACGAATCGGCACCGAAAATGAAGTTGTGCGCGGCCAGATATGCAGGATCGGTCATGTCGTCGATCAAATTCACCGGCCCAGCGTCAGTCGGTGGCGTAGAACTCGGTTGGGCAATCGTGGCGTCTCCGGCATCGGCTCGCGTAACCATGTTATGTCCTTCCGCAGCCCAATCGGGCGTCGGTGCCTGTGGCGTTTGTGCGCTCTCCTTGATCGGCGGCGCGGTTGGCTTCTGTTCCGCTTTGATAGTTTTTGCCACGTTCGCGTTTCCCTATTCTGCTACCACGTCCGAAGCTTTTCACGCCTTGGTCGATGATTCTTGCTCGATAAAACTCAATCGCTCAACGCCTTATCCAACGCTTCCCGCGCGTCGGCGTAAAACAGAATGTTCACCTTCGTCGCCATGTCGTCCGAAAGATCGAACAACTGTTTTCGCGCGGACACCGGCATCAGAAGTACGGTTGCGCCTTTCTCGATCGCCAGCTCCGCGATACTGACGGCGTTGTGGACTGGATCGATCGACCCGCCAAGATTCAGGCCACCCACGACCACCAACCCACCCTTGACGCTCTTTTGCAGCAGGGCGCTGCATAGCGAAAGCAGCACGCCCAGCCCCAGCCCGCTGCCGTTTTTCGATACGTCGAAGGCGCGAAGTTGGATCGAGAATTCGTGCTGGCGCGGTTCACGGTCACCGACGTATTTTCGCGCGCCTGCATAGAGGTTTTGTTCGCCGTAGCGCACGCTCTCACGGAACGCGGGCGGCACCGGCTGATTCAGAATCTTCACGCCCGATCCCGGCCCCTCGTTCACTTCCAACCGGTACAGGCCGCTGCCTTCCTCTTCGTTGCCGGGGCTGATCGTCCAGATTTGTCCTGGCGCAAGCGGGTCGGTGCCGATGCTGTTTTCGCTCTGAAGCTCCGGGGTCGAGACGAACTTCTCAACACCGTCCTGGCCGAAGTGGTAGCTGAAATGTGTGTTGCGGAATTCGCTGGAGCCGATCTTCTTTTGTTGTTCTTTCACGCGCCGGCGGCATTCCAGCGCCAACCGTACCACGCTCTCCAAATCCTCATCCGAGACCGGCGCGTCCGCGTCGGGATACAGCAGCTTCAACAGGCCACTGATCGTCTTTTGCACCGCCGATGTATCACGCCCGCTCAACGCGCCACCAAATTGCACGCGTCCTTGCAGCGCCATGATCCGGCTCTGAGCACGTAGGCCGTTGAAACACTCCGACATGAAATCGCCGACCAGGCCGAAGTGATTTGTCAGCAGTGTCTTCGACATCTTCGGCACGTCCCAGCCCGGAATGTACGAATGAATGCGGTCCATGAACGCCGTGTCGTTTTTCATCTCCGGCGGCAGCGGGCCGAACAGGTGCCCGATGCGCTGTTGATGTTCCACGTCCACGTCGAAATTACCGACCATGACGATGCTTCCGAAGCCGCGAATGCTCTCTTTGCCCCGGCTGAATTCGCCGGATTCCATGTAGCCTTTCATGATGTTCACGCCGTCTTTTTGGTCGAATGAAATGCCGCTGACTTCGTCGAAGCACACCACGTCGTACTGGCAGACCAGGCCGCGTTGTCCCGACGCATTGTTCACAAACATCCGTGCCACAGTCGCCTTGCCACCCGACACCAGATGCGAATATGGCGACACCTGCTGATACAAGTGGCTCTTGCCCGTCCCGCGTGGCCCCAGCTCGACCATGTTGTAATTGTTTTCGACAAACGGAATCATGCGCAGCAGCACGACATCTTGCTGGCGCGGCGTCATCACGTCCGGCTCGAGGCCCACGCTGCGGATTAGGAAGCGCTTCCATTCCGCCGTTGTGAACGCGAGCCTGCCCTGAGCGAAGCGCTTCAACGCGTCGGCCTTCGCGGACGAACACTGGATCGGACTCAGCGATTCAATCGCGAACGGTCGTCCGCCGTTTTCCTGCGCGATCAAGCCGTCGTAACTCAGCGCGATTTCGGCGTAAAAGCCGCCCGTCAACATGCGTTCATTTTCTTTGACTATCTTCGCGTCGATGCGCACGTCCTTCAAATGCAGGCTCGGCAGCTCGGCCATATACGCGTCGTTTTTCGTGTCGAGTTTCGCGGTGATCATGTCGATCAGCCGCACCACGCCAGTCTCTTTAGCGCGAGCTTTGAACAGTTCCTCTTCGCCCGCACGTACCGTCCGGTTGCCGAGCTGCTTCTGAACAATTGCCAGGCCATCTTGAATTTCGGTATCGTCAGTGCTGGCGCAATAGCGGCCAAGCAAAAACTCACCGACGTATGTCGGCACCGGGTACTGGCCCTTGAATTGGCGGACCAAATCCTTTCGGACCATAAAGCCGTCGAATGCCTTCGCGGCGATCTGGTCGAGCGCGTCCAGTTCCATAGCCCTATTCCTCCCCGCCCACGGTCGTGGGTTTCTTCGCCAACAACTGGCCGTTCGCGTCCAGCACGACCACGAGCAACGCATCGTCTTTCGACGTATCGTCGCTCACCACGACGGACGCCGTGCCGTCCGGCTTCACCACCTGCGGCTTTCTGTTCACTTCGACAGAACTGCCGGCATCGACCGCTTTCTTGCGCACGTCCACCATACAATCGGGCGTCACGCCTTCCAATGTAATCCGGCAGCGCAGCCCCGCCCACTTTACCGCTTTAATTTTTACACTGGGCGCGTCGGCACCGTCTTTGCGGATCGTGAACGTCGGCACCAGGCATTCTTGCAAGCTCACGCTGCCGTGCGCGTATTCGGTATTCGCTTTGAAACACCCGATGCCTGGCGCGATGGTCACAATCACGTCCGGGTTCCAATGCCACGGTACATTCGGCAGTGTCGAGCTGGTCGTTGCCTTCAACGCCGCGCACCGGCCCCAGCGCGTGTCGGCCAGATGTCCCGGCAATTCGATCTTCGGCAGCCCGCCCGGCATCAGCAGCCAGCCATGATCGGTGACGACTTCCACGCGCAGCCATCCCGCCGCCAGCAAATCTTCGATGCGTTGCTCGATCTCGCGGACCTGATGCCCGACATGCTGGGCGAGCTTCCAGCCGTGTGCGTGGCCGTAGGCGTCCATGTCGCCGTATTCGGTCCAGGCTGTCCCGCTGGGATTGCCGCATTCGTTTAACGCCAGGTGCTGGATGTTCTCTTCGTCGAGAAGTTTTTTGAACGAATGTGGAAGCAGTTCTTTGTTTGAGTTCTTCGCGTTCGGCCGGAAATCGATACACGTTTCTCCGCCAACGATCTCACCCGCGACCGGCGACACGGCTGGCTTGGCGGTCGGAGTGACCGATGGCAACGCCGACCAGTGCCGGCTCGTTTCAATCGAAAGTCCCCGCCCGCTCAACTTCTCATGGAGCTTCTGCGCCACGTCGAAACGCAAGCCGTCCGCGAATAGCACGCACGTTCCCGGCGCGATGTTGCGATTGGCTTTACTCGGCCCCGGCAATGGAGTGTGTTTCGCCAGTTTCTGTAAATGTTCCGCCGCCGCTTCCAGCCACGGCTTGTAAATCGCCTGCACCGCCGCCGACACTGCTTCGGCATCGGCAGCCTTCTCCACGCACGCCAACGCGTCCAGCACCGCCGCGTCCGCGCGCCAGCCTGTGGTCGCGTAGGCGTCTGCCAGCGCGTCTGTCGTCGCCCCGGCCAGTGGCGTCTTCGTGACTTCCGCTGCTTGCACCAGGTATTTCAGCGCGCAGGCCAACGGCGCTTGGCCGAGTGCTGTCCAGACCCACTCCCGGCGTTTGGCGTGTTCGGTTTCGCGCTCAAAAATCGATTTGATTGCCATGAGAGCCGTCATGTCTTTGAGCGCCTTCAGTTCTTTGCGCAAGTCGTCTTCATCGCTCTCGTTTTCTTGTGGCCAAGTCGGGCCGCTGGCCAGCATCGGTTTGGCTTTGTTCAACAGCTTCGGCAGATGCGGATAGTTTCGCGGCGCTTCGGCGAAACGTTTCCAGACCTTCTCCCACGGTCCCTGCGCGTCGCCCAGGCGCTCGGCACCGGTCAGTTCGCCATCGGCCTGCGGATCGAATTTGAATTTCTGCTGACACACTGAACGGAACGCGGTCCATTCTTCCGATGGCCAGTTCTTGCGCGTGCCGGCCGGATCGTTCAGCCAGGTCAGCAGGTCGCGGGCTGTGTCGGGCGAGAGCAGTTCGTTGAAGAACGCGGCATCGAGCTGCTTGCCGCGTAGTTGTTCGACCGGCATTCCGGCCAGCTTCACCAGCGCGCGCTGAGCCGCTTCGGACGTGGACGGAGCCGACACCACGTCCAAACCCAAGCCGCCGTCCGGTGATTGCAGAAACGCAGTGACGGTCCAATCCTTGCCGTTGATGTGCGTCCAGAAGCAGCCCCGGAATTGCAGCTCGGCCAGCGGCTGAAGATGCTTCGGACACGTCTCCACGGCACGCAAATCCGCGCGGCCCACGCCGGGCAGATACAGGATCGGGATCGCCGTCGCCGGGTAGCCCAGATCAATCGTCCGCGCCAGGACGCAGCGCAGCCAGATGCCGGGACCGGTTCGCTCGTCGGGCTTGTAGTCGCCGAGCGTCAGGAACTCCGGGTGCTCCGCGCGCAGCCGCTTTGCCAGCGCGGTCCACTGGCGATCCTTGTCCGGCCACAGGATCACCTCCGGCGCGACAGTGTCGTTGTGGTTGTACTCCGCTGCTTTGGCTAAGGCCCGCCGCAACGCGTCAAATACTGTGGGCATCATGTCCTCTTTTGGCGTGCGTCAGCTTTTTCTTTTAACCCCAAATGCCGATCATTATCCCGCTCTTCCCCCCACGGCGCGCCGGGCGGATTCTTCCCGCGATCCACGCCCCATTTGATGTTCGGGCGTTTGCGCAGCACGTCGGCGGTCATGAAGGGGCGGATGTTCAGGCGCACGCCGTCGTTCAAATCGGTGTGCCAGCCGGCGGGTTGGGCTTCGAGTTTCTTCCAGCGCACGAAGATGTCGTGTGGGGCGTCGCCGGTCAGAATCAATTCGAGTTTCTTCTGCAGCTCGCGCGCTTTCAGCAGGCGGTCGTCGGCGCCGCTCGCGCCTTGTTTCAGCGCGTCTTCCTGGCGTTTGATCCAATCGCCGAGGTACGTGTAGGCGAGTTTTTCGAGCCGTTTGAAATCGAGCCTGTGGTAGTTGACCAGCACGTTGAAGCCATCCTTGCGGCCGTCCCAGATGTGCCAGATGAACGGGCGGTGGTGGAAGAGTTTGAAATGCTGCTCGAAGAAGCCGTTGCGCAGCCAGTCGTCGAGGCTCGACGATCCGGCGCTGGAGAGCAATTCGTCGAGCACGGCGGGCTTCCAGGCTTTGCCGTAGGCGGCGGCGAGCAATTCGCGCAAACGGTCGGCGGCGGGCGCTTCGCCGCGCACGGAGGAGAGGCAGACGATGCCGTCGTCGTCCTCGAATTTTTCCAGCCCGTCGGGGCCGAGCGTCGGGCAGTCGGGGAAGCTGGAGCCGGTCTGGCGCGGCCAGCGGTAGCCCAGCAAGCGCGCCACGGCCACGTGCAGCGGGTTGTCGGAGCCGGCCGGATGGCCGTTAAAAAGCCATTGCGTCGGGTCATCCGAATGAGGCTTGGGTAGCCCGTCTGGGTATTTCTCAGCCGCGACTTTTTGCCAGTGTGCGAAATCAAAGGGGACTTTGAGAAAAGAACCTACCGCCACCTTCAACGTGGCGTCAAAGTCCCGAACGCGCTTTCGATATTCTTCGGAATTGCAAAAACACCAAAGTGCGGCAACCAATGCCGGGTCATGCGGGACGATCGGCGCGACGTGATCGCCAAAGATGTCACCGGAGAACAGCGTTGCGTTTAAGTTACGCATACGCTGAAAAGCTATTCCTGGTCTTCCGAGCATATTGGGCGACGGGAAATTGTGTGCGCTTGAGTTTTTATGCAAATCGCCGTTTCGGTTTTCCCAGCGAATAACCCATTCTTTCCCATCAAACAGTCGCGTTCGCTGGGGTGGGCCTTGTAACCATGACCACGCGCTATGGACTTGTGCGAATTCCCAAAATCGAAAGACAAACTTATTATCGTCACCCGTAATAACGCCTTGCCAACAACCCGCGCATTCTTTGAGCGGAATGCCCTTGAAATCCAACCCGATGACAACGGTGCTATCCGGGTTTTTCAACTGCTCACTTTGCGAAAGAACAACCACTTCGCCATTCTCTAAATAATTCGCCTTTGCTTGAAGCTCTTTTACAGTTGCAACTTCCAATCCTGAAAACTTGTCCCCGATTTGAGGTGCCGTTTTAGAAACCGCAGTTAAAGCTACGAAAGCACCGGCCGCCTGTGGGCTGTCAAAGCCGCCTTCACCAAGTCGTGCCACAACGTTCCATACGATTGATTGAAGTAGGTGCGTGCGCATTTCGGCATAGGCACTGAGGAAGAGCCAGTTCTGCGGAGAGACCAGCGTGGTTGTTCCGTGCTTGTGGCAAAGCGTGATGCAGCGTTCAACAAAACAAGTGGCAAGATCAGTTTTGGAAAGTGGATAAACACGCTCACAGTAATCAGTCAGCACGCCGTGCTGCTTGCCCCGCCCCAAATACGGCACATTCGTCGCGACCAATGTATATTCGCCCGCCAAAATCTCCGCAGCCTTGACCATCCCCTGCGCGGCCACTGCGCGCTCGTGCGTTTCCACGTCGCCGCTTTCGACGGCGAACGCTTCGGCGAGGAACGGCAGCAGCGTATCGTAGTCCGCCGACACCACGCTGCCCAGCGCCTTCGGGTTGATCAGCGAGCCGAGCGTCGGGGCGTCTTTGAACAGGCCATACAGATTGACCAGACCGTTGTGAATCAGGTCCGCCGGGACGTGGCGCTGATGTTTGGCCTTCGCGCGCTGGGCCAGGCTCAGCCAATCCTCCTGCGTCGCATTGGGCGCCAGGCCCGAGCAGGCCAGGTTCAGTGGCGGCAGCGCGCAATACCCCACCCGCCGCCACGCCGCCAGCGCCAGGTTGAACGCCGCGATCTGCGTGCAGCGCGGGTCCAGCTCCAATCCGAACAGATTCTCGCGCAACACCGCCTGGACCGCCGCCTTCTCGCTGATCCCCTCTTCGGCCACGCGCAACGCGACCAGCCGCTCAAACATCGCCACGACAAAATGCCCGCTGCCCATGCACGGGTCAATGCAGGTCAGCCCGCGCGCAGTTTTGGGCCAGCCGTCAAACGTGCCGGCGGCGGGACGCCATGCGCCGGAGTCGTCTTTGACGAAGCGCAGGTATTTCCATTCCACACCGGGCAACGCGACCGCTTTGCGCAACTCGTCTTCCGATTTCGCGCTCGTCGCCAGCTTCGGATTCGCCGCCAGCCGCTTCCCCGCCCACCACGCGCCGAGCGTGTTGTCGAGCAGGAAGTCCACCATGTAATCCTCGGTGAACAATTGCGTCACTGCCGACAATTCATCCGCGCCAATCTTGTTGCCGGCCGCGTTGACTTCGTCTTTGCGGTCCGCCTGCCAGAACTGATAAACCCAGCCGAGACTGTCGCCGGCGACAAAGACATCGTTCGGCAGCGCTGCCAGCAGCTTCTCCAGCGCCTGCTTGTGCTCGGGTGCAAATTCCAACTGCAGTAGCGGATCGTCCGGTCGAAAGATTTCAGGCAACATCGCCGACGCATAACGCCCGGCCAATGTCCAGCGGTCCGTGCCCTCCGCCTGCGCGAGTTCCTCGACATCATCCAGCGTGACGCCGACGCCTTCGCCCGAATGAATCAACAACCCATTCTCCGCCAGAAAGCGCGCGAACAACATGCGGTGCCAATACTCATACGCGCAGGCTTCTTTCAGGTGAACAATTCCCTGCACGCCATCTTTGTCGTCGAGCTTGTCGCCCAACTGCCGCCCCTTCGCCCGCAGCCGATTGCGCAGATCGCGTTCAGCGGGTTCAAGTTGCTTGTGCGGCTTCGCTTCGCCGACAGACAGGCGTTCGAGCGCGGCCAACGCGCCAGTCTCGGCCAGACGCCGCGCCTGCTTGACGGTGTTCTCAAGCTGACGTCGGAGGGTTGGTTGTAGTGCGCTCATCGAATCCTTGTATCAGCCCCAAGGGGGCGAAATAAGATAGCCCAGGGCGGGTAGCCCTGGGTTGTGGCACAAAGAGAATTGATAGCCCTGAAGGGGCGACATAAACCGCGCGATCAACGTTTTTATGTCGCCCCTTCAGGGCTTTTCAAACACACATCGTTCTTGACCCAGGGCTGCGCACTAATGCGCTTACCCTGGGCTATCTTATGCCGCCCCTTCGGGGCTGAAAACGATTACTAAATCACCACCGGTCCGTTTTTCAGGACTTTCAGAATCTCGTCCTTCGCCGCTGCCAACCACGTATCGACATCCTTTTCCGTGTAGAGCGTCGCGGCGGGCAGCTTCACCGGCACCGCGTCTGGCGCGATGGCTTTCGCGATCAGCAACTGCAACTGTTGGAAACGCGTGGGCAACGCATCGGTGCGAGTCTTCCACACGCTGGGAGAACACTCTTCCAATTCGCGGAGTAGTTCGTCGCCGGTCCCGACCTTCAACGCGGGAGCCGGACGGAGCGCGCACTTTTCCACAAACAGGTCTTTCATCTCCGGCGCAATCTTCGCAGCGTCCGGCGACTCGTCCACAGCATCCATCGCCTTGCTGCGCGCGTTGTCGAAGTCCGCCCGCGCGGCCAGGAGCGTTTTGCGCAATTCATCCGAGAGCTTTTTGCACAAGCCGGGCACCGGGTCCGGGTCTTCCAGCAGCGCGCGGCCATCCAGAATCGCGTCGCGTTGCGGCTGGACTTCGGCCGCGACCGCCAAGCCCGTCGAATGGCTCAGCAAACGTTCCAGCGACTTCCATCCCGGCAGACGTTTTTCGATGCCGGCCTTCCGCGCTTTCCAAGCGACGGCTTGTTGAGCAAGCGTCTCGCGCTGGTTGTAAAGCGCGAAGAGCTGTTCGTTGCCACTCAGGCCCTGCAGTTCAAAAATGTGCCGCGTGTTCGGCCGTTCCGGCAGAGGCGCTTCACCGCCGGCCGATTCAGCCAGGCGCAGCATCTCTCTGCAATACTCGCCCGCAGCGGCGGATTCTTCGCCCGGCTTGCACGACACCGGCAATTCTTGAAAGAGCTTTTTGATGGCGATCTTCTGCGGCGCGGTGATGAGCACCGTGACTGGCTTGAAGTCGCAAATGCCGATTTTGGTGCGGTCGAGCTGCTTGCGGTCGAGCACCGTGCCGGACTTGTCGCGCGCTTCGACCAGTTCATTCAAGCACAGCGTCAGGATCGCGCCGTCCACCGCGTCGCGCGACCAGCCGTACGGACTGTCCTCGAAATTCTTGCGGATGTCGATGCCCTTCTTATTCGCGCCCAGGTATCCCAACACGGCTTTGCAGACGGGATGATCGGCCGCGTTGCCCTTGTACCCGAGCGCTTCGAGCGCGCTGCCGCCGCCTTCTTTCGCCCGGTCGCACACGTTGTCCCACTTGGGATCGTCGGCCATGTTGAAATTCGGGAAGTGCCGGGCCAGCGCGGCCAGTGCGGCGTCTCTGACGGCTTCGACCGGATTCATCGCCGAGATTTCATTTCCGCCGCCCATGAAGACGCGGATGCCGTCCATGACTTCGCGAACGACGGCCTTCAATTCGCCGTCGGCCAGTGTGCGGCGTGTGTCCATGGCGGTACGAGCTTCAATGCCTTCAGGACCAGACGGCACGCCGCGCGCATCCAGCGTTTCACTGGCGGCTCTGAAACTGCACAGCGCTTTTTTGAGGTCTTCCGCTGATCGGCGCGGGATCAAAACGGAAATCAACGGGCTGGACGTACCGGCTTTGCGTGCGTCGGCGAGCACGGACTTATCGTCATCGATCCAGCCGTTGCGCACCCAAACCGGTATGGCTTCGCCGGTCGTCGGCGGCGCGTCGGGCGTGAAATGAAGTTCGATTCGCCGGGCCACTTTGCTCTTACCCTGGACGAGTTTGATTTCTTTGAACATCTCAAAACAGTGCGCTCGGAGCAAGTCGGTGCGTTCGCCCGCAACGCGGTTGTCGTCGTTTGAAATCTTTTGAAGCCGCCCGCGATAGTCGCTGTCCCACTCTCCGCCTTCGCGCGTTTGAATACGGAATTCCGCACCAACCGGCATGAGATGGCCGAGTGCAAGTAAACGGGCGAGCAGTTCCGGGATGCGCTTACGCAGTTCGGCGCTGCCCGTCTTGAGGTCGGTGATCAGCAGATCGGCGAGCACATCCGGTGTCGCGCGGATGCCCAGATCGGACGTGCCTTCGCGCGGGAGTTTGCCGATCAGGAAAATCAGCGAACAGAGGCGGTAGCGCATCTTGCCGTCGGGCGTGCCGTCGTCCTGCTTCTTGATCAGCTCGTGGATTTCCTTCATCAACACGCCGGTCTGGACCATCACCGACGCGATCTGATCGAAGATGTAATCGCCGGGTACGACATGGCCGACTTCATCGTTTGAAGACGCGCGGACGGCCTCGTAAACGATGCGGAGTTGCGTGCGCAACTGCGCGGACGTGCCAGCGCGATCGACCTGGCGCAGCACCCATTCCCAGAACCGTCGGTGGACGGGCAGCAGCGGATAATCAGAGA